>JAAURD010000012.1 GCA_012034075.1 Chloroflexaceae bacterium | reverse complement strand
TTGGCCTCAATCGCTTTGCGAAACTCTTCACTAAATTGGAAATCGGTGATCGACAAGTCTTCGACAATGATGCCGCGTGAACTCAGGCGAGCTTCAAGCACTTCGCGTATCTCACCGGAGACCTCCGGTCGCTGAGTGATGAGTTGTTCGGCCGTAAACTTGGCAGTGGCAGCCTTAACCGATTCTTGAATGGCTGGATCTACCACGACATTGACATAATCGGTGCCAATATCACGTACCAGGCTATCTACTTTCGTTGCATCTGGTCGATAATTCAGTACAACCTGGGCCTGAACAATTTGCAGATCACGTGAAGCAGCCGACGAATCTGATTGATGACGTTGTGTGCGCACATCAACAACAATAACATCGGTAATCATGGGAGCCCGAAAATGCAGACCTTCACCATAGATATCAGTAACTTCGCCAAAAGTGCGTACCACGCCACGAGTACCTGCATCAACAACGGTAAACGAGTTGAGGAGCAGAAACCCGACAACAACAAGGATGAATCCGATGACAACAAGAATGCCAACCGCACCTGCTCCGCCAGAAACGGTGGTTTTGTTTTTACTCATAGAGAGTACCTTTCCATTGCTCTCTCATCTAACAGGGGCGAGCAGAAGGTGTTCTTCACATGCTCGTCTCCCATATCAGTATAGCATGTGTCACCACACAACGAAAGGTGCTTCATTCGGTCAGGGTCATCTTTCGATACAAAAGCCGTGCTGGATACAGGTATAATGCTTGTGAGGAGCAACGCGATCAGCTTATTGGAGCGAGGATGTTACAGTATACGATTGCAGATCTACCAGAAAGAAGAGGGCAACTGCCAATAGATCTGCGCACAGTTTTCGACCACCTCTTTTTTATCGAACGAGTCCAGGGTAAGACCTGTCCTCCAGATACGATGCATCCCTGGATCCTGCATCATTTTGGGGCACTTGAGCCGGTGATCGATCAGACCATTGTCAAGGTTACGAACCGCTGGACGTTGGAAGCGACGCTGTACAACCCGTTGCGAGCACGTCGTCCCAATGCGGTCAATGCAGATCCGATAGCTGATGCAGCATTGGAAGAACGGATAGCTGCCGATAGTGGCGACAATGATACGTTTAGTGACCCGTTGCACGGTACAACCGCCGATGTTTTTGGGCGCATTCGGGGAAAGCACTGTATGAGCGCCTCTAATGTTGCAAAATATGATGGCTGGCATGGTCTGGTCATCTTTGATACGTTTCATCCGTTGCACGTTCATCGTGACCATTTTCATGACTATATCGATGTCGCCCTACGATGGCTGCAAACCGCGCATCGCCATGATCCAGCGGCATGTTATCCCCTAATTACCTGGAACTGCCTGTGGAAGAGTGGGGCAACGATTACTCATGGGCATATGCAGATGATTTTATCGCAGGGTATGCCAGCGGGTCAGGTTGAACGATGGCGGCGGGTGACAGCGCAGTATCGGGTAGATCTGGGTCGTTCGTATTTTTCAGATATAGCACGGTTATGCCGTCATCTGGGGTTGACGTTTTGTGATCATGATCTGGTCCAGGGATATGCTTCACTCACACCCATCAAGGATCGGGAATTACTGCTGTTTGCTCCAGCTTCGGTGGTCGATTTACAACCGCTCTGGGATGCAGCGTATACAGCATTACGCCATCTGATCGATCAGCAGGGAGTACGGAGCTTCAATCTGGCGGTGTATTTGCCGCCGATGGTGCCAACACAAGAACCGTGGGATGACTTGCCTATCTGTGTACGGATCGTGGATCGGGGCAATCCGCTTTCGCCAATGGTCAACGTTGGGGCGATGGAGGTCTTTGCCAGTAGCGTGGTGACCGCCGATCCATTTCAGGTTGCGGCACTGCTGCGCGATGAGAAGTCGTACCCATGATACCACCAGCCATGGCAGATAAGACTTGAACATTTGTTCGTAATCATGTATAATAGGGTGGTAGCGAAAGAGAGCGACCGAGTATCACGTGTGTTATCATGAGTCGCGTTCGTTGCAACGTGTTCCACGTTCTGATGATACAAGGAGAATGAACCATGCAAGTAGTCAAACAATATCCGTCGGGTACATTTTCATGGGTAGATCTTGTCACAACTGATGCAGCAGGGGCAAAGCAATTCTACACCGAGCTGTTTGGTTGGCAGTCTCACGACATGCCAACTGGTCCAGAGGGCGTTTACACCATGTTGCTGCTTGAAGACCATGAGGTTGCTGCGCTCTACCAGATGGATGCTGAGCAACGATCTCAGCAGACCCCTTCACATTGGCTCTCGTATATATCGGTGGATAACTGTGATGCTCTGGTTGAGCAGGCGCAAACGCTGGGAGCGACGATTGTGCAGGCCCCATACGATGTAATGGATGCAGGGAGAATGGCGCTGATCCAGGACCCAACCGGCGCACGTTTCGCGCTCTGGCAACCGGGTCAGCATATTGGTGCAAAGCTGGTGAATATTCCTGGTAGTTTGTGTTGGAACGAACTGGCAACGCGCGATAGTGAGCAGGCGCGGGTGTTTTATACAGCGCTCTTTGGTTGGGAAACACAGGATACGGAGATGGCTACGGGCATGACATATACCAGTTATCAAAATCAGGGTCGTATGGCTGCTGGTATGATGCAGATAACAGCTGAATGGGGCGATGTTCCTTCAAACTGGTCGATCTATTTTGCGGTAGAGAACTGTGATGCGACGGTAGCAAAAGCACAGGAATTGGGGGCTACCATGTTGATGGGTGCAACCGACATTCCTGAGACTGGCCGTTTTGCGGTACTACAAGACCCACAGGGTGCGTTTTCAATGTGATTCAGATGTCTGTTGCGGACCCGCCACCGGGCTATGAAGCAGCGGCATAATTGGCATAATTGATCGATAATTCACTGTGATTAGGATGTATCACAACTGTGATACATCCTAATCAATTCATCAGCATATCTCTTTAACGTATGCTAACTAGCATTGGTAGGTATGTGGCAAGCCCTTTCTGCCAAACTCTTTCCCTTCTTTCGATACGGTCTCGGATTTTTCGCTGAAGGCGTTGTGTTGCGTTCTCTCTCGTTTCGGGTTACAATCAGGGCAAAATAGAGAGATATTCGTATCGATTGAAAGATGGAGAGTGGGTTCAGTATGCGCGTTGTGGCTATGATTATGGCAGGAGGCGAAGGAACACGCTTGAGTGTTCTTTCGGAAAAACGAGCAAAACCATCGGTGCCATTTGCCGGGAAGTTTCGTATCATCGATTTTACGCTCTCAAACTGCGTCAATTCAGGCATCTATGATGTAGCAGTGCTGACCCAATACCGACCACACTCGTTAAACGATCATATCGGTATTGGCAAGCCCTGGGACCTTGATCGCAACCGCGGAGGGGTAGTGCTCTTACAGCCCTATCTCGCCCGTGGTGATCAATCGTGGTATCGCGGCACATCCGACGCAGTGTATCAAAATCTCAACTATGCTCGTGATCATCGAGCTGATCTTATTTTGATTCTTTCGGGTGATCATATTTACAAAATGGACTATAGTGATATGATTGAACAGCATCAGCGCAACCGTGCGGATGTTACGGTTGGCGTGATGCATGTGCCGTTAGAAGAAACGCATCGTTTTGGGATTATGACGACGAATGACCGGAATGAGATCGTTGAGTTTAGCGAAAAACCGAAAGATCGCGATAAGGGCACGTTAGCTTCGATGGGGATTTATGTCTTTACGGCTGACGTATTGTACCGACGTTTGAGCGAGGGAAGTGAAGAGAATCCTCGGATTGATTTTGGTAAGCATGTGCTGCCCGCTATGATTGGTGGTTCTGGTGACCGCGTTATGGCGTATGAGTTTAGCGGCTATTGGGTTGATGTAGGAACGATACCAGCCTACTGGCAGACCAGTATGGAACTTCTTGATCCGGAATGCGAACTGAAGCTCTTTGATCCGGATTGGATTATTCGGACACGCAGTGAAGAGCGACCGCCAGTGAAAATTGGTCCACAAGCTCAAATCCATCGCTCAATTGTTTGTAACGGCTCTATTGTTCGAGGAACAGTGGATCATTCAGTGCTTTCACCAGGCGTTTATGTTTCACCGGGTGCTATCGTTCGTAATAGTGTTGTTATGAATGATACGTGGATTGGTCCGGGCGCTATTGTTGACCGTGCAGTTGTTGATAAACAGGTGGTTGTTGGTCCGGGAGTACGTCTGGGATCGGGTGATGATGTTGATACACCGAACCGAGTACAGCCAGATAAGATCACCGGAGGTATTAGTGTTGTCGGCAAAAATGCGCATATCCCTCCCTCTATCACCATCGGTCGCAATGTTTTGATCAATGCCGATCGTGATGCAGAAGATTTTCCTGGCAACGATATTCCCAGTGGTGAAACCATTTGAGGATGGCACAAGGCTTGAAATGAAAAGTAAGGACTGATGAATGATACGTACACTTGCATTGATCATGGCCGGTGGTGAATCACCGCAACTGAGTGTCTTAACGGCCCGACGGGCTGGTGCTGCCCTTCCATTTGGCGGGAAGTTCCGTATTGTCGATTTTACCCTTTCAAACTGTGTCAACTCAGGCATCTATAATGTGGGCATGCTCACCCAATATCAACCGCGTTCACTCCAGGCCCATCTTGGCGTCGGAAGCCCTTGGGATCTTGACCGTACTCAGGGCGGTTTGCGCATTATGCATCCCTCTCCTACGCCCGAAGGTGGTGGCTGGCAAAGAGGCACCGCTGATGCCATTCGCTACAACCTTGAATTTATTGAAGATCAATCTGTTGATACGGTCTTAATTCTCGCAAGCGATCATATTTATAAGATGGATTATCGTCCGCTGCTGCAATTACACCAGGAGCGTCAGGCTGATATTACCCTGGGTGTGCATAGTGTGAGCCCGCATGAGGCCTATCGCTATGGCATCGTTTCGGTAGATGCCAATGGCAATATCAGTAGCTTTGTGGAAAAACCACGCCGAACCAGCAGCAGTCTGGCATCAATGGGCATTTATGCCTTCAATAAGGAGTTCCTGATCGATCTGCTGAATCGCGGCCGTGAAGTAAGCTTTGGTCGTGAACTGCTGCCCAACCTCATTGGCAAAGTCAATGCGTATGCCTATAACTTTCAGGGATATTGGGTAGATGTTGGCACAGTACAGGCCTATTACGAAGCCAATATGGGGCTACTGGCCGAAACACCCGCACTCGATCTCTATGATCCAGAGTGGGTGATCCATACTACCAGTGCCCAGTTGCCTGGTGTCGAAATTGCCGCAACCGCGAACCTTGAGAATAGCCTGCTCAGTGATGGCTGCCGTGTTCAAGGTACGGTGTCGCGTTCGGTGATTTCGCCCGGAGCGGTGATTAGCCCTGGGGCAACCGTGCGTGATTCGATTATTCTGCACAATGCCTGGATTGGTCCAGGAGCTGAGGTTGATCGTTGTGTCATTGATGAAGATGTACGGATCGGGGCTGAAGCCATGGTTGGCATGGGGGAAGATAATACGCCCAATACCGAAGCGTACAGTAGCTTGAACACTGGTTTGACCTTGGTCGGTGCCCGGACAACGATACCGGCACAAGCCCGCATTGGTCGGAACGTGGTGATTCGTCCCCGCACTGGTGAACAGGCTTTTGGTGTTGAACGAGCCGTTGGCAGTGGTGCCACTATCGGCTAGGTCTTTACGTCCTTTTGAAGAAATGATTGCAGAACATAGGGAAAGCACCAGGGCCAGTCTTTCCCTACGTGCAAACTGAATGTGTTATCCTACGTTTTACAATCCGATGAGCAGAACAGGTAACCACCATCATAACCAGATAGCATTGAGCACAGTCAATGGTATGCTCTCTGGTATGGTGGTGTTTGTTGATCAATGAAAGGAATCACCGATGCAATCCGACGAATCTCGACCATTGCGTGTTTTAATGCTTTCTTGGGAGTATCCACCATACTTGATTGGTGGTTTGGGCAAGCATGTTGCCGACCTGGTGCCGGCACTGGCCCATGAAGGCGTTGATGTTACGGTTATGACACCGTTGCTCGGTGATGGTCAAGAGCATGAACTGATTGCACCATTCGTTCGTATTGTCCGTGTTCCGCCATTACCGGCTCCTGGCGATGGTTTCTTAGCCAATGCCCCCGGTCCCGCGTTTGTTGCGGAACAAAATATCCGTTTCGTGCATACGGCCTTGCAGTTCGTTGAACAGACCGGTCCTTTTGATCTTATTCATACACATGACTGGTTGACGACACTATCGGGCATGACACTGAAACAATACTGGCATATTCCGCTGATTGCGACTATTCATGCAACCGAACGTGGACGTGGGCGTGGAATGATCCATGGTGAGCATGGTCATCAGATCGAGCATCAGGAATGGCAGCTGAGCTATGAAGCCTGGCGCATCATTGTTTGTTCTGCATTTATGCAGCAGCAAATCCAAGATTATTTTCAGGTACCAGCAGACAAGATTGACATTATTCCGAATGGGGTCTATCTTCCCGAAAATCCGTTTGACAATGTAGCTGAACGACAGGCATTTCGTCGTCGTTTTGTCGCTGATGACGAGTTCATGGCCTTTTTTATTGGTCGAGTGGTCTATGAAAAGGGTCTCCATGTACTAATCGATGCATTACCAGATGTGTTACAACAGGTACCGGTGCGTGTTGTTATTGCCGGTCGGGGACCCTCGATTGACGATCTCAAAAGACAGGCCGAAGCACTTGGGATCAGCGAGCGCGTTCATTTCGCCGGGTTCATCTCAGACGAGGATCGTACTCGACTATATCACACGGCTGATGCAGCCGTCTTTCCGTCGTTGTATGAACCCTTTGGCATTGTAGCCCTGGAAGCGAGTGCAGCTGGATGTCCCGTGATTGTTGCCCGCACAGGAGGTCTGCGCGAGGTAATCCGTTCGCATGAAACGGGTCTGACCGTTGAACCTGGTGATACCCATGATCTTGCCAGGGCATTGATTATGACGTTTCAAAATCAGGACTGGGCACGTGCATTGACTATCAATGCGATCAATGACATCCAGACGCGTTATAACTGGCCAGAGATTGCGCGTCAGACCATGATGACCTATAAAACTGTCTTTCGTGCCTGGATGATGAGTGACTGGCGCTTTGAGGGGACCTGGACCCAGGCATC
Organism: Chloroflexaceae bacterium; assembly: GCA_012034075.1. Lineage (GTDB taxonomy): Bacteria > Chloroflexota > Chloroflexia > Chloroflexales > Chloroflexaceae > JAAURD01. Next base: position 39,782 of record JAAURD010000012.1, on the reverse strand, counting down.
AGCATCATCTAAGCGTTCTTTGTTGTCCCTGGTATCATAAGAGACAAGAGATTCTGATACAAACAGGAGACCAATTTCAGGAGGTGTGGGGTGGGTACCCGAGAGCTGCTGAAACAGGGAATAGATGCGGCCAAAGCTGGTCAGCGTGAAGAGGCACTGAAGCTATTGACGCAGGTGGTCGAAGAAGATGACCGCAATGAACTGGCCTGGCTGTGGATATCGAGTCTGGTTGAGACCCCCGAAGATAAACGCGTCTGTCTGGAAAATGTACTGACGTTGAATCCAAGTAGTACCCATGCGTTGCGCGGGTTGGAGTTGCTCAATGCACAACACCTGCCACCGGCCCCGACGTCCAGTACCGAGAGCAGTACCCCATCAACAGAAGCCACGCCCGCAACGCCACAGCCTGCTGCACCCGCGACGCCAGAACCGGCGCAACAGCCAGCCGCAACGGGGCCGACAGTTGCACTCGCACCAGCATCGGAATCAGCGAAACAGCCAGCAGCAGCCGGCCCTGCCGCAGCCACAGATGCACCAGATGAGAGCGATGAAGCCTTACTGACCCATGCATGTCCTTCATGTGGACAACTGGTAACCGAAGCACAGCGTACCTGCCCGAATTGTTTTAAAAAGCTCCGTGTACGCTATCCGCCCGAACCGGGGCGCTCACCCATGCTGATGATTCTGGGTGTGCTCTGGATTATCGGCGGGGTTTTACCATTGTTGATGACGCTTGGTGTGATTGGCTTCGCTGCATACACTCTATCGCAAGTTGAAATATCCCCAGAGATGGCAGCAACTGCTGATACGCCATCGATAGGGAACGTTATATCGAGCATGTTACCATGTCTGATCACACCGATTTTCTCGATTATCATTGGGATGGGTTTGCTCAAACGGCAACTCTGGGCCTACATTCTGAACTGGTTGTCGCTCCTGCTAAACCTTGGGCTTGCACTGCTCATATTTGTTTTGCAGATTGTTCTGGTCGAGTTGTTTTTTTCGCTGGTGACATCATCACCAGACTTTGCTAGTGCAATGCCAGCGGATCAACTCGATGACGCTCGCATGGGAGTAACATCGGCCATTGGCACGATTACCCTGTGTCACTGGTGCCACCGTTGATCCAGCTGTTCTTAACCATCTTTAGTATCAGCGACTATATCGGTCCCAAACGCCGTTTGCTTTCTGAAAAAACGACGAAGGAAGTCGTACCATTTCGCGATCATACCGTACATTACCGAAATGGCTCGCATCTAGGCAAAAAGGGATACTGGTATATGGCATCAAAAGAGTGGGAAGCAGCATTGATTCAGAGTCCGGAAGACCCCAACTATCATCATGCAGTGGGACTGGCGTATGCCGAACTGGGCCGTTTTGATGATGCACGAAAATCAATGAATAAAGCGCTCGCACTTTCAAACAATAACCCTCGCGTACAGCAAAGTCTGGCCTTGCTTGATGTCAAGATAGAGGCCGCTAAAGAAGCACAGGGATCATAAGATTATGCCGGGAAACAGTTTTGGTCACCTTTTTCGATTAACGACCTGGGGCGAATCACATGGGCCGGCGGTCGGCTGCACGGTTGATGGTTGTCCCGCTGGTTTACCGATAACGACTGAGATGATTCAACATGAACTCAATCGTCGGCGGGTAGGCCAGAGTCGGGTAAGTTCAACGCGTCAGGAAGCAGACGCTGTACAATTGCTCTCAGGTGTTTTTGAAGGGCAGACGACGGGCACACCGATTAGTATGCTGGTGATGAATATGGATGCAAAGCCGGCCCATTATGAGGCGATTAAAGACCTCTACCGGCCAGGTCATGCCGATTATACCTGGGATATGAAATATGGTATTCGTGATTGGCGCGGTGGTGGTCGTAGCAGTGCGCGTGAAACAATTGGGCGTGTAGCAGGTGGTGCTATCGCCAAACAGTTGCTTGCTACCGAAGGTGTTCGTATTATTGCCTATACGTTGGCGATGGGCGATTTACGGGCCCAGGTCATTGACGAAACAGAAATTGAGCGGAATATTATGCGTTGCCCAGATGCTACGATAGCACTTCGGATGATTGAACGAGTTGACCAGGTACGGCGTGATCTTGATTCACTCGGCGGTATTGTCGAAGTGCGGGCTCGTGGGGTGCCACCAGGTCTGGGTGAACCGGTTTTTGATAAGTTGCAGGCCGATATTGGCAAGGCAATGTTTAGTATTCCCGCAATTAAGGGGGTTGAGCTCGGTGAAGGTTTTGATGCTGCTCAGATGACTGGTTCAATCCATAACGATCCCTTTTTACCAGGTGAAGATGGACGTATTACGACCGCAACCAATCATCATGGGGGAATTTTGGGCGGAATTAGTACAGGAGAAGAGATCGTAGTCCGGTTGGCGGCCAAACCGCCTGCGTCGATTGCCCAACCACAGCAAACGGTCAATCGTCAGGGCGAACCAGCGACCATTGTCGTAAAAGGACGCCACGACCCAACGGTGCTGCCGCGTTTGGTACCTATCGCCGAAGCAATGCTGGCGCTTGTGCTGGCTGATCACCTCTTACGCCAGCGTGTTGCCCGTCTCCATCAGACTTCGGCTGAATAGATTGGGCCTTTGTGGTTTATCTGAAGCGACAGTAAATGGCTATGCCACCAGCACGAGCATCGGGACAGACAAAACAGTCCTCTAAACAGCGACAACGAGCAGCGACGAGTCGGAAAGTCGTGGTACCTGTTTCCAGCCGGTCACAGCCGGTCACCAATAGTCCACCAGTATCACGATCACCCTTGCTGCTGGCGTTTTCGGCGGGTCTGTGCTGGGTAGGTGCATTGCTGTTGTTGTTCTTGGTTGATCTGCGTGCCGAACCAGACCCGTTAGCGCCGCAACGGTTGCTCTTTTATGTGCTGGTCATGACGGCTGGATTGCTCACGTTTGTTCCATTAGAACAGCGTATGGGTTTATCGGGTATCACGTTACAGGGAGTTGGAGGAACAGCATTGCTCCTGTATATACTGGCCTTTGTACCACCACCAAGCCAATGGCTGCTTTCATTGCCCGATCTTCCAGTCTATGGGTTGATCATTGTAGCGTTGTTCTGGAGTACGTCGGCCATTGTGCTACCTTTTATTTATGCTGCTAGTCAACAGCTCTTTCAGCAACGGGCACGCCGTTTGGATCTACGACGTGCGCGACGGCAAGCCCATGAAGCCGGTCTGTTGTTGGCATGCATTGCCGTGTTGGCAGGATTAGGCGTATTTCATTGGATCAGTCTCCTCTTAGTCGTACTAATTATCTTTATTGCCGAACTTTTGTTTCTTTCACGGGTGAAGGCTGAAGGGACCGAACGGTCATGATAACGATGAGCATTCTTGGTCTGGGCTTAATTGGTACCTCGATGGGACTTGCACTCAAACAGCCACAGGTTCAGACATCACCCTTTCATAAAGTGCATATTACAGGCTATGATTATCAGCAGATGGCAACGAAGATGGCTCGTGCGCGAAAGGCTATTGATCGTGAAGCACGAACCCTGGAGGAAGCGGTTGCTGATGCCCAATTGGTGATTGTAGCAACACCAGTACGACAGGTACAGACACTCTTTGCGCAACTGGCTCCTATCTTGCCAGTCGAGAGTGTTATCACCGATACATCGAGCACCAAAACCAGTGTGTGCGATTGGGCGAAGACGCTGTTGCCAGACAGTAGCCGCTTTATCGGTGGTCACCCGATGGCAGGAAAGGAGCAATCGGGGGCTGAAGCCGCCGAAGCCGATTTGTTTCAAGGCGCTATCTATTGCCTCACCCCGTCCAATCATGCACAGCAAACGGCACTCAATACAGTAGAAGCACTGGTACGAGCTCTTGGCAGTACCCCCTACTACATTGATCCCCACGAACATGATGCGTTTGTTGCAGGTATCTCGCATCTGCCCTTTTTACTCTCTACAGTGCTGGTCGAGGCAACCAGCCAGAGCCCAGCCTGGAATGAAATGGCTAATCTGGCCGCCAGCGGTTTCCGCGATATTTCACGCTTGGCTTCGGGCGATGTGGCAATGCATCGTGATATCTGCCTCACCAACGCTCCGTCGCTCAATCGTTGGATCAATGATGCCATTGGTATCCTGATCGATATCCGTGATCATATTGAACAGGGCGATGAGGCATATCTCAATACCCTTTTTCTGCATGCGCAACAGGTACGTGATGCATGGCTTAACCGGCCGGAAATCCATTATCCAGGGCAACAAACAGGTTCCCACCCCGGGAGAACAGCGGCGAGGCGATTGCGGCGCCGGCCGACTGACCCCGATCAGGACTCCTCCTGAAACACACCATTCATTTAGAGTTACAGAATAGTTACATACTGCCACTTGACAGCAGACCTATTCGGGTGCTACACTTTTGCATAATGCCAGGTGTCTGCTCAAAAGACGCAGTCTCTGTTTGAGAGTCAAACAGCATCGACTCGTGTTGTCACCTGGATCTCAACACAAAAGATCAAAACAAACAGCATAAGCACAGAGAGTCTGTCCTGATATCGTTCTGAACACCACGATGGATATCGGGAAAGCGGAGGAAACGTTGGAACGTATTGAAACACAACCACCAGATGTGGTCATTCGTCGGCTACCACTCTATGCACGAAGTTTGCGCTATCTCCTGCAAGAGGGCATTCATTCGGTTTCATCCCAGGAATTGGGTGAACGTATCAATGTCACCGCCGCGCAAATTCGCAAAGACCTTTCGTATTTTGGTGAATTTGGCAAGCAGGGCATAGGCTATGATGTTGAAAAGCTACTGGACCATATTGAACGGATCCTTGGTCTGCATCATGATTGGCCCGTGGCACTAGTCGGTGTTGGTCATCTGGGGCAAGCAATCGCGCGTTATGAAGGGTTTCGCAGCAAAGGTATTCGGATTGTGGCACTCTTCGATAGCGACCCAGCAAAGCGTGGTCAGGAATTTGCGGGCCTGACGATTTTGAGCAGCGAACAGATCGCAACGGTGGTACCAGTCCATCATATTAAAATGGCGATTGTGGCAGTACCAGCAATTTATGCACAGGGTGTGACAGACTTGCTGGTTGCCGCCGGTGTGCATGCCATCTTAAATTATGCTCCCATTACGGTTCGTGCTCCAGAGGGGGTCTGGGTGCGTTATATCGACCCGGTCGCGGTATTGCATAGCATGACCTACTACTTGGCTCGCGATCACAACCCTATGAACAATGGTGCATAAATTGATGACCCCGACAGAGAAATTGCTCGATGGCAAACGCACGCCGCCAGATGTCCGGCCTTGAACATGCGCTACAGCTGGGGCAGGCTCCAATCATAGCGCGTAAAAACAAGATCGACTGATGGTTGTCCCACAATCCAGCGGCGTCGTTCATCATCGGGCAAGTGTTGCATAAGCAGTGACAGAACCCCTTTATGACCACCAAAATCGCTCCCATACCAGTTGAGAATAGACGATAGATGGACACTGCCCTGTTGTGTATCGATAGAGGTAGTCTTATCCAGAAACGAACGCATTGCTGTTTCTAGTTGTGTTTCAATGGAAGCGGGATCGTAGACCTGGATCGGTGGACAGGAGCGACTGGCACAGTTCAGCGCCCAATGAATGCGGACATCCATGGGCGTCATTATCCATGATCGGCGACGATCATCCTGGGGAAACTGGTTGCCCGGCACATACGGATTACCGCGATTTTCGCGCAAAATACCATGTTCAATGTCTTCACAACTTAAGCGCTGACCACCAACAATGTAAGCAGCTCGCCGGAAAAACCCCAGGACACCTGAGAACCCTTCGGTAACACTTTCACGGACACCATGGGTGATCACCGAATCGATGACCAGCGCATTATACAGGTTGATCCAGAAAGCCAGTTGCTCTTGGCGTGATGCCAGCAGGGTGGGATTGAAACGCTGTAAACGTGGCGTGATGGTCGAGCGATAGTACTGATAGATTGCGCTTTGACCAAGACCAGCATAATCAACGTGGCCGCCCCATTCATCCATATATTCGGTACGGAAGGTAGTTAATGCCTGTTGGATATCCACAGCAACCTGGTTCACCTGATTCTCGTCAGCACGATAGTCAGTTGCATTGAGCACCGTATCAAAGCCTTCACCAGTCACCATACCCAGCAGGGCATCGCGTGCGTGAAACAAAAAATTCATGGTATTCCTCATTTCTTTTCTGTCAGGCGTAACACCATCTTATCGAGGCGGCGCGATATGGTATGCACAGTTGATTCCGCTCATCGTGACACTGACAACGCCAATACCAGGGTGGGTATCAGCCCCAACAAGAAAGAGATGGCGAATATCTGTCTTGTTTTGAAATCGATTGAAAGCAAACTGATCGATCGTCATCTGTGCGCCCCAACCTCCACCCCACTTGGCCAGGTAATCGGCATAAGTCAGTGGTGTTCCGCAGATGGTATAATCCAATGAATCGATGATACCTGGGAAGACCTCTTCAGCCATCGTCATGGCCCGATCAAACATCGCTTGTTTACGGGTTGCGTAGTATTCATCACGTCGCCAACTGGCATATTCATTACTTAATGGATCAAAATAAACAATCTGTAAGGCATGTTTGCCTGGCGGTGCTAATTTCGCATCTTTAAAGGATGAATTGCAAAAACAGATCAGGCGCAAATCACGAACACTCTGGTAATATTGATCCATATAGAGAACATGGGCATCGGTATCAGGCGGGAAGACATTGGCGTCAACACCGGCAAAGATGGTAAAAAACGAATCGGTGAGTTTGAGTGTATCGACCTTTTTACGGGTGGCCGGTTTGAGCCAGTACCGATCTACCATACTGGTACATTGGTACCGGTACGGCCAAACGTATTGACCACTCCCGCATTCGAGATGATATAATCGGCCCAGATGACTTCGCCGTTTGTTAACTCAACCCCTCTGGCCTGGCCATTTTGAATGATAATGCGCTGAACCATGGTGCGATATTGGATTCGACCACCATGTTTCTGGAGACCGCGAACCAGAAGTCGTGCCAGTTCGCCACTGCCGCCTTTGGTAAAGGCGCCGCCCCCTTTATGGCGTTCTATCAGCACGAGCGCTGCCAGCACGGCCGGGGCATCATCAATATCCGAATAACAAAAGGCAACAAACTCGGCGTTAATAATAGCACGTAACTCACGACTGCGAATGTGCCGATCAAACAGTTTTCCGAGGGGCACAAAGGACCAGTAGATCAGCCGTGCCAGTTTATCCGGTCGAGCTTGCAACACCGTGCTCATCACGCCACTCGTCGAGTCGAGGGGAAAATTGGGAAATTCCATAAAGAGGCTATGCAGCTCTTCCAGAACGGCATAAAACTGCCGAATGCCTGGCTCATCGTCGGGAAATGCAGCAACCAGTTGATCAATATATGCTTCAACCGAACCCGTCACGCGAAGCACACCACGCGGATGGAGAAAGCTGTAGTAGGTATCATAATAGCTCAGTTCCGGATATTCACCGATTTCATCGAACACCTGCTGATGATAACGCATGTTTCCGCGTGAGCCATCCATCCCAAAAAAGAGCTTTGGCCCAACATCAAAGCGATACTGACGATAGGGAAATGTCTGTGCTGAACCACCAGGCAGATAGTGCTGCTCTAGCACCAGCACATCTTTCCCGCGTGCGGCCAGCAGACTTGCTGCCGTAAGCCCACCAATGCCAGAACCAATGACAATCACTTCATACGCTGAACGAAGTGGTTCTTTCTGCAATGATGCCAATTTCTCTCCCGTTTCTGTGCTCAAACACTATCTTCTCTCCTATTACCATACCACAGGCAGGATTGCGATGCAATGGCTATATGTGCCATGAAAGAGGAAGAGAGCAGTCTGGTCAAAGATTTTAAACGTTGCGCTGAGCACGGTTACGACGAAGTTTGTATACTTGAGACAGCGTTAAGGCAACGAGTAATATGACGGTCAATGGAAGAACCAGATAGATCATAACGGAGCTAAAAGGCTCAAGCATAGGACTTTTTATTGCCTGAAGGACAAGAAACGTGGTATAAAGCATATAATAACAGATAAAGAGAAACCCCTCCCACCGCCGCATCATGTACCCGGTAAAGAAGACCGGAAAGCAAACCAGGGCGACCGCAACCATTATCGGTATATCAAATCGCAACGCATTTTCTGGAACGGTAATGCCATTCGGTGCAAGTAAACTGGCAAACCCCAGCACTGCCAGAATATTAAAAATATTGCTGCCGATGACATTGCCAACGACAATATCGCGTTCACCCCGGAGAACACCAATAACCGAGGTAGCGACTTCGGGCAAGGATGTTCCCACTGCAACAATGGTCAGACCAATAATCAGTGAACTGATGCCCAGGTATTCGGCAATCGTTACCGCCCCATTGAGCAACCAGTTGGCTCCGGTAACCAGGAAGACTAGCCCTATGACGACAAAAATGACATTCTGAACAATAGTGACGAATCCTTTGTTTGCTCTGGCGTTCTGCTCTTCTTCGGTCGAATCAGCTGTTTGTGAATCTTGTTGTTCCTGTCGACTCTTATAGATCGTCCAGGCAACGTATCCCACAATACCCACAGCTAGAATGAACCCATCGATGCGATCAACACGTCCATTCAGTGCCATGAGCCACATAATAAAAGAAATACCGATCATCAATGGAACATCCATCCGGATCAGTTGCATCGAGATCGCGAGCGGTGCAATGAGCGCACTGAGACCAAGCACAAACAAGATGTTCATGATATTGCTCCCAATGACATTGCCGAGAGCAACATCCACTTCTTTTTGACCCGCAAATGCACCCTGTATTGAGACAGCTAGTTCAGGTGCACTGGTACCAAACGACACCACGGTCAAGCCAACCACCAGCGGTGAGATACCAATAGCCAGAGCCAGATTGGATGCGCCCCGAACAAGGAGTTCAGCGCCAACAATGAGCAAGACAATACCAATAACAAACAGTACAAGGGTTAGAACGTCCATGATCACAAACCTTCTATTCTTGCTTTCTGGGTGCTACACGTTTCCATTGTGTTTTGTCCGGAGGTTGTTGCTCTGTACGCGGCAGCATAACGTGAACCAGTATACCATAAAGACTGGGCAGGCCGGCATGGTTTCTGGAGCAGGCGACTTGGAAAACAACATAACATCCATTCACCGAAAGGGAACCCGGTGAATGCTGGCTGGCTCATAGTGGAGCAAGATGCTCACATGAAACAACCGCTGGTGATTGCTTAGCAGAGCAAACCACCAGCGGTCTGATACACCACATCATAGCGCATCAAACAAGCTCTTTCCTTCCACAGGGATTAGTCCGTATCAGATGATAGTGGTAGTGAAGCCGACATCAATACACAAAAACGACTCCCGCCCCCGGATCGATCTTCCACCCAGATACGCCCTTGGTGCGCCATCGTTACTTCACGACAGAGCGCTAAACCCAGGCCCGTGCCTCGGTGTGATGACTCGCCTTTGCCCTGGACAAAAATACCAAAGATCCGCTCACGATCCTCTACTGCAACGCCCGGACCAGTGTCTTCAACCGCCAGCAAGACATTACCAGTGTCGGAAATCGTCATCGCCTTGAGCGCGATAGTTCCACCCTGTGGGGTAAAACGCACTGCATTAACCACCAGGTTGGATAACAGCCGTTGCAGCAACCGTACATCACCATTGATTGTGAGATCAGGCGGTGTTACCGTAGATTCTAATGCCTGTTGTCTTTGTTGGGTCAGCGATTGGAAGAGGTTAACAATGGTTTGAAAGAGGTCAGCAACAACAACTGGTGTAAAGGTCATGGTATAACGACCAGCACGAAGCCGTCGAAAATCGAGCAAATCATGAATCAAAACATCAACGTTTTTAATCCCTTGCTTGCCCGATGCGGTTGCTTCGCTCAACATTTTGGCGTTGGCAGGATCGAGGCTGAGGGGGGCCGTAATCTGGGATATGACATCGAGGCTGGCTGATGCGGCCATCAATGGGCCAAGAATATCATGCGCCAGCATACTCATAATCCGTTCACGAGACTCTTCTGATTCGCGCAGTTGCGTGTAGAGTCGCGCATTCTGGAGCGAGAGCGCTACCGTCTCCGCTGCTGCCGAAATGATCATCTCTTGCCGTTTGTGAAAGACACCAGGTTGGGCGTGAGCTAGGGTCAAAACACCTGAGACACCTCGACTGGAAAGTAAGGGAATGACGAGCAGTGATCGGCCCGGCAATAATTGCTGATGGAGCGCAGCTTCTTGCTGGCTATCCTGCACAAACAAGGCACGGCGCTGCTTGAGCGCCTGCGCCTGTAAACCCTGGCGCAACGCAATGTCAATCTCAGCCAAACTAGGCTGCATCATCTCATGACTACTTAATGAACGGATAGGTACCCCATGCTCATCAAGCACCACCAGAAAGGCATGTTGTGCTTTAAAAAGCTCAATCATTTCATGGAGCGCATCGTGCAGCACCTGCTCTAGATCGAGACTCTGGTTCAAACGATGAGCGATTTGATAGAGTACTGCAAGGTTCATCCGTTCCTGTGAAAGTTGTTGACTCAAGCGCATCAGGCTGCGATAGCTATCGGTCAACTCTTCTTGCATCACGGTAGCAGCGTTGGTACTGTCACCAACAGCTGTCTGCAGGGCTTCTGGCAGCACCAGCAGCGGCAAGGTTGAATTTGTCAGCGAGAGCAACGCGCACCGTGATGGAATCCGTTCACCATTGGCACTCTGCAGACTCAGATTATTGACTTTCAATGCACCAGGTTGTGTCCGTGCAGATTGAAACAACTGGGTAAACGTGTTGCGATTGGCCCGATCAAACAGTTCTGTGGCCGGTATACCCAGCAGATGATGATGTTCAATTTGAATAAGCAGGCATGCTTGCTGGTTTGCATCCTGGACAACCCCATCGGCATCAAGAACAAAGACCGCCTGTCCACCATTCCCAATGAGTCTGGCCGCCAGTATCTGGGTCACCAGATCCATATCGATCACAGCATTGAGATTGGCTTGTGGGTCCAGTTCATTTTGAGATTGATTATGGCTATCTTGAGGCATAAACTGACTCCTGTACGTTATGGACGTTTGGTACATCAATGGAACCATACCAGCAGTAAAAAACGTCTATCATGTATGTCTCACATTGTTGTCTATTTGTTCACTCCGGTAAAACGAGACTCTGATAACATTATGTTGATCAAGCATAGCGTAGATAACATCAACCGTCTGAGTTTGTCTTCCACGATAAACCAACATGATGTATTGATCTCAATAGTACGACCGGAATACGCATAATCATGGAAAGGTAAGCACCACACTGTGTCGGAATCTGATATGAGAAAAGGCAACAATGCCTCAAAAATGATGGTGAAAGGGAATACGACAAAACCATCTGTACCACCGATCAAGGTTAAAAGTTTGTAAAAATGCTCCTGTCTGCGCAAGATATAACGATTATATTGTACCACAAGTGAACAATATTGATCATACCTGAATGACCAAAAAAGCGTCCTATGATAGAATCAATGATACCCTATTATGACGCATAATCATCCCCTCAATCCATGAACGTTGCCTCTATATAGCATTGAAGCCAGAACCGTTCATTCGCAACCCGCTGGTCGTTCGAGCCATCCCAGTATATGTTATGATACATGAACGAAAAAGATGAACCAGATATCTTACAGCAACATATGATATGCATGAAGGAGTTATCGAATGTTTCACAACCATCTCATGGTGCTGCTCGCAATCACCGCCTGTATCATCTTGGTGAGTTGTAACGCAAACCCAATACCAGGCCACCAGGCCACCGAGCTAGTTAGCGAATCGCCTGATAGCCTGAGCACGCCAGACGATCCAACCAATACAGATGAACCTACTAACATTACGACTACGCTGGTAGCAGCCACCGATCAACCGGTGTTGATTACCGGCGAGTTTGAATATACCAATAGCATTATCACCGATTATTATGTCGAACATGCGGTTGCGCTGGTTGATATGAATGGCTTTGTTGAGCGTGATCAAGAATGGGATATCCCGCTTGAATCACAGACCCTGGGTTTTCTCGATATCAACCCCGAAGCGATGAGCGGCTCATTCTGGCTGCAATTGCCGGCCCAGCCGACCGGCACCATGGTCAACCTCGATCCTGCCAATCCAGCAGCAGCTGGTGTTCAGGTCTTTGCCATAAGTTATTGGCCTAATCTCACCGGTGGACCCTACTCCGAAGGCGATGATCGTAGTCAGGGGTGGCCCGCATATCTCGCATCAATTCGGGCTGACACGGAAAATGATGATGAAATTATTGGCGGCAAACTGGTTGTCTGGGCACCCGATGCCATGCAGTCATTTCCCAGCAGCTATGGGCCCGATGAACTGCTTTTTACCGACGATGATCCGCTCCAGACATTGCCTGCGGGGTACTCAGTGATTGATCTGGACACTGATCCATTTACGATAATCCGCGACTCAGAAGCCTCCCTGACTCTATATGAGCCAGAAGACGTCGCCATTAAAAATTTTGCCGATCTCTCCTATACCGAAGCCTTTGATCAGATGTTCGAGCAAGTGCGTCGTGAGTATGCCTTTAATGGCATCGAGGGCAAAGAACCAGATTGGGATGGCCTGTATGATACGCTCGCACCTCGTGTGGCTGAAGCAGAAGACCAGAACGATGCCAACCTCTTTTATGCAGCGCTGGTTGATTTTACGGATGGTTTCCGTGATGGTCATGTCGGCTTGAATGGCGGTAGCCTGAGTACCGATTACCTGGTAGAGCGAGCGATTGGGGGGTATGGTCTGGCACTGCGCGAACTTGATGACGGACGTGTCCTGGTCGTGTACGTTGGTCCTGATACGCCTGCCGAAACCGCTGGTATGGAAGTTGGCGCTGAAGTGACTGCCTTTAACGGTATGCCGGTAAGCGAGGCCATTGACGCCGTACAGCCACCCATTGGGCCATTCTCCACCGACTTTGGTAAACGGTATGAGCAGGTGCGTTTCCTGACCCGTACCGCACCAGGCAACACCGCCGAAATCACCTTCGTTCATCCAGGCGACTCTCCCGAAACAGTGACCCTCACCGCTGAACAAGAAATCGATAGCCTCTTTGTCACCGACCCGTTGAGTAACGCTGATCCAAATGCTCTGCCTGTTGAGTTCCGATTGCTTGACTCAGGTGTGGGATACGTTCGCATTAACTCAAACTATGATGATCTCAACCTGATTATTCGTCTGTTTGAGCGTGCCTTAAAAACCTTTGAAGATAATAGTGTCCCGGGTATCATTATTGATATGCGTTATAACAGCGGTGGGGCACCCCTCGGTCTGGCGGGGTTTCTCACCGATGAAACCATCCTCAGTGGACAACGCGAATACTACAGCGATCAGACTGGTCAGTTTGAACCCGAAGGTCCGCGCGAACGTGTCTGGCCCAATGAGAATCAATACCGCTTCAACTCGATGGTGTTGCTGGTAGGCCAATCGTGTTATAGTGCCTGTGAAGAAGAATCCTATGGGTTTAGCCAGGTACCCGAGATGCAGGTGGTTGGTCTGACTCCTACTGGTGGCGTCTACGCCGAAGTAGCACGCGGGCAATACCGTCTCCCAGAAGACATCTCTTTGCAAGTGCCAACCGGTCGTAGCACCTTGCCCGATGGTTCTATCTTTCTGGAAGGCGTCGGGGTCGTCCCCGACATACGCATTCCTACGACCGAAGAGGTCGTTCTGGCCGAAGCAGGTGAAGATATCGTGTTACAACAGGCTGAATCGGTGGTGCTGCAAGGTAGTCTCTAAAGAGCTACTCTTTCAGCATTGCCCCAGGAGAGAGAAGAACCTTTATGGAACAGATCTATGTTGCAATTGACCTGGAAATGACCGGCCCCGAACCAGGTCAGGATGAGATTATTGAAATAGGCGCGGTCAAATTCCGCGATGATACTATTCTGGAGACGTTTCAACAGTTTGTGCAGCCACGTCAGAGTCTGCCCTTGAAGATTACCCGTCTCACTGGCATCACCCCATCTGAACTGGTCAATGCACCACGGTTTAATACCGTTGCTCCCGAACTGGTGAAGTTCATCAAAAACTACCCATTGGTCGGGCATTCCATCAATTCGGATCTGGCGATGCTTCAGGCCCAGGGTATGGCCTTTACCCAGCCAGCCTACGACACGTTTGATCTGTCTACCCTGCTCTTGCCGGGGTTAAAAAAGTATACCCTGGCTGCTGTAGCCGAACATCTCGGCATTGCCCACCCTGCGGATCACCGTGCGCTGAACGATGCGCATGTGACCCGTCAGGTGTTTTTGCTCTCTCCCAAAAAATACGGGCATTTGAGCCAGCGCAACTGATGCATATGAACCAGTTGATGTCGATTGCCATGTGGCCAGTAGCTGATTTGTTCGATGAGATCGCTCGCGACCGTGCTCGCCATATCTTTCAGGATGGCCCGATCGCTACCACGGAAACCGCAAGCGCAAACACACTGGCAGATACTCCGCTCTGGCAAGGTCTGGATGTATCTTCTGATACGACTGAAAGCTACCAGAAAAATGGTTTGATAAAACCAACTGGCAACATGGAACCGATCAACCTGACAGATGTCGAGACCGTTTTCGCTCCCGGCGGTGTGCTCAGTCAAGCGATGCCCATCTACGAACAGCGACCGGCGCAGGTAGCTATGGCCCGTTCCGTTGCTCAAGCCTTTAATACGGGTCAGCCCCTGATTGTGGAAGCTGGTACCGGCACGGGCAAGAGTATGGCCTATCTGGTACCATCAGCCCTGTTTGCCGTGCAACGCGGCGAACGCGTGGTCATCTCCACCAATACCATCAATCTGCAAGATCAGCTGTTCCACAAGGATATTCCTGATGTGCAACGTATCATGGGTCAGGCAGGACCAGAGGCCCAGGCGACCGAATCGCCTGCGGACACGTTTACGGCTGCTTTGCTGAAAGGACGGAGCAATTACCTTTGTTTGCGCCGTTATAAACAGATTCGTCCCGATCAGGCATTATCTCCCGAAGATGCTCGTGGTCTGCTCAAAGTGATGATCTGGTTACCCGATACCCGCACCGGTGACCGTGATGAACTGATGCTGGTTGATACAGAACAGCGCATCTGGAGTCGGGTGAACGTCACGCCCGATACCTGTACGGCTCATCGCTGTCCCGACTTCCACGACTGCTTTTTCTTTCGTGCTCGCCGCCGAGCCGAACAGTCTCATCTGATCGTCGTGAACCATGCCTTGCTCCTGGCCGATCTGGCGACCCCATCCCAGGTGTTACCCGACTACGATCATCTGGTCGTAGATGAAGCGCACAACCTGGAAGAAGTTGCCACCCGGCAACTCAGCTTCAGTGTGGATCAAGCAGGACTGTTGACCTTTCTCGATAGTCTCTATCAAGAAGATGGCCCGACGCTCGCGGGTCTGCTCACCGAACTGCCCACATCGTTCCAGCAAGGCGTGATCGCCGCCCATCTCATGGCACGGATGGAGCAGACGCGCAAAGCCCTCTTTCCGTCGATTGAACGCGCTCGCACTGCCACCCGTGACTGCTTTCAGGCGTTTCAAGCGATGGGTGTCCGAGAGAACAGTGAACAGACTGCTCAGCGCTCAACTGACCGCGTCTATGATGAACGATTGCGCGTGACACCAGGCATTCGGCGTAAACCAGCTTGGGCTAACATTGAGCAGGTCTGGGAGAACCTGAACCTGATTCTCTCACAGGTTGGTGATGGCTTAAACCAGCTTGAGACGCTCTTGGTCGAAGACATCAAACGCGATGACTTACTCGACTACGATAGCCTGTTGCTGCGTATCCAGTGGCTGAAACGATATGCCACGGATGTACGGGTTCAAGTCGGGCATATCATTTTTGGCAACGACGAAGGTATCTTCTGGATTACCTATGATCACGTGCGTGGCACCATCACGCTCAATTCGTCTCCACTGGAGGTTGGTGAACTGCTGCAATCACAGTTGTTTGGGCAAAAGAGTACCAGCGTTCTGACATCAGCAACCCTGTCCATTAGTGATTCGTTTACTTTTGTTAAAGAGCGTCTGGGCTTTGAGGAAGCAACTGAGCTCCAGTTAGAGTCCCCCTTCGACTATGAACAGCAGGCAATGCTGTACATTCCCAACGATATTCCCGAACCCAACCAGAAGGGCTATGCACAGATGGTCGAAGATGCCCTGATACAACTCTGCTCTGCCACCGGGGGCCGAACGCTGGCACTCTTTACGGCAACCAGCGCGTTGCGCCAGACGTATAGTGGTATTCAAGAGGCGCTCGAAGAACGCGAGATTATGGTGCTGGGGCAGAGTATCGATGGCTCACGGCGGGTCCTGCTGGAGCGATTTAAGGCCAACCCGCGCACCGTCCTGTTGGGCACCAGCAGCTTTTGGGAGGGGATTGATGTTACTGGTGATGCACTTTCGGTGCTGGTCATTACCAAACTTCCCTTCAACGTTCCTACCGATCCCGTCTTTGCCGCACGCAGTGAACAACTGACCGACCCTTTTCAGGAGTATGCTATTCCGTTGAGTATTCTCCGTTTCAAGCAGGGGTTTGGTCGATTGATTCGCAGCAAAGAAGATCGAGGAATTGTGGTGGTGCTTGACAAGCGTCTGATCACCAAGCAGTATGGCCAGCGCTTCCTTGAGTCCCTGCCGTCCACCAGAGTTCATACTGGCGCACTTCGTCAACTTCCCCGGCTGGCAGCGCGTTTTTTAGAGCAGCGGAATGACTCATAAGGCGCTAAAGAAACCGATGCATCACATAGACATCAACCAGACCATGCTGCTGATGTCGAAATGCCTGCGGCACTTGTCCAACAATTGCAAAGCCAAGTGATTGCCAGAGCTTGATCGCACGATGGTTGGTGCTGACCACATAATGAACCTTTATTGCCACAAAACCCAACCGTCGTGATTCATCCAGCGCAAAATGACCGAGCGCTCTGCCAATCCCCTGGCCGGATTGATCTTGGACGACCATAAACGCTGCATTTGCTACATGGTCGCCCAGGCCAGGCTGATTCGGTTTGATGATACATGTACCAACAATCTGCTCTTCTACACGGGCAATATAACACCGTGCCGGTGGTGTCATCCAGATGAGCAAAGCATCTGCTTCAGCTATATCCGGAGCAAAGGCATACGTGTTGCCCTCGGCCACCACCGCGTGAAAGATTGGCCAGATTGCAGGCCAATCGGTCAATTCAGCTAGGGTCACCTGTACCATCAGAGCACCCGGCGAAACACCCCAAGAATACCCTGATCCCAGGCCACCCGGTGGGTCACGCCACTGACACCCTCAATTTCCTGGTAATGATCAAGGTACCAGCGATACGAATGGATTAACGCCTCGGCATTACTAAACTGTGGTTGCCAGCCCAGCGCATGTTGGATCTTCTCGACGGAGACGAACGAGTCTTTGTCGGCGGTTGCATACACCCAGGGATAAAGTGGTGAAACCTTCATCGCTTCAAACAGTCGTAAGGCCGCCTTAATCGGTCCAGCTGGTGTAGACAACACGCGAGCACCACTGCCAGCAAAATCACACAATGCCTGCACGTCTTCACGCACTGTCTGAAAATGGGTTGCGCCAACATTAAACGTATCATTGGCCGCTTCAGTTGGTTCAGTCAATGCCAGTGCTACCGCGCTTACCAGGTCTTGTACCTCAAGCAGTTGATAGCGATTGCGCCCCGACCCAATAATCGGAATGCGTTTGCCATGGCGCACCCAATCGAACAAAATTTGAAACACACCCAGCCGTGCAGTCCCCACAAACGTTTTCGGCCGAATAATCGTCACCTGTTGTCCCATCTCACGGTAACGCTCACAGATTCGCTCAGCGGTGATTTTACTGATGCCATATGGGCCAACGCCCACCAGTGGATCGGTCTCTTCGATAGGATGCTTTTCGGGAACACCGTAGACCGCGGTTGAAGAGATAAAAACAACACGAGCAACCCCTCGCTGTCGCGCTGCTTCCATCACCATACGCGTACCATCAATATTCACCGACAAAATCTCTTCGGCTTTCCAGAGTGGCAGCGCCGCCGCTGCATGCACAATCGCGTCCACTCCTTCCATCAACTGATAGAGCAGTCGGACATCGCGCACATCACCCCGGTAACAACGAACACCTTCGGGGTACTCATCTTCCACAAAATCTTGTATATCGAGCAGGACCAGTTGATGCCCCTGGCGGGCAAGCTGACCGGCCAGATGTAACCCTAAAAAGCCAGCACCACCGGTAATCAGAATGCGCATACAGTTCAGTCTCCTTTCCAGCATGGTTTCGGGTACCGTGATTCTGCACGCACCCGTTTCAGCAGCCAAGCATAGCACCCTGATGATAAATCGTCAAGTGTCATGGATGCCATGAGCATGGAAACCAGCAACAAAAGGGCGATACAAAGAAAACATATGTACCTATTTCTGAAGAAAAACACCGTATTGAGAAGAACATGTGTTTGATAAACAAGACATGCTACCCATTCATCCGTATAATCATGCTCTGTGCTATACCATAAGCCTGACAGGTTTGATCAAAAAGGACCGGATACATGGTGGAGACGTGTGGGAATCTGTGGAAATCTGTGGGATTTTTGGAAAATGGGAGTGATAGCATACCCATACACCATGGAATATGCGTGAGCGTATGAATCAACCCGCTGATTGTTGACCGGATCAGTGTCATACCATGTAAAACAAATGTTCTTATCGTATTTTACCTATTCCCCAGGGAGCGACATCACATCTCAGCATCCGGGTCGATGCCAAGCTCACGCAATCGCGTCGCTAGTCGCTCTGCTCGCTGTTCGGCCTTTCGCCGTTGCCGTTCCGACTCTGAGAAACTCACAAAGGGTTGCCCATCAGGATACCAGAGGCGCAACCCATCCGCACCCAGGTCAAAGCGCATACCCAGAAGCGGACTGGTCCAGCTATCGTCACACCGCTGCAGGCGCAGCTTGTCGTCTTGCCGCAAGAACACGGTCAATTCAGAGCTATCGGGGTCATACAGATAATACTCTTCGACCCCATACTGGTCATAAAACACAAACTTCTCAAAGAGGTCTGCTAACTTGTTCCCCGGTGAATGGATCTCAAAGACCACCTGCGGCCCAATGCCCTCTTCGTCCCATTGACAATACGAACTGCGCGGGCCTTTGGGTCGGCCAAACACGACCATCGTATCCGGCGCACGGCGAATCTCAGCGTGTCCTTCAACCGGATACCAGAACAAATCCCCAGCGACAAAGACATCCGTGCGATCTTGAAACCAGGCCTCCAGATTCTCCTTAATCAGCACAATCCAGCTGAAGTGTTCGGTATTATTGGCCATCGGTTGCCCATCGCTTTCTGGGTAGACTTCGGTCTGCTGAACAACTGGTCGGGGGGTAGGGGGTATCATACACAGGTCTCCATCTCTCGTTCATTGTTTCACTCTCAGTATACATGGTTTTGCACGTGTTTGCACTGGCAATAGACCATCGAACGAGTCACTCTATGGCGATTCTAGCTCAGGTAACGCCTGGGTTGTATCCATATCCGGGCCATTGGTCGAAGACCAGGGTGATTTATTACCCGATTCATCATACGCACGTACTCGGAAACCGAAATCACGCTCTTCGTGCGGCCCAAACCATGCATTCGTTCGCGTCGTCTCAACCTGCCAGTTGCGCCAGTAGGTGCAGCCTGGCATCTGACATACTTGCACATCATAGGCAGTATTATTCTGGTTACTGTTGATGGCCTGCCACCACACACGGTACCCATTATCTTCGTGCTGTATCTGCTCGATGGTCGCGCCCAGGGGACCTCTGTTTGGTGTTGGTGTGCTCGTTGGTTCGGCTTCGACTGGCGCCGGATCGGTGGATGGCGATTGCGTTTCATCTGGTGCAGGAGATGTATTTTCCTGGTCAGGCGGTGGTGTTTGCACATCGACTGCTGCGCCCGGTCCGGGGTCATCGCCCATCCAGAGAAACGAGACCTTGACCCAATCATTGTTCGTCATGCCCAGATCATCCCAGAACGCACCATCAGCAATATCCATGCCCGATGGCAGCACAATGCGGCGACCAAACTCATCTAGCCCACCATTGTAACCATCAAAATACGCTGCCTGGGTCATCGGCATACCCACTGGGATATCGGCGTAATACCGATTGGGTGACCAGTAGTCATCCTTAATATTCCACGGGCCAACATCCCATACAGGCAGTACCACACTACGTCCATTATAGGTAATACGCACCGTATGTTCGTATGAATCCTGGGGGGATAAAACACTGGGCGAAGGAAGGGCAACAAAGCGGTCGCGGGGTTGAACCACATGACCATTGGCCGTGGTCAGACCCACTAAACCCAGACGGGTGCAGAAGATCTCGTAGGTTGGGGCAAATCCGGTCGATTGGTCTTGAGTGGGTTGGTGCTGCGCCTGCACCTGAGCAATCATTAATACGCATACAAGCATAACAATCAGTGTTTTGAGTAACAGACGTGGTTTCATGACATATACCTCTGGAGCACCGAACAACAGGGTGCGATGATTCAGATGATTCGGTGGTTTTCTACCGCGGAGATAACATAAGCATACAGTGAAACAAGGTTCTCACTTGCTAAACGTAACCGGTTCAAAATATGGTTTAACGTATGCTAGACGTTTTGCGCTGGTTAAAAGTTCAATGCAGGCCCGATACATTTGCCCGTACAAACAACAGCAGCAACCCGACCAGATTGCTGATCGGGTTGCTGCTGTTTGCGTTTCCATTCAGGAGCACAAGACTCCTTGAACATGATATATCAGACGTTGCGGCATCAGCCGTCATGGTATCACGAATGGATTGGTAGCCGGTTCAACCAAACCACAACCATCCTTAGTTGATGTTTACATCACTGGTGCGGGTTTTGATCGGGACCAGGTATTGGATCCGGTGATGGTGATCCCGTTCGTTCTGGTGGACTCGATGAATCATCGGATGGCAACGGCTCTGCACCAGTTATTGGTGCATTCGGTCCTGGGTCAGCACCAAGCCACAGGAAGGAGACCTTTACCCAGTCATTATCAGGCATTCCCAGGCCATCCCAAAAAGCCCCATCGGCAATATCCATACCGGAAGGCAATACAATGTGACGACCATACTCATCCCTGCCGCCGTTGTAGCCATCAAAGTAAGCTGCCTGGGTCATCGGCATGCCCACTGGAATATCGGCATAGTGGCGATTGGGCGACCAGTAATCATCTTTGATATTCCATGGGCCAACATCCCATACGGGCACCACAATGCTGCGGTCCTTATAGGTAATCCGCACCGATTTTTCATGGGAGCCATAAGGTGAAAGCGCTGTTCGCGAAGGAAGTGCGACAAAATAGTCGCGTGGTTGAACGACATGACCATTGGCGGTAGTGAGACCAACTAGACCCAGACGAGTCGCAAAGATTTCATACGTTGGCGCAAATCCTGCCTGTTCCGCCACTGGTTCGGGTGCCTGTGCCTGAACCTGAGCAGTGGCCAGTACACACAGAATCATAATAATCAGCCCATACATAAACTTACGTGGTTTCATGTTGTACTCCTTTTTCATTGCCATCCAACCCTGAAACGGGGACAACATGCATTGCATATTCACAGCTTGGTCAGGTGCTGGGGCAGCGCTGATTGCGCCTCTTTCCAGACCATACCTGTACCGCTGAGGCAGGGACACGTGTGTAGTCGGGCCAGACTACTTTTTGTATCCTAGTACCATACCTCACAAGCTCTGAAGAGCATGCAATAGTTGCTATCGACCAAGTCTTATGACAGAACTCAGTGTGCCAGTAGACATAGACGTGCAACAAATGTCAGGTTGAATGACATCATTCTTTCGAGCATTCCTGGCTCGTTTCGCTATCAAGGCGAGTGCTCTACAAGTGTGACATTGTATCACAAATTATCCGATTGTCTAGTCCTTTTTTTGTTCATATTTATGCATTATCCTGATCATGCCTGGAAAAGCTGCTCATTGTGATGCGATCTATCGCTTTTATGATAAGCGTGTTACGGGGTCAATGCTCACAAAAAATCTGATACTTTTCTAACATAGCTGTCATCTAGCGTACAGCTGAACGCGCATAAAAAGCAAGACTGTTTCAATCGTTGTTCATACGACAGAATATGACATATAAAGGAGGATAGCTCTCCGGGCAACATTGCTTCAACACCCAGGATGAGGTATGGTACAATAAGCTCTGGGGAGGCAAACAAGCAAGATGAACGAGGGAAACGATGCGGTGGTTGTTGGACTATCTACAACTTGCCATAGGTGGTCTCTTTTTAGAGACTGAGACGTATCGACAACAACGTGATGCTGCTGATAGCTTGCAACGGGGAGCAATGCTGGTGGCACTGATCGGCATTGCTGTCGGCTTGGCAACCCTCATCGGTACGACCATAGAAGCCTTGGTGACACCCAGCCGTGAAGCGATTGAACAGACCGTCTATCAACATCTCACAGGCATGCCCTGGTACCAGAACTTGAGTGAAGCAGAACCCGACTTTCCAGCTGCCTTTGATGAGTATTTTCAGGTCATCACCCCTATCGTCATTCAACTTACCAATGGCGACCCGGATATTCTGACTGGTTTTGCCAGTGTGTTTGTTCTGCCTATGTTTTACCTGTTGGGCTGGCTGGTCTATGGGAGTCTAGCACATGCCATAGCGTGTATGTTCGGCGGCCAGGGAGGCTTCGGTCAGACTCTGGGCTGTTTCGCACTAGCCTGGAGTGCCAATTTGCTGAACCTGGTCCAAATTGTCCCTTTTGCCCAGGTCGCTGGTACACTGCTCTTAGGACTGATTGCGAGCTATATTGCCATTCGCGAAGCACACGAGCTTTCACCATCCCGTGCATTCTGGGCTATCGTCCTGGTACCGCTGGTCGTTTTTGTTCTCTTTGCCTGTGTGCTCAGTTTCAGTTTCATAGCTTTTATGGATAGTCTTGGAAATGCTGCATAACCTGAAACAATCAGCCATACGACAGGATAGTCAGCTATGATGGAAACATTCAATGGCGCCCTGCTTCTGCGCGAACGTGTTTTTGAGCAACTGCGTGGGTCGCCGCAGGTGGTGCGACGCGGCATGATGATTGTCTTGCTGGTTGGTATCATTGTCGGTGCGGTTGATGGCATCCATATCCTGGTGGCTGCGCTCAATATCAATCAAACCATCGAACAGCAACGTGGCGTGCTCGAATCGTTTCTGGATGATTTTGAGCAACAGATTGAGCAAGAAGCCGTTGACGAAGATACCACCCAGCAGCAGCAGCAATCATTGCTTGTTTCACGCCAGATAGTCACTATTGGACGTCAGAATCTTGACCCCTACATTGCCATGGTGCGTGATCTCAGTACGCTGCCCGGTTTCTTGCCTCGACCAGTCGGTGCATTGGCCTATGCCCTGGGGGCGCTCGTCTCCACGCCGCTGGCCTATCTTGCGGCGCTGCTCACTGCCGTTGTCTTTACGCATATTGCGGCTGGCTGGTTTGGCGGACAGGGCAACATCCAGCAGATGATCGGCGTTGGCGCATTATCGGTAGCGCCCCATCTGCTCGATGCATTGGCCAATGCCTTTGGTTTTATCGAAAGTCTGAGTGGGTTAATCGGCGCGATTGCCTGGGTCTGGGGATTATTTATCTTTATCCTGGCTACCAGTGTGGTTCACCGTATCGATACCGGACGGGCGGCTCTGGCAGTCTTTCTCTTTCCGCTGATTGGCTTTTTCCTGGCCATCTTAGGGTTCTGTGCCTTGTTTCTCTTTAGTATCGCATCGTTGGCGACGCTTGCGGGCTAGTGACCGTAGCGACGCTTGCGGGCTAGTGACCGTAGCGACGCTTGTAGCCGCGCTAACTTTCCAACGCAAGCGGACTGCCGAGGAGGTGTGAATCGTAGGGGTAGCGTGGAGCTGCCGCTTTGCGTGCGGCGTTGCAAGTCGCACCTACGATGTTCGCGCCTCGCGTGCGGTCCGCTTGCAGCCGCGTTCCCTTTCCACCGCAAAAGAGGAGGGAACCGTAGGCGCGTAACCTATCCCACACGCACGGAGCGGACACACGCCCGTGTCCTTTTGCTCCACACGCACGGAGCGCTTGCTGGGCAGGAGCGAAACCGTAGGCACGACCGCACGCTTTAGATGGTCTTGGAGAAGAGCGGACGATCAGTCTGTTGCCCCAGATAGGCGTCAAATTCCATACAGACATTCCGAATGAAAAATCGCCCAAGCGTCGTTACCACCAGACGGTCTGGCTCAACATCTAAAAACCCCTCTTCAATGTAGGGCTGGACGCGTTCCAGTTCATCCGGCAGCAACTCGGGCACGCTCGCCCCAAAATCGGCAATCGTCAGGTTATACGGCAGTTCCAGGTTGCACATCATATGCGTAATCACCCGACGGCGCAACATATCATCATCGCTTAGCCGCATACCTCGCACAATCGGCAAGCGCCCCTCGTCAATCGCCTTCTGATAATTGCCTAGTTTGGCATCATTCTGCACAAAGCAATGTGCCATATCGCCAATGCTGCTCATCCCAAAAGCGATCTGATCGGTCGCTGGACGAATCGTGTATCCCATAAAGTTTCGATGAAGCCTGCATTCACGTGCAGCAACCGCCATTTCATCATCATGGCGAGCAAAGTGGTCCATCCCAATCCAGTCATAACCAGCGTTGATAAAACCATCAATCGCCATCTGGAAAAGGTGAAACTTTTCATAATGATCAGGCATAAAGGTGACATCGACACGCCTCTGGTTGGCACGTGCATTGGGCAGATGGGCATAACTAAAGCAGGCAATCCGGTCGGGTGAAAGTTCGATGATATTGTGCAAGGTTCGTTCAAAGGTCACCCGTGTCTGTCCAGGCAAGCCATAGACCAGATCGACATTGACACTATCAAAACCGCACTCGCGGCACGTATTATAGATTTCACGGGTCAATGCTTCTGGCTGAATTCGCCCGATGGCCTCTTGCACCATCACATCAAAATCCTGGATCCCCAGGCTCACGCGATTAAACCCAAGCGACCGAATAAACTGAATCTGTTCCCGCGAGGCAATACGTGGGTCAATTTCAATAGCAACTTCAGCCCGAGGATCGATGGTAAAGTGGCGCTCAAGAATACCATACATTCGTTGCATCTGAGCGTTCGTCAAAAAGTTGGGCGTGCCCCCACCCCAATGCAACTGAACGGCATGGCGTGTACCACCAACGACATCCATGACGATGTCAATTTCACGCTCAACGCGGTCAAGGTACGCATCAACGACCGATTCGTGCGTGGTGACTGTGGCGTTGCAGCCACAGTAGTGACAACGTTGGGCACAGAACGGCAGATGGACATAGACTGACAGTGCATCATCGTTGCGCTGCGAGAGCGTTTGCAATGCTTGCCGGTACTCAGCCTCACCAAAGGCGTTATCCCAATAGGGCACGGTGGGATAGCTGGTATAACGCGGCCCAGCGCGGTTGTAGCGGTCGAGGAAGTCATTTGAAATGGCGATCATGCGGCTTCTCCTGATGTCAGAACCGCCAGCACCTCACGGGCGGCCTGAATGGTTGTTTCAATATCGTCATCGCTATGCGCCAGGCTCAAGAAAGCGGCTTCAAATTGGGATGGCGCAAAATAGACACCACGCTCAAGCATGGCCCAGAAGAACTGCGCATAGCGCTCTGGGTGGGCATACTGACGCACGGTGGTGTAATTGGTGAGGGACGGCTGGGGCAAGTCTACTGCCGCTTCCTGCAGGAAGTAGCAACCGAACATGGTACCGACCTGTCCCACTTGCACCGGAATACCCGCTTCCGTTGCCGCCGACGTAAGGCCATCGGCCAATCTGGCAGCCCGTGCGGCAATCTGGTCGAACAGGCCGGGTTGACTGAGATGTTCCAGTGTTACCAGACCTGCAACCATTGCCAGAGGATTGCCCGAAAGGGTGCCCGCCTGGTACATGGGACCGGCTGGCGCGACCTTTTGCATAACCTCACGTTTACCCACATAGGCACCGACTGGGAGACCGCCACCGATCACTTTGCCCAGGCAGCTTATATCTGGGTCGATTCCCCAGAGACCCTGTGCCCCATTCGGTGCGACCCGAAAGCCGGTCATCACTTCATCGAGGATCAGCAGTGC
This sequence comes from Chloroflexaceae bacterium, assembly GCA_012034075.1. Lineage (GTDB taxonomy): Bacteria > Chloroflexota > Chloroflexia > Chloroflexales > Chloroflexaceae > JAAURD01. The sequence goes on along the minus strand of JAAURD010000012.1, from coordinate 13,597 downwards.
TCCATATTCGCGGGTAATAGCACGCAGACCAGCCAGAAAGCCCTCCTGGGGCAAAACAAACCCCATATTGGCCGCGATTGGCTCGGTAATCACCGCAGCAATATCACTGCCGTGTTCGGCAAAGAGCGCCCGGACGCCCTCAAGGTCGTTGTACTCGGCTACCAGGGTTTGCGCTGTGGTGGATGCGGGTACACCTGGGCTATCGGGGAGACCGAGCGTGACCACACCGCTACCCGCCTGCACCAGCAGCATATCGGCGTGACCGTGGTAGCACCCGCTGAATTTCACAATCTTATCGCGGCCGGTGTAGGCGCGGGCCAATCGCAGCGCACTCATCGTCGCTTCGGTACCGCTATTGACAAAGCGTACCTGTTCGACCCCTGGCATCAGGTCATGACCATTTCGGCCAGTTGGGTTTCCAGTTTGGTAGGGGCACCAAAACTGGTGCCCAGGGCTGCCTGTCGGTTGAGTGCTTCGACCACCGCCGGGTGCGCATGACCAAGAATAAGCGGCCCCCACGAACAGACATAATCGATATAACGGTGACCATCGGCATCCCACATGTAGCACCCTGAGCCGCGCTCAATAAAGAGCGGGTTGCCACCTACACCGCGAAATGCACGTACTGGCGAGTTCACACCACCCGGCAGAACCTTCTGTGCTTCGGCAAATAATGCTTGTGAACGGGCATACGTTTTGGATTCACCCATCTCTGTCCTCCTATGCTCACTTTCTTGTGCGATTCACTGCTTATGCCGACTCATTGCGGGCCGATGCGCTATGGACATACTCGACCAGACGCTGTACATGCTCAACCGGCGTTTCGGTCAAGATACCATGACCGAGGTTGAAAATATGTCCTGGACGATTGTTCGCTCGCTGCAAAATATCATCTGCACGTGATTGAATTTCTTCCCACGGCGCAAACAGCACCACCGGATCCAGATTGCCCTGAACCGCTCGTTCTGGGCCAAGGTGTTCCCATGCCTGGTCAAGCAAGACATGCCAGTCGATGCCGATGACATCACTTCCGACCTGCGGCAACAGAGGCAACATCCCACTCATACCCACGCCAAAATAGATAATTGGCACGCCACTGGCACGCACCCGTTCAACACAGCGTTGGACATAGGGCAGCACATAGGTCTGATAATCGCCTGGGGCAAGCACACCCGCCCAGCTATCGAAAATCTGCAACGCATCGGCACCGGCTTCGGCCTGTGCCAGCAGATAATCACTGACCAGCGTGGTCAGTTTGTCCATCAACAAGGCCCAGTTGGTCGGATGATTATACATGAGCTTTTTGGTATGACGAAAATCACGCGATGAACCACCTTCGATGGCATAACTCGCCAGGGTAAACGGCGCTCCACTGAAGCCGATCAAGGGAATACGCTGATCCAGTTCTTGTTTGACCAGACCAATTGCGCGCAGCGTAAACGCAACACTCTCACGAGGGTTGGGCTGACGCAACGCCTCGATATCATCGAGCGTGCGAATCGGGTTATGAATAACCGGTCCCTCTCCCTTTTCAAAGGTCAGATGGATGCCCATCCCTTCGAGGGGCGGCAAAATATCGGCAAAAATAATCGCAGCATCAATCTCAAACGCCTGCACCGGCTGCATGGTAATTTCGGCGGCAACTTCTGGCGTCTTCACCATGTCCAAAAAGCCATACTGTTTGCGTATCGCTCGATATTCGGGCATATACCGTCCGGCCTGACGCATCAGCCAGATAGGCGTGCAGTCAACGGGTTCACGGCGACAGGCTCGCAAAAACCGATCATTTTTCATTCGTTTCCATTCATTTCCAGGTCTGGATTGCGACCATTAGGTTATTTCAATCCCCCACAGGGATAACCCACATATCGAACTTAGGATAACCAGTGTACAACATCTCGGGCAAAGTAGGTGATAATCATATCGGCTCCGGCGCGTCGAATAGCCATGAGCGATTCAAGCGCTACCTGGCGTTCATCTAACCAGCCATGGGCGGCCGAGGCCTTGATCATGCTATACTCACCACTGACTTGATAGGCAGCAAGGGGAAGATTGGAGTACTCACGCATACGCTGCAAAATATCGAGATAGGGCAGGGCAGGCTTGACCATCAGGATATCGGCGCCCTCGCCTTCATCTAAAACGACCTCTTTCAAAGCCTCGCGTGTATTGGCGATGTCCATCTGATACTGGCGACGGTCACCAAATGAGGGCGGGCTTTCGGCAGCATCTCGGAACGGCCCATAAAAACTGCTGTGAAATTTGGCAGCATAGCTCATAATCGCCGTGTGGCTCAAGTCGGCGTCATCGAGCGCCGCTCGAATGGTTGCAACCATGCCATCAATCATGCCAGATGGCGCAATGATATCGGCGCCTGCTTCGGCATGCACCACCGAGGCCTGACCGAGGAGTGTCAACGTCGCATCATTGAGCAGGTAGCCTTCGGGTAAGTGCTCATCATAGTGTGGCGAATCGGGTTGGTTGAGCAGCCCACAATGACCATGGTCGGTATATTCACAGAAACACATATCCGAGATGACGACCATTTCCGGCACCGCCTGCTTGATCGCCCGAATGGCGCTGGGCACAATGCCATCAACATCGTAGTTATCGCTGCCCACAGCATCTTTCGTCGCCGGGATGCCAAACAACAGCACAGCAGGGATACCCATCTCGGCAAGCTCCTCAACTTCGCGGGTCGCCGTATCAACAGAGAGCTGAAACTGCCCTGGCATCGAGGCAATGGGATGACGCACGTCATGACCAGTACGAATAAAGAGCGGTGCTATCAAGTTATCTACGCTCAGTGTGCTTTCACGGATCATGCGACGCAGGTTGGGGTTGCGGCGTAATCGCCGTGGGCGTAACGCGGGATACAGGCTCATACATTTCTCCTTGTTTGCCAATCTACCAACGCTTGTACGAGGCCCTCGGCGGTCGAGGTCGTTGCAACCACAGTGGGCGTCAGGTTGGCTTCTTCTGCCGTTTTTGCCGTAATTGGCCCAATGCACGCAATCACCGTCTGGCGAACCTGATCGAGGAGGTCGTTTCCTACTCGTTCGATAAAGTATGTGACCGAAGAACCACTGGTGAAGGTTATTGCATTGATACGACCATCCTTGAGCATACCGGGCAGATCGACCCCGCCTGAGGCCGGTACGGTATGATAGGCAATGACGCGGTCTACCTCTGCACCGGCCGCTTGCAACATCTGCTCAAGCACCGGCCGCGCCAGATCCGCACTGGCAATCAATACCCGCTGGCCTGCCAGGTTGCCCAACGCCTCGGCCAATGCCTCGGCCACAAACTTATCGGGCACGGTTGTTGCGGTACGATTGAGCAGTTCAGCACATGCAGCTGCGGTGGTTGGGCCTACTGCTGCCAATTTCATCTCGTTGTTCAAGGACAGACCAAGCGCTGTCAGACGTTCTTGCACAAAACGCACACCATTGGCACTGGTCAACACCAGCCAGTCATAGCCACCCTGAGCCAGTTGTTGCAACGCTGTATCCAGTGGCCCGGTATCGTCTGGTGGCGCAAAGGCAATCGTTGGATAGGCCACTGGTTCGGCACCGTGTTCACGCAGCAGTTGCGATAGCCCATCGGCCTGTTCTTCCGAACGGGTGACGACAACACGCCAGCCATGCAACAGTGCTTGTTCAGCCGGGAGCGCCACACCGGTATGGTTGGTCTTTATCGCACCCACCAGGTCCGCAGCACCCCGATCAAGCAACCGTTCAGCCAGGTGATCACCCAGTTGCTCTGCTTGATCGGCAGCACCGGTCAGTTCATCACGCAGCATGATGGTGCCATCCAGCGAGCCAACCAGGCCACGCAGACGCAAAACGGTGCCCTTCCTATCCTGGGCTGGGATGAGTTCACCATACGCAGCAATCGGCACCTGGCAGCCACCTTCGAGCTTACGTAGGAATGCCCGTTCTGCTAACACGGCAACCCGCGTCTCCGCGTCGTCCAGCACCGCCATCCGTTCGAGGGTTGTTGTATCATCAGCACGCGCCTCAAGCGCCAGCGCCCCTTGCGCTACTGCTGGCAGCAACATATCGGCGGGGATATACAGGCTGATACGCTGTTGCAAACCAAGGCGCGTTAACCCGGCTGCTGCGAGAATCAGCGCATCATAGTCGCCGCTATCCAGTTTACGCAGACGTGTTTCAACATTGCCGCGCACATCGAGCAACTCCAGATCGGGTCGTACCGCCCGCACCTGGCATGCACGACGCAGACTGCTGGTGCCCACTCGGGCGCCCCTGGGTAAAATGCTCAAGGGGTCATCCAGAGGACTGAGCGGCTCGATAAACGAATCTGGCAACACCAATGCATCACGTGGATCAACTCGGCGCGGGAAAGCACCAATCACCAGTTCGGACGGGGTGATCGAAGGCAAATCTTTGCCACTATGCACCGCTAGATCAGCTTCGTGCTGCAACAACGCAACTTCAATTTCTTTCACAAACAGGCCTTTATCACCCACCGCAGAGAGCGCAACATCCAGAATACGATCCCCTTTGGTGCTGATAATACGCAACTCAACCATCAACGCAGGATGGTGTTGTCGTAGCGTTGCAGCAACATATTCAGCCTGCACACGGGCAAGTTGACTGCCACGTGTGCCAATAATAAGTACCTGGGACATGAATTTCTCTACTCCTATAGCTCCCAAAGGTCACGCAACATTGCGGCATACCGCTTGCCTTCACCAGTAGCAGCAGCATGGCGTGTCCGCAATGTGGGTTCATGGAGAAGTTTATTGACCAGACTGCGACTAAATGCCTCTACCACATATTGCTGTTCGGGCGAGAGTGACTCAAGGTGACGCATGGCACGTTTGAGTTCAGCACTGCGGAGAGCTTCAGCTTGCTGGCGCCATGAGGATAAAATCGGCAAGGTGTCCTGGCTGCGCAACCAGGCTTGAAACGTATCAAATTCCTCAGCAATAATCTGTCTAGCAGCCGCAATCGCACTGGTACGTTGAGCCAGGGTCTTCTGTACTACTTCCTGCAGATCATCTACCGTACACAGGTGAACCCCGGCAAGCTCCATAACATCAGTATCAATATCACGTGGTACGGCCAGATCAATTAACAGTAACTCTGGCTGCAATTCCAATGCACTATGCTGCATATGCTGTTCATGAAACAGAGCGAGCTTGCGTTGCAATGCTGCTTCGGCATGGGCACGATGAATAACGGTTGAGGGCGCAGCAGTTGAACTGATGACAATATCGGCCATTGCCATGGCGTCAATCAGATCTTCAAAGTGCATTGCCCGTGCGCCATAACGAGCCGCCAGATCAAGCCCATTCTCATACGTGCGATTGACCACCAGCAAATCATCGGCACCGTTGGCTATCAGGTTCTGAGCAGCCAGTTCACTCACCTGGCCACTGCCCACCAGCAACACACAACATCCCTCAAGGCTGCCAAAACGGTGGCGGGCTAACTCTACTCCGGCCTGTGAGACGCTGGCTGCCCCACAACCGAGGTTCGTCTCGTTGCGCACGCGACGACCAGTGTTGATAGCCTGGACAAACAGGCGTGGCATAACCGTAGTGGCACTGCGTAACCGCTGAGCCATATTAAATGCCTTGCGTACCTGACCCTGAATCTGGGCTTCACCCAGAACCAGCGAACGCAGACCAGCTGTTGTTTCAAAAAGATGGAAGATAGCTTCATCGCCCTGGGAGCAAAAGAGCGAGGAGGCAAACTGCTCTTCATCCAGGTTGTGGAAATCAGCGAGAAACTCGACAACCGCTTGTTTTACATCCAGGTCGTCATCGCTGGTTATACCATAAATCTCAACTCGGTTACAGGTTGAGAGAATAACGGCCTCATCAAATAGCGGGGCAACTCCTTCGTGTTTTGCCGTCAATTGCGTCAATGCAGATGGCAAGTCGGTCGTACTAAAAGCCAGACATTCCCGAACTTCAACCGAAGCTGAAGTATGGTCGAGACCGACTACAAACAAATTCATGACCGTCTCCCTGGTATGGCTGTATATTTGGTATCAAAGCTGCGAAAAACTACCGAAAACTACTCAAATCTCGCTGAAAACTTTAGCATAGGGTTCGTATTTTGTCAAATGGTACGATCCTATGTGTATAATTTGTCATAACAGAGTGTTCCCTGCTTCACAAGCGGCAATAGTCACGCTGATGTTCCAAACTCATGCAAACACTCCGCTCCTACGCCCAAAAATCCCCAGACTGCTTGCAGCAGCCTGGGGTCTGGATCTCTGTTCATCAGCGAGCGACGTTGCTCTTGTTCATCCTGTACTGGTTGCTTATGCCACTGCTGCCGTTGGCGTGCTTGTCTGTGTCACCGGCTCTGGCTTGAGCAATTTGCGATCCAGCCTCAGCATGGTACGGATAGCAAAGATCTGCGATGCCACAAACGGAACAAGCAGCACAAAATACTCAACCGAGAATTTGGTCAACAGGCCCGTCCGCACCAGACCAAGGTGGATAAAGAACATCCCAAAGACAAACAGGGCCGTACCAGGACAGATCATTGCATAACTATCAACGCTGCGCTCCGGCCCAGAGACAAATGTCCGAAAGTAATTCACCCGTCGCATCACCGCATACCCCAGCACTGCAAACAGAATCTGCAAGGCCAGTACAAAGGTGATTAACACCAGCATCAAAGCGGGTGATGACTGCGTGCGTATCGCGAGCGTATTCACCGCGCCTTCCGGCACGCCAAACAGAAAGGTCAGACCATTCACCTGGCGGATAACCGCCACTGCCAGCACCGTCAAAATAGGCAACGGGATCCACAGGCTCACACTGCTCTCACGGGTCAACCCATGGGCCAACATACTGCGGAAGCCCAGAATAAACAGGATCAGCCCCAGCACCATTGCCACGCTCATAAAGAACAGGCTGCCAATGATACTGGCGGCAACCGTCACCGTGTTCTCGCTCATGGCCGCTGGGGCCGCAAAACCAACCGCCACCAGGCCAAACGTCAGCACCGCCTTGAGCTGCCCCAGATTATTGTTGTGGCTGCAATCAAACTGTGCTCCCGCCAGCACCCGGCTAAAGAACGAGAGAAAGATCGACAGCGCAAACAGACCGATAATCAGAAAGGCCACCATTGCCACGGGAAAAAGATACTCAACGATATTCCACAGGCCCGGTATAAAGGCCGCCCCGGCTGCAAAGCTCATATTCACTGTCATTGCCAGCGCCAACGGCACCCCGATCAGCTTGATCTCATGATTGCCCTGACGCAGCGCCTGATACGCCAAGGTCTGACGATAGGCCCGATATTCACGCAAATTCCAGGCCAGTAACCAGAAGTGACGAATACCAAAAAACAGAATACCAGCCATTGCCCCCAGAATAAGCAGTTGAATTGGCAAGGTTGCCCCACTCATAAACGCTGCCAGGCCATCAAAGGTGATAATCGGCGTGTTGGGATGCGGCACCATAAAGTTCAGATAGATAAAGAAGGCAACCGCCATGCCACCATTCCCTAAAGCGGCCAGAAAATAGACCGGTGTGTATGACTCTCCCAAATCCTTTTTCAACGTGACCAGACGGGTCATATGACGAACCATTTCTCTTTTCCTCCTGCTTTTGTCTATTGAGTGATGATCCATTTTGCACCTGTTGCACCACTTGCCCAGGTTTTTATTGTTCTATGCCTTGGATGCAAGTATCCAGCAGAACGTTACATCACTTCAGATACAAGAACAGGATTCAGGCAAGAGGAAAAAACAACCTATCCACCTACTGAGGAGCAGTCAAGGTCAGTGCACAGGCCCAGGCAGTTCATCGACCCGTAACACCAGCAGCGTGATATCATCATGTTGCGGTACACTACCAACAAAATCGGCAATCTCCTGGTTCACCCGTTCAATAAACGCCTGTGGCGGCAGATGACCATACTGGCGGATCAACCCTTCCCACCGTTCAAATCCAAACAATTGATGATCGCCCGTCTGCGCCTCGACCACACCATCGGTATAAAAAATCACGGTATCACCCGTCGCAAGTTGGCATTCGATTGATTGGTACGCAACGTCCATCACCATTCCCAGCGGCAACGTTGGTCCGTGCATTTCAAGATACTCCAATGACCCATCAGCACGGCGCACAATCGGTGACAGTTGCCCTGCATTACTCAATGCGAGCGAGGCGCTCCCCAAATGAAAAATGGCATAACAGAGCGCGACAAACGAAAACGATGGCACATCATCAACAATCAAGCGGTTAATTTCGGCAACAACCGCTTCCGACCTAGTATGATTATACGCTGCCGAACGCGCCGTTGAACGCGCAATTGCCATCAGCATTGCGCCCGGAATACTCTTTCCCGATGCATCGCCCACCATAATACCCATACGTCCATCATTAAGACGCAACACATCATAAAAATCGCCCCCGGTCTCACGAGCCGGTTGGCAGAACACCGAAAGTGTTATTCCATCCAACTGCGGCAGCGCGCGCGGAAAGAGCTGCCGCTGAATCTGACCGGCAATTGCCATCTCTTGCTCAATTCGTGTCACCGACTCACGATACAACTGCGCCTTCTCTAGCGCCACTGCTGCATGGTTCGCAAAAGTCAGCGCAACATCAAGATCATTCGTATCGAATTGGTGTGGCTCAAATGCATTGATATTCAGTACTCCCAGGCTATTGCCGCCTAAGAGCAAAGGTACACCCAACCACGAACGAATCTCATGGGTTGTTTGTGCCTGAAACCAGTGCAGTGATAGGCGTGTATCATCAATGAGCATTGCCGTTCTCTGTTCGAGGACAATTCGGGCGGCGCTGTGCTGACCCGGTTTCAAATTCACATATTCCTGCTGACCTATGCCATTGACACTGACCGATGGCTGATGATCGATTTGAAACGCCGCCACCCGTAACGTTTGATGATCGTCCAGCAGCATAATCGAGGCTTTATCATACGCAATCACTTTACACAACTCTTCCAGAATCAGCCGCAACACCTCATCCAAATCAAACGACGAACTGATCACCCGTGCTATTTCGCCCAGCGTCTCGGCGCGAATATGGGCAATCTGTTCTGCTTCAAAGAGTCGCGCATTCTCTACGGCTGCTGCAACTGCCGTAGCAATGGTCACAATAAGATCCTGTTCCTCGCGTGTAAACGTTCGCTGATGATGCACACTCTCCAGACTGATAAGGCCGATAGTACACCCCCGATTCAGCAATGGGGCAAGCATCAACGAACCGACATCCGAAGCCACCAGAATATCGTGAATCACACTGGTGCGTGGATCAGTCGTAGCTCCCTCAATCACAATCGCTTGCTCCGAATGGAGCAATTGCTGCGAGCTAGGATCAGCCGGCAGCGTTATCTGCAATCCATGGAGTTGCGTAAGCGGGTATTCTGCTACCAGCGTGCCAATCTGCTGCTGCACATCAAATAACACAATGCTCACATGCTCTATATCAAACAGTCGTGCTATTTCCTGTGCTGCAATATCGAGAATCTCCGTCTGATTCAGGTGACTGCTCATGACGAGTGAAAACCGATTCACCTCGGCAATACGTAGCGCATAACGCTCCGATTGACGTGCATAGGCTCGTACCATCTCAATATCCGCCTTGAACGTTTTACGCGTCATCCAAAAGAAGAGTATCCCCAAAATCAAAAAAAACACCAGCGTGACAATCTGTACGATCTGTAACTGTTGAGTGGCTTTGATCGTATCATGATAGACGATATCGCCGGCCTGTCGCCGCGTATGAAGGATCTCACGGTTGACAACCACCATATCATCTACAATCGGAAGCAACTGTTGTACCGTCTCACGGTCTGGAATTTTTCCTCCTTCGATAGCGGTATACTCTTCCATTAACGCATCCAGACGCCGAATATTGGTCAGTTCAGCATCGATGAGTGCTGGGATATCAGGCATAAAATCATAGGAAATGTCGATACGACGCCTCACCAGGTTCCGTTGCCATTCATACACCTCAGCATCAACTGTATCACCCAGATTGATCCGATATAAGAGTTCATGTAAGCTTATCAATTCACGTTCATTGACATAAGGTCCCCAAACACCCCAGCCTGGCGACAGATTTTGTGAAGTTAAGACACGCGAAAGCTGCAGCGTAAACCCAATACTTGCGGCTATACCTACCATAATACCAATGATTATTAAGGATTGAATGACTATGGCACGCGAAAACATCTACTGTATCTCCAATGTATGGACTTGATGTATCCACATTGGATCATAAATCACCGGTTCAATATCAAAACGATGATACGGAAAGATAACTTGCAGTGGTCCCAAATCATGGAACGAAATCCGTTCTCCATTTCTTCTTGTTGTAATCATCACCGGCCACTGAGTCACACTGATAGGAATATCCACTGTATAATCATCCCAAGCAATCGCATGCGCCTTGGTTGCATCGGCATCAATCTCGGCAAGAGCAAACAGGTTCTCCAGGAGAACACCTTGATGGGTATCAGCTTGCTCACGCTCAGGACTAGGGTTCTGGACGGTATATTCAATCACTCCCAGGCTTTCCAACAACTCCATATCGAACACCAGTTCATCTCCCTGATTGGTTCTCTTGATTTTACCCGTCAGCGTCAATATCACTTCACCCTGTGGCTCAGGTATGGAGTCACCGGGTTGTAGCTCAGGTTCCCGTATAACGCTATATGCTGGCTCTGCAGTACTACTTCCACATGATACCAACGTGATGCTCAAACCCAACAACATCAGCCATATCAGTCGGTATAATTGTCGCATAACATCTTGCTCCGTGCTGTATTCAAACCATTTTTTAACGATGGCATTACCATAAACAGTCAGAGACTGCCTCTTCTCAATGATGCATCAATCCAGATACATCAGACTACTCCTCTTCTCATTTCGTGGTGTCATGTACTGGTCGTCTTATGCTTTTATTATACCTGTTTCTTGGCATACCTCCAATATCTGCCCATGCAATTGTCCAGCTGTTTGCAAATCAGATCATCCGCGAGTATAATGGAAACATGATGTATCTTCAGCATAGCGAAGCCCTGTGGCACCAATTTCCCCAGCTCGTTGTGGGCGTACTGGTCATTGATGGCATTCATCCTCACGTCGAGAGTGGCCAACACCAGTCACCCTGGTTGCAGCAGGCTCGCGAACGGCTCACCCAGACCACCGAGTCCACCTTGCCATCCATTCGTGCCTGGCGCCAGGCCTATACCCAGATGGGCCTCAAACCCACCCAATACCGCTCCGCCGCCGAAGCTTTGCTCCGCCGCTTCCGTCGTGACCAGGCCCTGCCCCAGCTCCACCCGCTGGTAGACCTGGGCAATGCCATCTCACTGGCCTTTGCGCTGCCTGTCGCTATCTTTGACCTTGATCAGATTGCCGAGTATCTTGAAATACGCCACGCTACCGGCCACGAGGAGTATCTCACCCTCAACGGTGACCATGAACACCCTGATCCGGGCGAAATCATCTTTGCTGATGCCCAGCAGCATGCCCATGCCCGTCGCTGGACTTTTCGCCAGAGCGGGCAATCGGCCGTTCGTGACCAAACCAGCCGCGTACTCATCATCAGCGAGGCCCTGCACGACGAAGCCACAGCCGACATCTCCGCTCTGATCGACGCACTGGCTCAGGCAATCAGTGATCTCTGGACACCACCACAGACTCAGGGTCTCCTGAGTGCTTCTGCCCCTCGTATCACCTTTTGAAGCCACATGTTAGAAAGAAAAAAGAGGTTATGACACAACCGTTACGCATTGCCATTGTTGGTACTGGCGGTGTTGGAGGATATTTTGGCGCTCGCCTGGCACAGGCAGGCCATCAAGTTCACTTTCTGGCACGTGGAGACCATCTCCACGCCTTGCAAACCAGCGGCCTGACCGTACACAGCATACGCGGCGATATCACCTTGCCAGCGGTTGCAGCAACCGATAACCCGGCTACCATTGGACCAGTCGATCTTATTCTGGTCACCGTCAAAGCCTGGCAGGTTGCCGCCGCTGCCACAACGCTGGCGCCCATGATCGGCTACAACACCATGATCATCCCCCTGCAAAATGGTGTCGAGGCCATTGACCTGCTTGCCAGCGTTATTGACCGCTCCCATCTGCTTGGCGGCCTCTGCTGGATTGTCAGTTTTATTGAAGCCCCCGGTGTCATTCGCCATACCGGTGTGGAACCACGTATCGTCTTTGGCGAACTCAATGCCCCAACCAGCCCACGTGCTGAACACCTCCAGCACATGTTCCTGCATGCTGGCATCACTCAGGTCGATCTCGTCACCGATATTCAAGCGGCTATCTGGGAAAAGTTTCTCTTTATTGCATCCGTCAGTGGCGTTGGCGCCGTCACCCAAATGCCCATTGGCATCACCCGCCAGATCCCACAAACCCGCCAGATGATTGTGCAAGCTATCGAAGAAATCATCAACCTGGCACACAAACGCCAGATCCGGCTCCCCACTGATATCTTCGAGCGCACCATGGCCTTTATCGACGGGATGCCTCCCCACAACACATTCTCTATGCAACGGGATATCGCCCAGGGTCGTCCATCCGAACTCGAAGCCCAGAACGGTGCGGTCGTGCGCCTTGGTCACGCAACCGGGCTAGAGGTCCCGTTGCACACCGTGCTCTACGCCAGCCTCCTGCCACGCGAACAACAGGCACGCGGTCAGCTCACGCCACCCGCACATTGAATGCAGCAGCAGTCCCGCGCGTGACTCGCTTCAGGTACTCCAGGCATCACGACCGCATCAAACCATAAAATCATGGTATACTGATACAGAGAAGAAGCAAACATACCGTATCGCTCATGCCCATGATGCTGGTTCCAGAAGCACCTGCAACAGCCCGGAGAAAAAGACCCATGTCTACCGAATCATTTCGCAGTCACACTCGCAACCTACTCAACCATATGCTCGATGATCGCTCAACGATCAGTCGTGACTACTTGCTCGATGTTTATGCCGACCGCATCGCTCAATTGCATGCCGTCTATGCGCATGAAATGTTTAATCAGGTGCTCGATGATGCTCGCATCCGTCTGGACGCCCGGCTCTCCCCCGACCCGGTGACCCAGACTGTTGCCAATATGCAAACCACCCTGCAAGATATCTGGCAAGCATTCTGGGATGATCAGAACCAACGGACCTGATACTACAGAGTGCTTAGTGCTAGATACGGCAATCCGGAGCGGCGTAACGTGATGCGCTGAACACCAGTTCCCAGCAGGAACGCAGTACCCAGCACCCTGTTCTTCGCTCACAAAAAGGCGACGTGACAAATATCACGAAATGAGGTATAATGATACCGTAGAGAGGTGTATCATACGCAGTTTTTATGCCTGTTTACGGCAAGCACCGAACACTGGGCAGAACACGGTCTTGCTCAATGGTAGCAGCAGCCGTCCCGCTCTATACCTATCCGTGTATACATAACAGATTGGGAGATAGAGCTAGATAGGCAACCCCTATCCAAAGGTGAGCAGAAGTACTCGTTCTGCTCACGAGAAGAGAACAACAGGATGCGGAATGACTTTTTCCTGGAGGCGACAGGGGGCGAAAGCCACGTTCTCTGTGACGCTGATGAAGGGC
>JAAURD010000190.1 GCA_012034075.1 Chloroflexaceae bacterium | reverse complement strand
GTATCGTAGCCATCCGGAAAGCTCATAATAAAGTCATGCGCCTGCGCCTCATGCGCCGCCTGTTCAATCTGCGCCCGCGTCGCCTGACCAGCTGCACCAAACGCGATATTGTCGGCAATCGTGCGCGAAAAGAGAAAGACATCCTGCTCAATCACCGAAATTTGCGAACGCAGCGATTGCAAACTCCAATCACGCACATCAGTTCCATCGATCAGCACCCGACCCGCATTCACATCATAAATGCGGTTGACCAGGCGTGTGAGCGTGCTTTTGCCCGAACCAGTTTGTCCCACAATCGCTATCGTCTCCCCCGGACTGGCCGTAAAGCTGATATCGCGCAGCACCGGCGTACCATTATAACTGAACGTGACCTGATCAAACGTGATAGCGCCCTGCATCGTCTGTTCAATCCCGCCGATGTTTTCATCGAGCTCGGTTTGGGTTTGCATCAGCGATAAGACGCGTTCGGCACCGGCCAGGCCCAGTTGGACCAGCGCAAAGCTAAACAGCGACACAAAGATCGGAAAGCGCAGCAGACTCAGCAAACTCATAAACGCGATAATCTCACCGGTGGTGATACTCCCCTGAAAAAAGAGCCAGAGCGCATGACCAAAGGAGAGACCATAGGCAATGCCAAAGAGCAGCAGCGGCAAATAGCGTGCGCGAACTCGCCCTTCTTGCACAAAGAAATCACGATAGGCGCTGGCATTGGCTACAAAGCGGTCGCGCTCCTGGGCTTCCTGCGCATACGCTTTCACCACCTCGATACCCGATATCGCTTCCGAAAGGCCCGCATTGAGCAGCCCAAACTGACGCCGCAACGCGATGCTCACCGGCGTGAGTTCATCGGTATAGCGCTGAATGGCAAAGACAAACACCACCAGAAAGAGACCAGGAATGAGCAGAAGCTCCAGACGTAGCAACGCAATCGCTCCCAGTGGCACCAAAAACGTGAGCATCGAGTCAACAATGATACCCCCACCGGGGTTCACCATCAAGTTAATCTGCTGCACATCGTTGGTCGCACGCGCCATAATATCACCGACACGCTGGCGGTTGTGGAATGTCTGACTCTTGCCAAGCAGACGAATGTAGAGTTCTTCACGGATATCACGTTCCATCCGTTGGGCCATGACTTCAAACCCATACGAGCTGACCAGACTCACCAGACCCTGAGCCACCCGACTGGCAAGGATGAGCAGCGTGAGCCAGATCAAGGGCGAAAGCGGATCGAGCGATGTTGCCGCTGCCAGACTGGGCAGGGTCGTGATGACATCGAATGCCTGACCAGCGAGCACCATCGCTGCACTGAGCAAGACATTGGCAAGCAATGCCCCCAAAACGGCGGCGATGGGCAGCAAAGGGTAACGCAGAATATGCGAGGCGACCCAGTGCATGGGCGAACGTTGATTGTAGCGGTACTCGTTGGGCACCGTAAATTCGCTTGGGTTGAGTGTCGCTGGTTGCTGTTTGAGCATAGCCTTTTCTCATTTCTGTTGTTGGCTGACTGATTGCTGTCTATGCATGGCAAATCATGACCAACGCGGATTGATTGTATGACACACAACATTGTATAATACAATTGGAAACGTGGCACCTGGCAAAAAGGAGCAGCGGCCGATGATACGTATGATTATGCTGAATAATGAATTTCCCCCGCTTGGCGGTGGCACTGGCACGGTAAACCGGGCACTGCTGCAACGCTTTGCCAGCATGCCCGACCTATCCATTGATCTGGTGACGTCGGCATTAGGCACGCATCCGGAGCAGGCACCTTTTGCCGACAATAGTACCATCTATAAAGTACCGGTAAACAACCGCAACCTGCACCACTCCTCCAACCGCGAGTTGCTTACCTACGCTGCACGGGCACTTCGACTGGCAATTACGCTGCATGCCGCGCGGCAGTATGATTTTTGCTTTGCCTGGAGTGCCGTACCGGCCGGCGGCGTGGCCCTAGCGCTCCATCACCTGACCGGCATCCCCTACCTGGTGCGCGTCTGCGGCCCCGATATTCCCGGCTTTGAGCAGCGCTATGCCGTGCTCTATCCCGTCCTGACGCCGGTGATACAGGCTATCTGGCGGCATGCGGTGCGGGTCGTCGCCAAGTGCGAACGCGAAGCCCAGATGATCCAGGCGGTAGACGCCCAGATTGAGCCGGTGCTGGTTCCCAATGGTGTCGATCTCGATGCGTTTCAGCCAGCCAGCGCGAGCGCGGACAGGATGTACGGGCCATTGCGTTTGCTCTGTGTGGCGCGACTGATCGAACGCAAAGGCCAGCACCATCTGATCCAGGCGGTGAAACGCTTGACCGATGCCGGCTATGCGATTGAGCTTGAACTGGTCGGCACCGGCGATGCCCAGGCCCAATACGAAGGGCTGGCACAGCGATTGGGCATTGCCCAGCACGTGCATTTTGCCGGCTATGTGCCGCGTGAAGAGATAGGTGAGCGTTATGCCCAGGCCCATGTCTTTGTCTTGCCATCGTATAACGAAGGCATGAGCGTTGCCACGCTTGAAGCGATGGCTGCTGGTCTGGCGCTGGTCGTTACCCGTACTGGTGGTACCGATGAACTGGTTTTGTCTGGTATCAATGGTCTGACATTCGATTGGGCCGATATTGAGACGCTGACTGCCCATCTCCAGCGGCTTGCCACCGACCGCATCTTAACGCAACAGATGGGCCACGCCTCACGCGAACGGGCAGCCCAGTTTTCATGGGATACGGCTGCCCACTGGTATCGTCAGCTGTTTGTGCAGATGAGTCGGTCACCAGCAGCGGAGCAGGATGAAGTCGCCGTGTAACGGCGGGCTGGAGGAAAAGCAAGACCATGTGTGGAATTTGTGGGTTGCTCTGTCTGAATCAGCACCAATCGGTAGACCCTGCATTGCTTGAGCGCATGAATCAAGCTATCGTGCATCGTGGGCCAGATAGTGCCGGGGTCTTTGCCCAGGGCACGGTAGGTCTAGCGATGCGACGACTGGCGATTATCGATCTGGCCGGTGGGCAACAGCCGATCTCTAACGAAGATCACACCGTTGTTGTCGTCTTCAACGGTGAAATCTATAACTTCCGCGAGCTACGAACGACCCTAGAGCAGCATGGGCACGCCTTTGCCTCCAGTACTGATACGGAGGTCATTGTGCATGGCTATGAACAGTGGGGCGATGATATCCTCAACCAGCTGCATGGCATGTTTGCCATTGCCCTGTGGGATGCATCACGCCAGCGCTTGCTGCTTGCCCGTGACCGTATGGGCGAAAAGCCGCTCTACTGGCACCACTCCGCCCATGGTCTGGCATGGGGTTCGGAAGCCAAGGCACTGCTCACCCTGCCCTGGTTTGAACGGCGGATCAATCCAGTGGCGCTGCACCATTATCTCACCCTGCAATATACCCCCGACCCGCTCACCATCTTTGCTGGCATTCAGCAGCTGCAACCGGGCCATAAGATCACCGTGGAGCGTGATGGCGAACCCGTGGTTAGCCGCTGGTGGCAGCTGGCCTTTTTGCCCAAATGGGAGTTGTCAGAGGCCGACATCATCGCGCAGGCGGGTGAACGCTTGCGTGCAGCTGTCAAGCGCCAGCTCGTAGCTGATGTGCCACTCGGTGCATTCTTGAGCGGCGGCATTGATTCATCCATTATCGTCGCATTGATGGCCGAATACACCACCGAACCCGTGCGCACCTTCTCCATCGGTTTTGATGAACAGCACTACTCCGAAACCGCCTATGCCCAACAGGTGGCCCAACGCTATGCGACCGAACACTACGAGTTTCTCTTTCGTCCGGATGATCTGGTTCGGCTGATTGAGGGCGTGATTGGCGCGACCGACGAACCCTTTGCGGATCCGGCGGCGTTGCCGTTGTATGAACTCGCCCGCCAGACTCGCCAGCATGTCACGGTGGCGCTGAGCGGCGATGGCGGCGATGAGACCCTGGCCGGCTACCGGCGCTATGCCCTCGACCGCATGCTCCAGCTCTATGCGGCGCTGCCCTTCTGGGTCACCCAGGGATGGTGCCGGCCTTTGCCGCGCTGCTGCCTGAGCCGGGCTGGCTGCCCGAAGACCGCAGCCCATTGACTGGCCTGAAGCGTCTGCAGCAGTGGGCAGCGGTAACGTCGAAGGCATCGCTGGTGCGCTGGGGCTCTTATTTCAATCACCGCGATAAGCTCATGCTCTATAGCGACCGCTGGCGCGATGAACTGGCGGGCTGTGATACGGCCAGCTGGATTGCCCATGCCTATGATCAAGCCCAGGCCAGAAGCCTGCTCGACTGCACGCTTTCGGCCGACCATATGACCTATCTGGCGGGTGATTTGCTGCCGAAGACCGACCGTATGACGATGGCCCATTCACTCGAAGCCCGCGCTCCGTTCCTTGATGTGGCGTGGGTCGAGTGGACCGCGCGCCTGCCCGAACGATACAAGGTACGTGGCATGCAGACCAAATGGTTGCTCAAAGCAGCGTTTGCCGATACGCTGCCCGAAGCAATTATCAAGCGCGGCAAGCAAGGGTTTGGCGTGCCGGTGGGGCCATGGCTGCGTGGGCCATTGCGCTCCTGGGCGCGTGAGCGCTTGCTCGATAACCGGGCGCTGGATGCCTGGTTTCAGCCAGTGGCGATGCGTCAGCTGCTGGAAGAGCACGATAGCGGCAAGGTGAACCATGGCAAGCGCCTGTGGGCCTTGCTCATGTTTGCCCTATGGCAAGAGCAGTATAGCATGGGATCGTGAGCCAGATTGATGATGAATCGAACACAGCAAAGCCAAGGCCCGCACCCCCAGCCCTGGGTCCAAGGAGGGAGAGAGTAGACGATGCCAGGCACCGCTTCAGCGCGACTCAAGATCGTCTACTGCATCGATCACCTCAATCCAGAGGGCACCCAGCGGGTGCTTGAGCAACTGGTCGAAGGGCTGGCGCAACGCGGTCACTACCAGGCGGTGATCTGTCTCAACGATAAATGGGATGAGCCGCTGCGCCAACGCCTGGGCCAGAGCGGCGCTGAGGTACGCATCATCGGCAAAGCCGGTTTGCTCACGGGCACCGGCCTGCTCAGCACCTGGCTCTGGTTGCGGCACCGCCGTTTTGATATCGGGGTCACCCTGCTGTTTGTGTCCGATGTGCTTGGTCGCACCCTGCTGCATAACGCCGGCCTGCCCCATCTCATCTCATCGTTACGCGCCCGTAATGTGAACTACGCTGGCTGGCAGCGCTGGCTGGTCCGTTTCACGATGCGCTGGGTCGATGCGGTGGTGCTCAATAGCGCAGCTGTACGCGATTTTGCCATCACTCATGAAGCTGCCCCGGCTGACCGTCTGACCGTGATTCCCAATGGGCTGCGCGTAGCAGACTATGCGCCGACGATGGATGCTGCTGCACTCCGCTCGCTCTTTGACATACCGCCAGATGCGCAGGTCATCGGCGCCGTCGGGCGATTAACCTATCAGAAGGGCTTTGATATCGCCCTGCAAGCTCTGGCCCAGCTCAACCGTCCGCATGTGCATGTGCTTTTGCTGGGCAGCGGCGAAGCTGAACCGGCCCTGCGCCAGCTTGCACACCAACTCGGTGTGGCGCAGCAGGTCTGCTTTGGCGGTTATCGCCGCGATATTGCCCAGTTGCTGGGCGCACTTGATCTGTATGTCCACCCGGCCCGTTTTGAGGGCATGCCCAACGCCCTGTTGGAAGCCATGGCCGCCGGCTGCCCGATTGTTGCTAGCGCGGTTGATGGCAACCGCGAATTGATCGCAGATGGCGTCCATGGCTGGCTCGTACCTGCCGAAGATGCGAGCGCACTGGCCCAGGCCCTGGCAGCTGCACTGGATGAGCCAGCGGAGGCCCGTCGGCGCGGGTTAGCGGCGCAGTGTCGAGCAAGCCGTGATTTTGACGTTGAGTGCATGATTGCTGCCTGGGAGTCGATTCTGTTGCAGACACGACGGCTCGGGGTTGAGCACTGAAAGAAAGAAACGACGAGAAGCACACGGCGGCAATCGAACGTACTCACGAATCTGTACAAGAAGAACACCATGCAAACAACAAATCTACCCACTTCTGACCACCCACGCCATATTCTGATCACTGGTGGCGCCGGCTATATCGGCTCACTGCTCACTGGTATGCTGCTCCAGCGAGGGTATGCTGTCACCGTCGTTGATGATCTGCTCTTTGGCGGCGAAACCCTGCTCGGCTACTGGCACCATCCGCATTTTCGCTTTGTCAAGGCCGATGTCTGTGATGCCGAGACCCTGCGGGTCACCAATTCGGCCATCGAGGTCGGTGGCCTGCCTGCTGCCAGCTTTACCGGCGTGGTGCATCTGGCGGCCATTGTGGGTTTTCCCGCCTGTCAGGCCGTCGGCCAGCAAGTGGCCTGGCGCTACAATGTGGAAGCTACCCGCAATGTCTTTGCCGCAGCCAACGCAGCCGGTGTGGAGCGTATGATCTTCTCTTCGACCTATAGCAACTATGGTCTCTCAGGCGATGGCAAACCTGTCAACGAAGATTCGCCGCTCTACCCGCAGTCGCTCTACGCCGAAACCAAAATCGCCGCCGAACAGGCCCTGCTCGAACAGACCCAGAGCGCTCACTGTGCGCCGATTGTCTACCGTTTTGCAACCCTGTTTGGCGTCTCCCCGCGCACACGTTTCGATCTCATTATCAACCAGTTTGTGCTTGAGGCATTGACCAAACGCAAACTCATTATCTATCAGCGCGGCTATGCCCGCTCATTTGTTCATGTACGCGATATCTGTGAGGCTGTGGGGATTGGGCTGAACGCACCGCTGGAGCAAGTGCGCGGCCAGGTCTTCAATGTCGGTGCTGACGAGGGCAACTACACCAAAGATGAAATCATTAGCCTGGTGCAACAACGGGTGATGGGCACCGAAATAGAGTACAAAGACCTGTCTTTTGGCGGCGATATGCGTGATATTCGGGTATCCTTTGCCAAAATTCGGCGCGTCCTCGATTTTGTGCCACAGATAAGTGTCGATCAGGGTATCTGTGAAGTGCGTGATGCCTTATCACTGGGTGTTATTCGTGATCCAACCGATGCTCGATATCGCAATGCTCAGTTTATTGTGCAGTAATGTCAGTCTATCTTCCTGAAACACATACTGAACAGGCGCTTGCCGCAGAGGGCTCCCCGCTGCTGTCGCTGGTCATCGTCAACAGCGACGGTACGGCGGACACGCTCAACTGCATCGAATCGATCTATCAGCACCCGCCTGCGGTATCATTTGAAATCATTGTGGTGGACAACTGCTCACGCAGCCCATGCCTGCCCCTGATCGAAGAACGCTACCCGCTGGTCCGGCACCTTTAATGGCGCCCCGACGTCAGGGTTTTGCCCGCAACTACAACCAGGGCATGCGGCAGGCACGCGGCCACTCTGTGCTTATCCTCAACAATGATATTCTGGTGACAGAAGGTGCATTGCAAACGCTGGTAGAAGCGCTGCAAACGCACCCGCACTATGGCATGATTGGCCCTCGGCTTATATCTCCCAATGGCGCAATTCAAGCCGTTTGTGCGCGGAAGCTCCCAACGCCCTGAGCTACAGCCTCGTGCAGTTGTTGCTCGATCCCGGTATTCCCAGCGGCAAGCTCTGGGAGCGCTATCAACGCTCGCGGGTGCAACGCCGTCCGAGTGGTGCCGTGCCCTGCATCAGTGGCGCATGTATGCTCACCACGCGTGATATGATCGACCAGATGGGGCTGCTCGATGAGGGGTTTGATTTTTATTATGAAGATGTGGAGTGGTGCCACCGTACCTGGCAACACCAGCGGCAGGTGGCCTATATTGCCGAAGCGGTTATCGTCCATCTTGGCGATCAATCGCTGTCAAAGGTCAAGGTATGGGCCAAACAGAGTGAATACCGCAGTGCCTTGCGCTACTTTCGCCAGTATTATGGCATCACCTACGCTCAGGAGCGGTGGCTCTGGCGCATCACCGTGCTGAGTTTTTTGCTGCGTGGTCTGGTCTTTTTGCTGCTCGCCGTGGTGCAACGCCGCGATACCTATGCACGGGTCTATCTCTATCTCTGGCACTGGTTGCTCCAGCAGCCACCACAACGGCAATCTCATGAGCAGTCGCCGATATGAGCACATCGAATCGTGTGAAACAGCCAGCATTCATTGAATCACCCCAGGGCCATGCCGTCAGTGCCGCCCTGCTGCTGTTATCGGTCGTGCTGCTGACGATTTCGCGGCTCGCCAACCTCTCGCCCTGGTGGGACGAAGGCTGGACGCTGGCAGTGGCTCAGACCTGGGTAGACCATGGACACTACGGCATGCTGCGCAATGGCGAACCAGTCTCCCCCGGTCTGTCGGCTGCTTTTCCCACCGTCGCACCGGTCGCTATCGGTTTTCGCCTCTTCGGTGTCGGTATCTGGCAGGGGCGTTTGCCCATTCTCGTCATTACTCTGGCTGCTTTTGCGCTCTTCTATCATCTCGCTGAGATTCTGTACCGGCCCCGTGTCGGGCTGCTGGCTGTCTTTCTGGCGCTCTTTGTCGTCACCCACCCGGATTTTCACGCGGTGATCACTGGTCAGCAGGTGCTGGCCGAAATGCCCATGATTGCGCTGTTGTTGGCCGGGTTGGTCTGGTTCTTTTATGCGTTGCAGCAATCACCCTGGTCGCTGATTCTGGCGATTGCCTTCTGGAGCCTGGCACTCGTCACCAAAGCGCAGGTGCTGCCCTTCTGGGCCGTGTCCCTGCTGTGGGTCTTGATCGTGCTGCTGTTCCAGCGGCAGTGGCGCTTTGCCCTGCTGACTGCCGGCGCACTGGTTGGCTCATATGCTATGGCGGGTTGGGGCTGGAACCCGTTGATTGGGCGACTCCTCGAAGGCCAGACCGTCGGTGGCGCTGGGGTGCAGGGCTTATATAGCGTGACTGCTTTTGTGCCAGTTACCACGGTGCGGCAGGGGGCGA
>JAAURD010000189.1 GCA_012034075.1 Chloroflexaceae bacterium | reverse complement strand
GCCAGTACCGATAAGGCCAAGCACGCCCTCCAGCTTGCGGATGAGTACGCCCTAACACCGGCGAACCGATCATCATATCCTGGTCGGAGTTCTCACGCGAGAGCAACAGAGCCAGAGCTGCCACCATGGTCATATAAAGTGTGACACCGGCCTGCTGGCTGATAGTTTTGAGTCGCTGGGTCATATGCGGCGTATATTGGAACCAGAAAAGCTTGGACGGAAAGGACTTCAGCATAGCTGGCGGCATTGGTTCGGATGGGAAGCGCAGGGGGCAGGCTCATCGGCCAGCAAGGTTTCCCAGTAGGCCCGACGGCTGGCGATGATCTCGGGCGTCAGTTGTTGATGTTGCCAGGCGGCATAATCGGCATATTGGATCGAAAGCGGCGGTATTGCTACTGGCTGTCCACTGGTTATGGCGGTGTAGCAGACGGCAAGCTCACGGTACAGGATCGTCAGCGACCATTCATCCAGCACAATATGATGAAAACAGACGACCAGCAGCCATGTGTCGGCAGCTTGATGCAGCAACAAGATGCGCATCAGGGGTCCCGTCGCGAGATCAAATGGACGCTCAACTTCGGTCCTGATGATATATTCCATCTCTGCTGGCTGATCATCTGGATGGATGTCTTGCACATCTCGGATATCCAGCGTGATTGTGCTATGATCCGCAATGGCCTGCACTGGCTGACCATTGACCAGAGGAAAGGTGGTGCGCAGCACTTCGTGGCGCTCGATCAGGATATTCAAACTGTGTTCTAATACATTGGTATCAAGCGACCCGATGATTTGAAAACGCTGCTGAATGTTATAAAAGCTGTCGTTGGGTCTGGCCATTTGGAGCACCCAGAAGCGCATCTGGGAAAAGGACAGGGCCAGGGTATCGGTGCGCGGCACCGGGCGTATATCGAAGGGCTGCTGCTGCTGACTGAAGAGATTGGTCAGCACCGTCTCGACCAGATAACCCACCAGTGCATCGCCTGTCGGATAGTCAAACGCCAATGTTCCTGGCAAGCGACATTCCAGACTCTTTTGCAGGGCGTTGCGAAGCTCAACCACCATGAGCGATTCCATACCCAGGTTGAAAAAGCTTTCATCCATTGGCACCGCGCCGCTACGTCCCAGAACGTGACCAATTTGCTGTTGCACATGCTCGGTCAGGAGTGCCTGCCGTTCGCCAGGATCAGTCTGGGCCAGGCGTTGGCGCAGCGTTGTCGCTGAAACGGTCACCGGGGCGGTTGCTGGTGATCTTTCCTGCTGCCACAGGCCGTTGCTGTTACGCTGCTCCAACCCAGGAAGCACGCCAATCTGGCTGACTGGCTGGTGCAACACGAGTTGGAACACGGCTGCTCCCTGTTCCGGGGTCAAGCTGTGGGCGGGCGCTATCTGGATCGCGCCTTCCCTGGCACGTTGGGCTGCCAACCCCACCTCAGACCAGGTGCCCCAGTTGATGCTCAGGGCGGGCAAGCCCTGGGCCTGCCGATGCAGTGCCAGGCCATCCAAAAACGCATTGGCGGCAGCATAGTTCGCCTGTCCGGCATTGCCCAACAGGGAAGACTCGGAAGAACAGAACACGAGGAAATCCAGGGCCAAGTCGCGGGTGAGCCGGTGGAGATACCAACTTCCATCCACTTTCGCAGCAGCAATGTGCTGGTAGCGTGCGGTGGTCTGCTGCAGCAGAATGCCATCATCCAGTAGGCCTGCCGCGTGGATAATGCCTTTGAGCGGTGCCAGATCGTTACAGGCTGCTAGCAATCGCGCCGTGTCGTCATACTGTGAAATATCGGCCTGGACAATCTGCACAGTAGCGGACTGCTGTTGCAGCTCTGCAAGCATTTGACGTGCTTGTTCTGAGCATGTCCCGCTCCGCCCGCTCAAGACGATATGACGTGCGCCCTGGTCCACCAGCACGCGGGCCAGGGTAAGCCCTATACCACCGAGTCCGCCAGTGATGAGGTAGCTCGCGTCAGATGAAATCGGGAATACGGGCTCGGTAGTGCGTGGTTGGTAGCGTGCCAGGTGCGCTATGAAACGCTGCCCATTGCGGTAAGCCACATGCATATCATCCGGCGCGGTCACTAATTCTGCTACCAGCCATGCTGTTTCATTGTCCGTCGGAGCAGCAGGCAGATCAACCATGGTCGCTGCCAGTTCAGGGTATTCGTGGCGAAGCGTGCGACCCAGTCCCCACAACACCGATCCGTTCACCTGCACCGTATCGCCGGGGCGCACCGCCTGGCTCCCCCGCGAGACCAGCCACAGCCGCGCCCCCACCCCGTGCTGTACCAGTGCCTGGGCGAGATGCAGTGCGCCCGTATAGACCGCCGCGGTTTGTGCCGGGATAGTTGCTGGGTCGCCATCGCGCGCGGTGGCGAGATAGACCACACCCGCCAGCGGTGCATCGTTTGTCAGGACAGCCGCCAGTTCTGCCGGAGCATCGGCTGCCACAGCCACAACGATCTGCCCCTGTGCCTCCAGAGCCGAGATCAGCCGCTCCCCATATCCATGCTCCCGATTGCATGCGGCATTGACCACCAACCAACGCCCCGTCGCCGCCGCTCGTGCCGGAGATATCTTTTGAGCCTGCCACGTAATCGTATACAACCAGTTCTCCCAGTTAGCCGTGGCATCTCCAACCATTGTTTCTCGCTGGGCTAGCCGGTAAAGCACCTCTTCGAGTTTGAGTATAACTCGCCCATCCGGAGCAATAAGGTGCATATCGGCCCGGATTATCGGGTCACCTTCATTCGTTCGTGAGCGTGGTATCGCCTGACACCACATCTTATCTGCATTTCCTCCGTAAAAATGGATATGCCTGATACTGATAGGGACATACGAATGGATGGGATAGAGCACAGTAAACGTCAGGTGGCAGCCTTCAATGATAAGCGGGTGGATTTGATAGGTAGTCGGTTCGGAGTGCAGATGGGGCGGCACCTGAATCGTGCCGATGCTGTACTGCTCGTGGCACCAGAGGCGTTCCATCACCATGAAGGATGGCCCAAAGTCGAACTGCCGCTCATGCTCACGCTGATAGATAGTATCAACCGCGATCTCACTGGCGGGGGCAAGCAGTGCTGCTACATCTACCCATTCATCACGGACTTGCTCATGCTGTACGGCGATGGTGCCCGTGGCGTGGCACACCCAGGGCAATTGCTCAGCTGACGCTGGGGACCCCGTCATCGCTGGGTGTATCTGCTGCGGGACACTCCAAATCTCGAACGACCAGGATGGGTCAGCTCCAGGTTGGCAAACCACCTGTACCAGCTTCATTTCGGCT
This sequence comes from Chloroflexaceae bacterium, assembly GCA_012034075.1. Classification (GTDB taxonomy): domain Bacteria; phylum Chloroflexota; class Chloroflexia; order Chloroflexales; family Chloroflexaceae; genus JAAURD01. The sequence goes on along the minus strand of JAAURD010000189.1, from coordinate 5,657 downwards.
TCATCTTGCCAGACCATCGCCTGCTGAATGAGGAGATCATCTATCCGCACTCGGTCGGTTCCAAAGAGGATGCGCCCCAACGAGAGTGCCATCTCGATATAGGCCACACCTGGCATCACAACTGTCTGGAAGACCCAATGATCGCGGAGCCAGGGAAACTGCGATGGGGTGACAACGGATTGAAATCGCCATTCATTATCCCCGGCCAGTGAGATAGGCACCCCCAGGAGCGGATGGGTACTGCCTACACCCATCGCCGGAACGGGCATCTGCTGCAAGGGCATTGGCGCATCGACCCAGTGGCGCTCACGTTGGAACGGGTAGGTCGGCAACGGCACGCGCCGATGCTGGTCGGCGGGGTAGACCGCTGCCCAGTCAATCGCTACTCCCGCAAGGTACAGGTTGCCCAATCCGGTGGCTATCTGTGACCAGTGTTCGCGCTCGCGGTGGAGCGATGCTACCCAGAACATGTCCTCCGCATCCGGCACTATCTGCGGCCCCAAGCTCACCAACATCGGGTGCGAGCCGAGTTCCAGATAGACCCCTACCCCCTGTGCGGCCAGCGTCTGGACCATCGTGGTGAACGGCACGGGTTCGCGCAGATGCCGCCGCCAGTACGTCGCGTTACCGACCGCATCGCCCTGCACCAGTGTGCCAGTTAGCCCCGCCACCAGCGGGATGCCGGGCGGGTGATAGCGAATGGTCTGGGCAACTTGCTCAAACTCGTCCAGGATCGGCTCCAGCAGGGGGGAGTGTCCGGCCTGTGCCACTTGTAGCCGCCGCACCTCGATCCCCTGCTGCTCGCACACCTGCAAGATGGCTTCGACCCGTGTCTGCGTGCCAGAGATAACCACGCGCGTGGGGGCATTGATCGCAGCCAGTGCCACCTCTGCGGGATAGGGTGCTAGGAGCGCCTGCACGGTCTCTTCAGTGGCAAAAATCGTCGCCATCATCCCCGTATCCGGCGCCGCATCCATCAGCCGGCCGCGTGCTGCTACCAGTTTCAGCGCATCATCGAGGCTGTACACCCCGGCGATACAGGCAGCGACATATTCGCCGATGCTGTGCCCCAGCACCACACTCGGACGAATGCCCCAGGACTGCCAGAGACTCGCGAGCGCATAGGCCAGCGCAAAAATCGCCGGCTGGCTGTAGGTCATCGTGGCCATCAATGGGGCGGGGTTACCATCAGCCGGGTACAAGATATCGAGCAGGGGCGTATCCAGATAGGCCGTGAGTTTCGCAGCGCATTCGTCTATGGCGGCACGGAAGACGGGCTGGGTGGCATACAGTTGCTGGCCCATGCCGACGTATTGTGCCCCATGGCCGGTGAACAAGAAGGCCACCTGTGGTGCCGACGGCGGTGCGACCCCGGTCTGCACTGCCGTCGGCTCGCCGCCAGGTATGCCGCCAATTGCTGCTGCATCGTTGCCGCATCGGGGGCCACCAGCGCCAGTCGCTGGTCAAAGTGCGTGCGCCCGATGCTGGCGGTGAAACAGACATCTGCCAGCGGCACGTCCGCGTGTGCGGTGAAATAGTCGTGATACCGCTGCGCCAGGTCGTGCAGTGCCTGCGGCGTGCGGGCCGAAAGCACCAGCACATGTGAACGCGGTGCCTGCGCCGGGGCGGGTCGTTCCTGCACCGGCGCGGCTTCCAGCACGACATGGCAGTTGGTGCCGCCCAGCACCGAAGGAACTCACGCCGGCTCGTCGCGGCAGCCCGTCTACTGGCTGCCAATCGGTCAGGGTGGTGTTGACCGTGAACGGTGTCTGGGCAAAATCAATGGCCGGGTTGGGTGCGGTGAAGTGCAGGCTCGGCGGGATTTGCCCATGCTCCAGCGCCAGCACCGTCTTGATCAGTCCCGCACTGCCAGCGGCCTCATCCAAATGGCCAATGTTCGTCTTGACCGAGCCAATGGCGCATGTACCAGGGGTCAGCGCTCCCGCCGCTCCCTGCTGAAACGCCTGTGTCAGTCCCGCAATTTCCACCGGGTCGCCGAGCAAGGTGCCGGTGCCGTGTGTCTCTACATACGTGATCGTCGTCGGGTCGATCCCCGCTGCCGCATGCGCTGCCGCAACCACGGCGGCCTGGCCCTCCACGCTCGGTGCGGTGTAGCCCACTTTCCGGTGACCGTCGTTATTGATCGCCGAGCCTTTGATGACGGCACGAATAGAATCGCCATCATTGATGGCTTCATCGATACGTTTGAGCACTACTAACCCCGCACCATTGCCAAACTGGGTACCCTGCGCTGCGGCATCAAATGCGCGGCAGTGTCCGTCCGCGGAACGCACCATCCCCTCTTCGTAGAGATAACCGGCGCGGTGCGGCACCGTGATCGAGACCCCGCCTGCCATGGCCATGTCACATTCGCCACGAAGCAGGCTCTGGCACGCCAGATGCACAGCGACCAGCGATGTGGAGCAGGCCGTTTGCACATTCACGCCGGGGCCGGTCAGGTTCAGGTGATAAGCGATGCGCGTTGGGACGTAATTGCGGTCATTGCCTATCTTCACCTGAAACTGTTCCGTGTCGGCTTCGTGGAAGAAGCGCCCCTGGGCTAACCCGATGGAAGGACCGACGTTGTTGATCAGATAGGTACTCAAGGCCGATCCCGCAAAAACCCCCACCGCGCCGGAACAGGCATCGGGGGGATAGCCCGCGTTTTCCAGCGCTTCCCATGCCACTTCGAGCAGCAGCCGTTGTTGCGGATCGGTCAGCGCCGCTTCGTGCGGACGGAAACCAAAGAAAGCCGCGTCGAACGACTCAATCGCATCCAGAATGAACCCGGCTTTCACATAGTCCGGGTGTACCCGTAAGGCCGGGTCGGGCTGTTCCAGTTCAGCATCGCTGAAGTGGGTGAGCGACTCGATGCCCTGCCGCAGGTTCTGCCAGAACGTATCGGGGTCGTTGGCACCGGGCACGCGGCAAGCCATGCCAATGATCGCGATATCGTCATCGGATGTGCCCACACTACGGCGTACTGGACGCGGGGAAACATCAGATGCGGGGGACGGTGGCGCGGCCCCGTGCTCCTGGCGTAGATACTGCGCCAGCGCTTGAATGGTGGGGTATTGAAACAACGTGGTGACCGGCAATGCACGCCCGGCTATCTCGGTGAGGGCCTGATGCGCCGCAAGCAGCAGCAGCGAGGTGCCACCCAGATCAAAAAACGTGTCCTGGACACCCACCTGGTCGATCTGGAGCAATGTCTGCCAGCTGTGAGCAATGCGTTGTTCCAGGTCCGACTGGGCAGCGATGATTGGGGTGCTGACCTGCCGCTGCGACGGTGCTGGGACGGGCAATGCGCGTCGGTCCAGTTTGCCGCTGGGCGTGAGGGGCAGCGCATCGAGCACCACAAACGCTGATGGTACCAGGTAGTCGGGCAACCGTGCGGTCAGCGCCGTGCGCAGTGTTGCGGTGAGCGTGTCATCACCCGCCTGGCGTGGTACGATGTAGGCAATCAGCTGGGTCACGCCCGTCAGTGACTCACGTGCGACCACAGCAGTGTCCTGAACGCTTTCGTATTCCCGCAACACGGCCTCAATTTCGCCCACCTCAACGCGATAGCCGCGTATCTTCACCTGCGTATCGGCACGCCCCAGATGCTCCAGCACCCGATTGCCGCTGGCATCCGTTCCCCACTGGGCCAGGTCACCGGTGTGGTAGAGTCGCCCCGGCCCAAACGGGTTGGCAATAAACCGCTCAGCGGTCAGTTCCGGGCGGTGCAGGTAGCCCCGTGCCAGCCCGATGCCACCAATGTACAGGTGACCCGGTTCGTCCACCGGAACCGGTTGACGATGTTCATCTAGTAAGACCACTTCGACATCCGTGATGGGCCGCCCGATGGGTATGCGCGTGGGCCAGTGGTCCGGGTCGCCGGTCAACGTCAGGGTGGTAGCATCTTGAAATTCGGTGGCACCGTAGTGATTGTGCAAGCGAGCACCCGTCTGGTGGAAAAGTGCTTTCAGCGAAGGCGTGAGCTGGAGTTGTTCGCCGGTCGTAATAACTTCGCGTAAGGCAGAAGGGATGTGGCCGGTCTGCTGGACGGCTTCAGCAAACTGCACCAGCAAAGTGACAGGCAAAAAGAGCCGTTCAATCTGCTGTTCGGCCACAAACTTGGCGAGGGCAAGCGGGTTGCGCCGCACCGGTTCGGGGCTTATGACCAGCGTGCCACCGCCACACAATGGGGCAAAGATTTCGTGAAAGGAGAAATCGAAACTGATGGCACAACATTGCAATGTGCGCAGGTGACGCGTCTCCGGGCGAGTGTGCAGGTGCCAGGTAATCAAGTTGGCCAGGGCACGATGTTCCATCGCCACGCCTTTGGGCTGTCCGGTCGAACCGGAGGTGTACAGCACATACGCCAACGTGTCCAGGCCCACTGGCTCCACGGGCGGGATAGGCTCTGCAGTGGGGACATCCGCTTCCTGATCCAGGCACAGAATGTGCTCCGGAGCGAGGTCTGCAACCACGTCGGGCGCAGCCTCCAGTAGCGCGGTCTGGGTAATGAGCAAGGCCACCTGGGCATCGGTGAGCATGAAATGCAAGCGGTCGGCAGGATAGGCGGGGTCGAGGGGCACATAGGCTGCGCCTGCCTGGAGGATGCCCAGGATCGTGACGAAGAGCTCTGGTGAACGGTCAAGCCATACGCCCACACGGGTCTCAGAAGTGATACCCCGGACCCAGAGCGTCTGTGCGAGTTGGCTCGCACGGGTATACAAGGCGTGGTAGGTCAACGATTGCTCGCCCCAGACGAGGGCAAGAGCATCGGGATGTGCAGTAGCCTGCTGTACCACCAGAGCAGTCACCGGTCGCAACGGACTGTCACTCGTCACGATCTGCTCCTTTCTTTGCGTTTATCTACCAAACGGCTCATACGCGAGGTTCGGGAAGTAATCCTCACACCCCCCGGTGCGGCGAATATCCCAGGTGGCACAGTGGAACGACCCCCCAAACTCAAAGACATGACGGAAGGGCAGTGGGTAGACCTCGAAGCCGTGGCGGGCCAGCAGCTCTTGCAAAGGGTGCTCCCGTTCCTCACAGACGACCTGGGTCGGCGAGATACTGAAGACATTCATGGAGAGCCATTTGCTGGACTGGCAGAACAGGGGCATTTCATCATTGCTGGAGGTGGGTTGGGGTGCCGTGATGAATTGCCAGTCGTTCTCCTGAAACAGGCGTGCTTCGTCTTCTTTGATCGGACGCTCCGGGTTGGTCAGAATGAGGCCGGGAGCAAGTGGCACAAAGGTGCAGTCAATATGGGATGGAAAGAAGTCGAGCGGGAAATGGACCGGATTCACCCGCAAGCCACGCGGCTCCAGATGACGTTTGAGCCAGCGAATGCCCATACGGTTGGTGGTCATCGATTCCTGCACAAAAATATCTTTGCCCATGCGAGTACAGTCGGCGGCATCAAAGATGACTTCATCCTGGGTAACACAAAATTCAAAGGCGTGCATCCGCGCAAAGCGTTCCTCAAGCGGCCAGTCCCAGAAGTCCTCGCGGTACATGGTGTCGGCCATTGTCGGTTTGGGCGCAGCGTTCCAGAGCATGTGCGGGTCGTGCTGCCAGTAGTGATAGATCAGCGAACGATAGGGCAGATACTCAAAAAACCGCCCGCGCCGGGACATGGTGGCTTCGAGGATTTCGTTGCC
>JAAURD010000188.1 GCA_012034075.1 Chloroflexaceae bacterium | reverse complement strand
CCAACATGGACATCTTCATCGGCGATCATATAATCGAGCTGGCTGGTAACCGAACGGGTTTTGCTGGTCTTTTTGCTCTCCAGGCGTTCACGCTCCAGCATGTTGTAAAAATCCATGTTGCCGCCAAAGTTGAGCTGGTAGGTACGGTCGAGCCGCACGCCACGTTCACGGAAGAGCGTGGTTAAGACGCGATGGGTAATGGTTGCGCCAACCTGGCTCTTAATATCATCGCCAATCAGGGGCACACCGCGCTCGGCAAAACGCTTGTGCCAGTAATCTTTGCTGGCAATAAAGACCGGCACACAGTTGATAAAAGCACAGCCGGCTTCAAGGGCCTGTTCGACATACCAGCGGGTGGCCTGTTCACTGCCAACGGGTAAGTACGAGATCACCACATCGGTCTGGGTTTCACGCAAAATGGTTGCCACATTGTCGGCAGGGCGTGGTGATTCGGTAATGGTAGTACGCAAATATTTGCCCAGACCGTCCAGGGTCATGCCGCGGGCAACCGGTACATCGAGGTAGGGTACCTGAGCAAAAGTAAAGGTATTATTGGGCGGGGCAAAAATTGCCTCGGAAAGATCACGATCAACTTTGGTATCAGCAACATCAAATGCCGCCGAAAAGACGATATCACGAATGTGATAACCGCCCAGGCGTACATTCATCAGGCCAGGCACGCTCAGTGAGTCATTAGCATGCTTATAATATTCGACCCCCTGCACCAGTGAGGAGGCGCAGTTACCGACACCAACAAGAGCAACACGAATGGGTTTGCTGACCATAGAGTAGCTTGACTGCGCGGATGCCCCCCGCCTGTCGTGGGGGAAAGCGCTCTCCCTTCTTGCTTGCTAAAACCATGCACTCATTCAAGTAGTATACCATAATTGCTTGGTACGCTCACCTATCCTTTTTGCTAGTCCAACTGTCCACAGCTTATCCACCGGATTGCTTGCAAATTCCCCAGCCATTCCCAATGTTGTTCTCGCATGCGTGTGCTATACTTAAAGGACAGGCTCTGTTCTGGCGTGCCTCGCAATGACTCATGTTATGTCGAGATAAGGCATTCTGCTGCCCAAAATCGAACAATCGGGATCAGCCTGACAGGTGCTATCAGCGTGCTGCATCACGCTCTGGGAGCAGTCAACGAGCCGTCTGGTTTCATGTATTTGTGGATGATGAGAATAAAAATAATCAGGCTTAGGGAGCACAATTGATGAGTGATTTTGTCCATCTCCATGTCCATTCGGAGTATAGTTTGCTTGATGGGTATGCCTCCACCAAAGCGATTGCCAATCGGGCGGCTGAGCTGGGTATGAGCAGTATCGCGCTCACCGATCATGGGGTGATGTATGGGGTGATCGAGTTTTATGAGGCTGCAACCAAAGCGGGCATCAAGCCAATTATTGGGGTCGAGGCCTACCTTGCGCCCGGTTTGCATACGGAGCGTGGTCGTACCGGGGTGGGCAATAAACACTACTATCATCAATTGCTGCTGGCGAAAAATGCCGAAGGCTACCGCAACTTGGTGCGGTTGACCACCAAAGCCCATCTTGATGGCTTTCACTACAAGCCACGTATCGACTTTGAGCTGCTGAGAGAGCATAAAGAGGGCATCATCGCAACATCGTCCTGTCTGGCTGGCATCATCAATCAGCATATTATGCAGCGCGATCTGGATCAAGCGAAGCAGATTGCGGTGGATTTTCGTGACCTGTTTGGGCCAGACCATTTTTATCTGGAGTTGCAGCTGCACGAAAACACCCCCGAACTGGTAGAGGTGAACGAACATCTGGTCACGATTGGGCGTGAACTGGGCATCCCGCTGATTGCCACCAACGATACCCACTTTGTGCGGCGTGAAGATATCGAAACCCACAACCACATTTTGGCGATGGGGTACAACACCACGGTGCAGGAGTTGTGCTCGAAAAACCGCAATATGGATGATAGCTACCATATTATGAGTGCCGATGAGATGTGGGAGCGGTTTAAGCGCTATGGCATCGATGCAATGGAGAACACGTTGCGCATTGCAGAGATGTGCAATCTGCAATTGGAATTTGGGCGGGTGGAACTGCCGGAGTTTGATATTCCCGCAGGCCACGATGCCAGTTCGTATTTGCGAGCGGTCTGTCTGGAGGGGCTGAACCGCCACTTTCAGGGCAACCCGCCCGAGCACTATCTCACCCGGCTGGATTATGAACTAGATGTGATTAACCAGACCGGTTTTCCCGACTATATGCTGATTGTCTGGGATTATGTCACGTTTGCCCGCAATCGCGGTATCCCTGTCTGCCGCGTGGCTCCGCGGGGGCGTCGCTGGTGCTCTATTGTCTGGGCATTACCGATGTTGACCCGGTGGAGAATAAGCTGCTGTTCGAGCGCTTTCTCAGCCCTGAGCGCCTGGAGATGCCCGATATTGATACCGACTTTGCCGATAGCCGGCGGCATGAAGTCATTGAGTATATTGCAAATAAATATGGTCGTGAAAATACGGCGCAGATTATTACCTATGGCACACTGGGCGCTAAAGCGGCGCTACGCGATATGGGGCGGGTGCGAGATATTCCCCTGAGCGAGGTGGATCGCATTGCGAAGCTGATACCGCCGGCGCCAGTGGGCATTACCATAGAGAAGTCGCTTGAACGGGTGGCCGAGTTGCGCGAGATTTATGAGAGCAACGCGGACCTGCGTGAAGTTATGGACCATGCCCAAAAGGTCGAGGGGCGTATGCGCAACGTTGGCACGCATGCCTGTGGCGTCGTGGTGAGTCGTTCGCCGCTGGCCGATATGGTGCCGTTGCAACGCACCACCAAAGACGAGCAGTCGGTGATGGCATCGTATGAGGGGCCAACGCTGGCAAAAATCGGCCTGCTCAAGATGGATATTCTGGGCCTGACCAATCTATCGATTGTGGCTGAGGCGCTGAACTATATCGAGCAGACGACCGGGCGGCGGATGGAGCTGGCCGATATCCCGCTGGATGATCGCCAGACCTTTGAGAGCCTGAGTCGCGGTGAAACCACCAACGTCTTCCAGCTTGAGTCAGCGGGCATGACGCGCTACTTGCGCGAACTCAAACCCTCGCGGGTCCAAGACCTGTATGCCATGGTGGCGCTCTATCGACCCGGCCCCTTGGAGCAAATTCCGGTCTATATTCGCAACAAACACCATCCCGAACAGATTACCTATCTGCACCCGATTCTGGAGCCGATTCTGGCCGATACGTATGGCGTGATTGTCTACCAAGAGCAGATTATGCAGCTGCTGCAGGCAATCGCCGGCTATACGCTGGGTCGTGCCTATATTGTGCTCAAGGCTATCGGGAAGAAAAAGCGCGATCTGATGGCGCAGGAAGAGCCACGGTTTAAAGAGGGCTGTTTGCAAAATGGCTTGACCCAGGAGCAGGCAGATGAGCTGTGGGACCTGATCCAGCCGTTTGCGGGTTATTCGTTTAACCGCCCGCACTCAACGCTGTATGGGCTGTTGAGCTATCAGACGGCCTATCTCAAGGTGAACTACCCGACCGAGTATATGGCGGCGGTGCTGACCGCTGCGGCCGGTGCGACCGAAGATGTGGCGAAGAGTGTGGCCGAATGCTCGCGGCTTGGTGTTGATGTGTTGCCGCCACATATCAATGCGAGCCGTGCGGGGTTTACGATTGAACAGGTCTCGGCCGAACGACGGGGTATTCGGTTCGGGTTATCGGCGATTAAGAATGTGGGAACGACGCCGGTGGAGCAACTAATTGCGGCGCGGGAAGCGGGCGGCCCCTTTCAGAGTATCGAAGACCTGTGTGCGCGGGTGGATCGGCATACATCCAATCGGCGCATTTTAGAAAGTTTGATCAAGGCTGGGGCAATGGATGGGGATGCTGACGGGCGACTACCCGGCAGCCGACGGCAGAAGCTGGCTATTCTGGAGAAGGCGATTGCGGCGGGGATAGCCGCGCAGCAGATGCGTGAGAGTGGTCAGAACAGCCTGTTTGCCGATTTGAGCGGGACGGAACAGCAGACGTCCAGCACCGGTGTGATGGCGGTGCCGTTGCCCACGGTGAAGGAGACGTCGGAGGACAAGCGCGAACAGCTGGCTTGGGAGAAAGAGCTGCTGGGGATGTATGTTTCGACGCACCCGGTGGCGCAGGCGATGCAGTGGGCCAATACTAGTGGTACAACGGAGCTCAGTGCGATTAGCGAAGAGCATGTGGGCAATAGTTATACTTTTGTGGGCCTGGTGACGAAGACGAAACGAATCTCGACCAAAAAGGGCGATGCGATGCTGGTCGCAACCCTGGAGGACCTGGAGAGCGAAATCGAGATGGTGGTCTTTCCCAAGGATTTTGAGCGGCATAAAGAGCTACTGGTGGATGATAGTGTGCTGCTGGTGACGGGCAAGGTTGATAATCGGCGGGGGAATACGCAGATTGTGGTGCAGAGCTGTGCGGCACTTGAACCGCTAGCAGAATCGCCGGCACAGGAAGCCGATGAGACCGAGGAACTGGTGCTGACGGCGATGGAGAGCGAACCGGATGACGCGTTTGACCCGGCTCTGCTGTGCGATAGCCCGATGGAGGTGGCGCCTGGCCGCCGCTCGCTGCCAGCGGCGCAACCTGCGCCTGTCGCGGCGCAACCTGCGCCTGTCGCGGCGCAGTACGCGATGAGCCAGCGCGGCAACCGGCAACGGGTGGTAGTACAAGAGCAAGCAACGGTCATCACGCCGCTCATCACGCCGCTAGCAATGGCAATGGCAATGGCAATGGCAATGGTAATGGTGCTGCGAGCAGACCAACCCCACCGGCGGCGCAGGAGCAGACGCAGGCGGTACAACCAGAGTATACTGGCACGACGATTCGCGGGCGCACACGGGTTCAGGTGGACCAGCGCGGTGGCGGTAATGGGTCGCCCCGGCGCGAATCTGGCGGGACCAACGGCCATGCCGCGACGAATGGCTATGAGGTGCGCCAACCAGGGCCGGCACAGGTGCTGCATCTGTATTTTCCGCGCAGCAATAACTTTGATGATGATGTGCGACGTATGCAAGATATGAACGAGCTGTTACGGGCCTCGCCGCAGGGCAATAACCCGGTGCGGGTTTATGTGCCCAATGGGTGCGGGACGGTGGTGTTGGGGCTGCATTATGCGGTGCAGGCGTCCCGCAATCTGATCGATGAGTTAGCCGAGATTATGGGGCACGAGGCGATTGAGCTGGGTCAGGCGGCGTAGACGCGGCGTTCAGGTGGCTTCGCCTTTGATCAGTTCTTCCAGGTAGAAGTTATCAAAGCGCACGCGAATTTCGCCGGATGGGTCGCTCTGGATGATCAAGCCGACCATGCCGGCCATGTCTTGCACGCCGGTGACTTCGGGCAGGTCGGTGTCGTTGACGGTGATCTGAATAACACGCTCACGGACCTCGATGCTGATGGCGTTGGTGGTGCCCGGCGCGGTATTGACGATACCCAGTTGGGTTGGCGGGATCATCCAGCCAGAACGGCCTTCACGGTCGAGGCCAAGCAGGCCAACGCGCCCATCGGCGAAGAGGAGTAGCTGGTAAAATTCAAAGCCGCCTTCGTCGCCAAATAAGATGCCATAAGCGGCGTTTTCGCCGGTGGCATCAACAACGGTCATATCGACCTGCAGGGCAAAGTCGGTGACGTCGGATGAGCCATCGGGCAGGGGTTTCTGCCAGGTTTGAATGCCGCCACTGGCAAAAATCTCATAGGCATCTGACTCGAGACGTGCGCCGCCAACGCTCCAGGGGATGTTCGCGGGGGTGCTAAAATCCTGTTCCAGATCGATGGGTTCATCGGCTGAGGCTTGACCGCTCATAGTATCAAATTGGACGACGAGATCGCCTTCGTCGAATGTTGCCGCGCCCAGGGTGAGCTGACCGGCCACGGGTTGCTCATCGGTTGCTTCCACGACCAGCTGCTCGTTGATATAGCCACGGAGGGATGAGCCTTCGGCAACCATACGCAAGCGGTTGACGGCATCCGGGCCGGTGTTGATCCGACGGTCAAAGGTCCAGGGGTGGAGCGCTGTATAGGTTTCATCCTCGACGCGCACCAGACGGTAGTAGCCGGAACCACTGATTGAAAACATGAGGTAGGCATCTGGTCGGTCCTGACGAAAGCGAATGCCAAATTCGGCAGTGGGGTCACCGGAAACCTGTTGCACATCGACTGCCATATCGATATCACGGATGTTCATATTGCCTAAGAAGAGGCCATAGCTATCATTGTTGGGCATGGCAACACGCAGCTCATAGGCGCCATCGACCAGTTGCGATTGGGATTGATCCCACCGTTCGGTCGGCTGATCAAAATCATCGCGGATCAGGACACGACCATTTGTGGCGGGCTGATCGCTGCTGTCCGGGGCATCCGGCGGTGCTGGGAGGGTTGCCCCCTGGTTGTTCGATCCGGTGGTCTCTTGCTTGTCATCAAGGTAAGCCGTCATAGCAGGTGCGCGTGAATCTAAAAAGGGCGCAAAGAACCGGGCACGCGCTGTGGGGGATGCTATTAAGATAGCCAGGGCAATGACTTGCACTAACAGAAAAATGGCGAGTGTGCCTACCAGTACCCAGACCCAGACAGCTGATCGTGATGTTGGCTTGTCTTCACGGTCATAACGGTTGCGATCATAACGATCATAATATGATGATGACCACCGGTCCATAGACCTCTCCTGAGCTGTATTGAATGATATTGTTTACACGCGATGTGGTATTGCCATCTGATCATCGCAATGTGCAGAGATGCAGTACATTGCACCGATGATGCACTTTTGTAACGAACTGAAACAGCGTGGCAGAACGCACCTTGGTATGGGTTGCTAGGGAAGGCTTGCTGCCAACTCTAGCAGTGATGTAGGCGCGGCTTGCAGCCGGGCGGACTCTCCAAGCATCTGCCTTGCAGCTGGCGTTGGCAGGCTGCAAACCTGCCCTCTATCTGAACGCATGAAATCAAAGCAGTTGAATCACTAGAAGTAGTATACCGTATTCTGCAAGAAGAGGAAAGTGCTGGTTGCGGCAATTTGGAAGCCGGACGGGTTCGATGTGATATGGCACGCGGTCGGGACGACCGCCGTGCGGCTGCAAGCCGCACCTACGTCTTTATCGATGCTAAGCCATTAGGTATTATGTGTGTGATGACGACCAGGCGGCGCCAGGAAAGATACCGTTGTGCAACGCGGTGCTGATCGCTTCAAATGATAAGGCATAGGCCATCTCGGCATCCTGTTTGCCCTTCATGACAACAGCCGCTGGTATGGCATGATCCGGTCGTTGGAGTTGCTGCCAGGTGGGTTCATCCATCAGGATGCTACCCGTGCTTGCTTGCGATTGGAGGCGATGAGCAACATTGACACGGTCGCCCATAATGGTATATTCTTTGCGCTCAGCGGAGCCGAGTTGCCCCAGAATAACCGAGCCGGTGGCGATGCCAATGCGGGTCGGAAAGGGAAAGCGTTTTTGCTGAATCTGGTTGATGTTAAACACAGCAATCTGTTGTTGCATGAGACAGGCGGCCTGAAATGCCTGGGACGGGTCGGTGAAGAAGGCGAGCATGCCATCGCCCAGAAACTTATCGACCTCGCCCTGGTGCTGATAGACCTGGGTGGTCAGGATGTTCATGTAGACGCTGAGATCGGCAAGGAGCAGGTGCGGGTCAACCTGTTCGGAGAGTTGGGTAAAGCCGGCGATGTCGCTCATAACGATAGTCAGCCGCTCACGTTTGGCAGGCATATGTTCGTGCTGGTTTACGCTCGATTGGATCTCTTCCCAGGCACGACCGGAGAGATAGTGGCGCACGGCATGCTGCATTTCGCGAATTTGTTGGTAGCGTTGCTGTAATTCCTGGCGCTGGCGGTAGAGGGTGAGTTGGGTGTGAATACGTGCCAGGACCTCTTCAATCTGGAATGGCTTGGTAATATAGTCAACACCACCGACGTTAAAAGCGCGAATTTTATCGATAGTGCCATCAAAGGCACTGATAAAGAGTACAGGAATGTCTTTGGTCTCAGCCTGTGATTTCAAATGCTGGCATACTTCGTAGCCGTTCATGCCGGGCATGTTGATATCGAGTAAGATGAGGTCGGGTAATACCGCTCGCACTGCACGCAGGGCCAGGGTGCCATTGAGCGCGGCCCGCACATGATAGTGGTGGTTTACCAGCATGGTTGATAGCAGATCGAGGTTTTCGGGTTTATCATCAACAATGAGAATATCGCCCTGGTGGTCTTGTCCGATCATGGTTTCATTTCTCCTATTGTTCGATCCACTCAAGAATGATATCGAAGCGATAGTTGCGTACAGCAGTGGCAAGTGCATCGGCCAGGGCTGGCTGCGTTGCCTGAATATCGTCAATCACACGTTGCACCATGCGCGTATCGAGACGATCGGCTGCATCATAGAGTTGCTTGATCTGTTCGGTAGACAGCGTAGACAGGCTCTCTGGATGAAAGATGTCTTCGGCTGGATGAGACGATGCCACTGTGTCATGATTGAGGTGCTCATAGAGAAAGCGGACCCGCAAATAATGCTGTATTTTATCAAAGATAGTGGCTTCACGGAACGGTTTGGCGATCATATCATCGCAACCGGCGGCGAGCATGCGTGAGCGCTCGTGTTCAAACGCACTGGCGGTTAAGGCGATAATGACGGTGGTTTTGCCCTGAGGGCTGGCTTTGATCTGGCGGGTTGCGGTATAGCCATCCATCACGGGCATACGCATGTCCATCCAGATCATGTGTGGGCGCCAGGTGCGCCAGATATCAATCGCCTCGCTCCCCTGGGTGGCCTCACGGACATCAAAACCGACCATTTGCAAGAGGCGGGCAAGCATCTTGCGATTTTCCCAGCGATCATCGACGACGAGCATGCGGTAGGTGGGTTGGCCCGGCTGCAAGCCAATGACGCGTACAGGTTGCTCGGCTGGCTTGACGAGTGACGCATCACG
>JAAURD010000187.1 GCA_012034075.1 Chloroflexaceae bacterium | reverse complement strand
GCACAACCAATTTCAAGCACACGTAAGACCGGGGTTGATCAGGTGTTGATAGACCTGGAAGAGTCGTTGACGGTAGAACCACCCCAGGCCAGCGTGCATCGCCAGGGCACGGGCCACACGGTTGCTGTGGCGTATGCGTTCGTGCTGGTAGCGTTGTCGAGCGGGGTCGATCAACGCGGTTGTTGGTTGTTGCTGACTGATCATCGCATGCTGTCCTTTTTGACAATTGATCATGGATACTTGACAATTGACACCTTGCGCTCCCACGCCGCACCTCCGTCGGATCGGGTGCGTGCGGTATATACCGCTGTGCGGCTACAAGCCGCACCTACATCGCTTTGTTCGGGCCGCGTGCGACCCGGTGCGGTCGTGCCCGACCGCCGTGCGGCTGCCAGCCGCACCTACATTGCTTTGTTTTGGCGAATAACCTGCAACATATCGGGAACACGCGTAACTTTCACACGTGGCCGTCCCTGCGGCTCACCGGTCTTGATTTCATACGTATCAAGCAGCTGCCAATCCTGGTATGATACATGATCCGGTTTGCGCTCGGCAATCAGGCGTTGGATCAGGGCCGGGTCACGGTTGGCATCATCAATTCCAGATAGCTGCGGCAGGTCTTCGATCATCGCTTTCACGGTGTCCACTGCATCAGCTTTGTTGGTGCCAATCACCCCACTCGGCCCGCGCTTGATCCAGCCGACGGTGTATTGACCGGCAACCACCTTACCGCTCTCAGGATCGGTCACACGACCGCTCTGATTGGAGACAATGTACTTTCGGGTATCAAATGGCACATCTTTTAAGGGGACGCCCTGGTAACCGACCGAGCGCAACACGAGACCAGCTTCGATGATTTCAAACACACCGGTGCCTCGTGATCGCAGGCTACCGTCGTCTGACGGATAGAGTGCATTCTTTTCGATTTTCACCGCAGCGACGCGCCCATTTGCACCAATAAGTTCCACCGGTGATACCAGAAAACGCATGCAGATGCGCCGATTGCCGGGTGTCGAGATGCGTTCGGTATAACTGCGCATGGTTTCGACATTGCGAGCCGCCATTTTGTTGTCGGCCAGTGATGCAATGCTGACTTCATCCAGGTCGAGTTCGGCAGGATCGACAATCGGGTCTACACCGGTCAGTTCACCAAATTCTTTAATTTCTGGGTTAGTAAACGCTGCCTGGGCCGGCCCACGGCGACCAAGTACCACGACCTCGCGTACTTTGCTCTGGCGCAAGTGTTCAAGCGCATGGTCGGCAATATCGGTCTTTGCCAGGTCATCCGGCGAAGAGACCAGAATGCGAGTGACGTCCATCGCGACATTGCCATTCCCTACCACAATGGCACGTTCATGGGAAAGGTCAAATTCAAGATCACGATAGTCGGGGTGCCCGTTATACCAACCGACAAAGATAGTTGCCGGAAAACTGCCAGCCAGGTCTTCCCCCGGAATACCCATTTTCCGGTCGCTCTGCGCACCAACGGCGTACACAATCTGATCATAATGCGGGATAAGATCGCTGAGCATAATATCCTGGCCAAAAGTGACATTGCCATAGTAGCGAACATTAGGATTGGCAGCAATTTTTTCATACACACGGGTAACCGCTTTGATCGATTGATGATCGGGGGCGACACCATCACGAACGAGACCAAATGGCGTGGGTAGACGGTTGATCAGGTCAATGGAACAGACAAGATTTTTTTGCTTTAATAGGGCTTCGGCAGTATAAAAGCCGGCTGGCCCGGCGCCAATAATGGCGACACGCAGTGGTCGGGCTTCTGTGCCTACATGAGATGTCATAACAGATTGCTCCTTAGCATACATGCTCTCTTTTCATTGTGGTTTTCAAAAACAGATGATATGATGTGGATTCTTGAAAGAATGTACCATGTGATAGGCATACTGTCAACTTTCCCACAGGCATCCAGACATCCGAATGGATCTTCACGCTGGGGCAAAAGTTGAGATAGAGGAGAGGTTTATGCTCTTTATGGCTTTCAATAGTACCTGCTTTGATACATTTTTATGGTCTACATGCCAAAAAGCCTGATGGCTACTGGATGACCGCGGTTTGACAATAACCCTTGTTTGTTTCCCCATACGTATGTTACACTTCATGCTAGTGCATCTTCGCAAAGCGACAAACATGAGCGATGAAGGCCACTGACCGAAGAAAAAAGTGATGTTTGGAATGACAGTGCGGGTCGGTCTCGTTATTGAGATCACATTTGCTTTACGAATCGTACTGTTGCCGTCAATAGATGAAAAAGATGTTATGATGGAGTAATACTATGCCAGAGGATCTACCAAATGGGAACGGAAAACCGATGAAAAACGGCCATCACACCTGTGAACCAGTGCCACAACTTCCACCCTTCTTTGATACCGAAAGAATACTGCCTGGTCAGGGTAAAATGGAATCCATGACCTTTGAATCGAACGCCCAGATCGAACAGGCGACATACAGTGTGCTGCAAGCAATTGGTGAGGATCCAGAACGTGAGGGTCTGGAACGCACTCCGCAACGGGTTGCCAAAATGTATGCGGAGCTGACCTCGGGGTATCGGGTTGACCCGGAGGCAATGATCAATGGGGCGCTATTTCATGATGCGTATGATGAAATGGTTGTGGTAAAAGATATCGATTTTCATAGCCTGTGTGAACACCATCTGTTGCCTTTTTTTGGCAAAGCGCATGTTGCCTATATTCCAGATGGGACGATCATCGGCTTGAGCAAAATCCCACGGATCGTTGATATGTTTGCGCGGCGCTTACAGGTGCAAGAGCGGATGACTACACAGATTGCCGATTTTATTGATATGACGCTGAAACCAAAGGGTGTTGCCGTTTTTGCTGAAGGCACACACATGTGTGCGGTTATGCGTGGGGTTAAGAAAGCCAGTGCGCGGATGAGTACATCAGCATATCGTGGTGTATTCCGTGTTGATGCGCAATTGCGTGTTGAATTTCAGGGCCATATCGACCGCTCATAATCTATCATAATCGATAGGGACGAGCCGAAAAGCGATTGGAATGCGGGAATATTCTTCCTGCATCCCAATCGCAATGCCGTGTTTCTGGATTAAAGCCAGTTGAACGCCACCAGCACGAGAATCACCAGACCAATCCCTATGCGATAGATGCCAAATGGCACAAAACTGTTGCGGGCTACATACCGCAAGAGCCAGGCAATGCAAAACCACGAGACCACAGCGGTGACGACTGTGCCTAACAGCAAGCGTCCGAGATCATCAGGGGTTACCTGATCCAGATTGGAAAGCAGATCATAGATCGTCGCTGCACCGAGCGTGGGCATCGAAAGATAAAACGAGAATGCTGTTGCCGTCGGGCGATCCAGACCGGCCGCAAGCCCACCAAAGATCGAAGCACCGGAACGTGATGTGCCTGGTATCAAGGCTAGCACCTGGGCCAGGCCAATACCAATGGCCTGCCGCCAAGAGACCTGGGTGATATCATTGATGGTCTGCTGACGTGGAGGCAACTGTTCCACCACAATAAAGAGAATACCACCAATGATCAACGAAGTTGCAATGACCGTTGGGGTTTCAAAGAGCACCGCCTTAATCCAGTCGTGCAGTGCCAGGCCAATGATTGCAGCCGGCAAAAACGCCAGAAAGACACCGATCCAGAAATGGCGAATAGCGGCACTGGTGGTTAACTGGCGTGCATGGTCGATCAGGGTGTTGATGTAAAAGCCAATGACCGCCAGAATAGAGCCTAACTGAATAAAGATTTCAAAGGTGCCACCAATGCTGTGCTCAAAGCCAATTAAATCGGATGTAATGAGCAGATGTGCCGTTGATGAAATGGGCAGAAACTCAGAAATACCCTGGACCACGGCGAGCATGATCACCTGTAACCAGACATTGCCAGTCAATGCAGCCAGCACCAGGCCAGCCACAAACAGCAGCCCCCCGCCGGCAAAGATCAGAGCAGTGTGACGTGTTGATAGGGCAGACGTCGAGACCGTTGGAGTTGATGAATGATTAGACATAGGGTCGATATGAGCCTTCTAATAAACAATACCACAACCTGATGCCAAATGATAGCGAGGTATGACCTGATTGTCATCTCGTTGTCATGCCATATTGCGCCGGTAGGCGTTACTATATGTATAACGTATTGTTTCCGAACAATACCATTGGTGCAATGGGTGTTCCCTAAATACCAAACTCAAGGCGACGAACAAGCGACGCAGGCAGGTTGACATCACGCATCTGGTTCTGGGTTTTGTCAATCCGGTAGGCTACACGATGAAACGAAATGGTTTGTGCTTCAGCATCAAACAGGGCATAGGCTGCACGCGGGTCGTAATCGCGTGGTTGACCAACACTGCCGGGATTCACAAAAAAACGGGCATCCGTGTCCAGGCTGATGGTATCCCGATCGGTTGTGCGAAAACCTTCACACATATGATGACCGTCTTTGCGGAAGACGAGCTGGGCATGCGAATGACCAATACAACAGACCTGGGTACTAAACAACTCAAAATTTTCGAGGGCCTGTTCAATCGTCAACAGATATTCCCAGACCGGTTCACGTGGGCTCCCATGGGCCACCGTGAAGATTTCATTGACATATTGGGCTGGAACGAGGTTCTCCAGCCAGGTACGATGTTCGGGCAACAGTTGTTTGCCATTCCAGATATTTGCCTGGCGAGCATCCGGATTAAAATCATCCAGATCGACTTTGCCCAGACAGGCCAGATCATGGTTGCCACTAATCGCAACTTCGGCATGCTTGACTGCTGCAATGCACTCATTGGGTGCCGGGCCATAGCCAATCGTATCGCCAAGGCACCACAATGCATCATACTTGCCAGCCGCGGCAAATACTGCCTCCAGGGCAACGATATTGGAATGGACATCTGAGATGATCAAAATGCGCATGTTCTTTCCCGTTTATTTCTCTTTCAAAAGCGTTCAGAGACCGGGAACACGAGTCTCATCCGTGTTCGGTCAGGTTTTGTGCTATCATCATCATACCATCGTTGGCATTGACGCAGATGCCTCCGAACCCTATAATACCTTGCATTCACGTTGCGCGTACTGAGACAGGAGTCCGGCACACCATGACTGAAAGACCAGGCCACTGCCCACATCTTGGACTGAAGCCGAATCGCGCCATCCGTTTCTCTTCACCCACGCCAGAACACCGCTGTTATGTGAGTGGTGAGGCCCAGGATATTCCTGTCGATCAAGCAAACTATTGCCTGTCTCAGAATCACGTTAGTTGTCCATTATACATGGGTTTGAGCCTCCCTTCAACGGCCCCCTCAGCATCTGCGCGAATGCCCTTCTTGCAAGGTGGTCTGCGTGGCTGGTTTACCTCCCTGAATCCACGTGATCGGACGATCTATGGAGCAGTGCTGGTTATCGTCTTGATTATGGTCGGAATGTACCTGGCACTCGGCATGCAGTTGTTGCTCCCCGCAACAACTATCGGAATCGAGAGTAACCCCGATTCAAACTCACCTCAACGAACCAGCGATACGGGTATACTGCCGTCTGACGTTCTGCCAACTGCAACACCTGTGATGATCCCATACGAGTAACGCCACGACCTACACTGACGGCATCCCAAGGAAACTTGATCCAGGACGGTGGCTTTGAAGACGGTACACCCAATGCCGCATGGGATGAAGACTCCACCAATTCAGGCACCCCTATCTGTAGTCTACAACGCTGTGCTGGCATTGATTCGGACATAGGGCCATACACTGGCACATTCTGGGTGCTTTTTGGCGGTACGCAAGTCTATGAACTAGGATCGGTGAGTCAGGCCGTGCGCATTCCGTCAGGTACCGCCATTGTGAGCTTCTGGCTCGCTATTCCACAATCCAGTGGCAGTGGAGAAGATATGCTGCGCGTTTCCATCGATGGGAAGACGATTTTTGAGGTAACCGATGCTAACGCCGGCGGTTATCAGAAGTACAACCAGGTCATTCGTGATGTCAGTACCTATGCAGATGGAGGAATCCACACGCTTGAGATTTTTGCTGAGGTCAATGGCAATCATCAGTCAACCACGAGCTTCTTCGTCGATGATGTTGTACTGATTTTAACTGGTAATACCACACCGACCCCATCTGCCGAGCCAACTTCCACTGGGCAACCGTCGTCTTTGCAACCTACTGCTGGACCTGAGAGCACCAATCAGCCGGCACTCACACTCTACTTTGCTCCCAGCAACGGCAGCCTGCTCATCCCAGTCACTCGCTCAGTCAGTTCACCATCCGATCTGAACCCAGAAACGGCACTCGCTGAACTGTTCCGTGGCCCCCAACCAGGAAGCGGTCTCGTTCGGCTGATTCCGTCCGATGTGACGGTGTTATCGCTCCAGCAGCAAAACAGCAATGTGACGGTCAATCTCGACCAGCAGATAGACAATGATCTGGCATTACGCTCCATCGCCCACACTCTGACGGCTTTACCAGGCGTGAACAGCGTTCAGTTTCAGGTCGATGGTGTCGATGTTGGTTTGCAAGGCAATGACAGGCCACTGCTCCGTCCACAACTCAATCCGGATAATCCTGAACAACTCTCGGGTGAATTTGGTAGCCGAACCCGATTTTGCCGCTCTATTTTGTCTATGATGACTATCGTGTGCGTATTACTCGCTTTATACCACATACCCTGGATATTGCCACACGCACGGTCGAAGAACTCTTCGCCGGTCCAGGCAGCTATGCCGATCGTTTACAGACCGTTATTCCACCGCAAACACGGTTGCGTTCTATTCGTTCCGATGGTGATCTTGTCATTGTCGATATCAATGAAGCTTTTGTCAATGCCACCGATCGGCAAGCCGCGCTCGGTACACTGGTCTTATCGCTCACCGATTTGCAAAACGAACGTCAGCAACCCTTCTTCCGTCGGGTCGAAGTCCGCATTGAAGGAAAAGCACTGGCCGACTTCTGGGGCGAAGACTATGATCGTCAATTTACCCGTCCCATGTTGAATCAAGAATACACCACCCCATAACGTTAAACGTCGTTTGTTCGGCTTCTTGACAAGTCGGACAGGGAGCATGATATACTAACAGCAGGAAGTAGCACAGATATCCAAAAGGATGCACCGATGATCGAAACCGCTACCGAAACCGTTATCAGCACGAACAGGCAACCAGATGTTCATGGTCGTCTCCATACCAATGGCAGGTCAGCCGCAGACGCTCTTGTCTGGCCGCACCCGCAGGCCAGGCCGCCGCAAAATCTACCGGATAATGACGGAGCCAAAATGGAATCACCCTGGCACTTTAAAAATGCGACGTTGTTGTTAGCCAACTACATCGCAGCCAATGATACCCAACCGGAAGAATGTTATATTGGTGCGAACATGTTTATCTACTACAGTCAAAAGCAGGTGAAACATCAGCATTTCAAAGGCCCTGATCTCTTCATTGTGCGGAATGTGGATCGCAGCCGGCCACGCCGCTACTGGGCCAACTGGGAAGAGGGTGGCCGTTTACCGAATGTCATTATCGAATTGCTTTCGCAGAGCACCCGACGGTACGATTTGACGGACAAAAAAGACTTCTACGAACAGGTCTTTGCGACAGATGAATATTTTTGTGTTGATCCAGAGGTTAAAACCCTGCTGGGTTGGCGCCACGATGGCTCCCGGTATCGACCGATCTTGCCAGATGCGCGAGGTTGGTTATGGAGCGAGCAAATAGCGCTGTGGTTAGGTCCCTGGCAAGGTCACTATTTCACCGAAGAGCATACCTGGTTGCGCCTGTATCACCCTGACGGGCAACTGGTTTTGCTGCCCGAAGAAGCAGAACGCCAACGGGCAAACACCGCCGAACAACGGGCAAACACCGCCGAACAACGGGCAGACACCGCCGAACAGGCACTGCTTAGCGAACGGCAGCGTGTAGCGGCATTGCTTGCCGAAATAGATCGGCTCAAAGCCCAGCAGTAATCAGCAACAGAGCAACATGGAGGAAAACGCCATAATGCAGACCTCAGAAACCGAAACGAACAACCCACATGCCCATGAGCCAGAGGGAACGGCTGCCAACACGCCATCTGCTGGTCTCACTATTACCGATATGTCCTGGCAGGACCCTGATCGAATGCCCCCCTCAGACTTGCCTGAAGACGATAGCGATAGAATGTCGCCGTGGCATTTTAAAAACACGGTGCTGTTGATGGCTGGCTATCTTGCGGCCAATAACAACGAGATGAAGAACTACTATATGGGCGCCAATATGTTCTTCTACTATAGTATTCAACAAATAGAGACGCTTGATTTTAAAGGTCCGGATTTCTTTATCGTGTTTAATGTAGATGGTACCAAGCCACGGCAATACTGGGCAACCTGGGATGAAGATGTGCTCTATCCCAAGATTATCATCGAACTACTCTCACCCAGTACCGCAGAACATCATATGCGTGAACGCAAACTCCTCTATGAGGAGACGTTTCATGTGTATGAACACTTCTACGTAGGGCCAGATGTTGAGGAACTTCTGGGATGGCAAGCAGGTATGGGTTTTCGGTATCATCCAATTGAGCCAGATGGGCGCGGGTGGCTCTGGAGTAACGGTATGAGATTGTGGTTGGGGCCATGGGAGGGCTTTTTTCTGGGAGAATACCATACCTGGCTGCGCCTGTATCATCCAGATGGACAGCTGGTGCTGCTGCCCGAAGAGGCCGAACGGCAACGCGCCGACGCTGCGGAACAGGCCCTGGCAGCCGAACGCCAGCGCACGGCCGAACTGCTTGAGACAATTGAGCAGATGAAAGCCCAGATGCAGTAAATGGATGTTGTGTTTAACCCACGGTTTCGGCGGTTTGCGGATCGGCCCGCAAACGGTTCTGGCGTTCCAACGCAAAGAGCAAGATATGCACATCCGATGGGTTGACACCAGCCAGACGTGACGCCTGCCCCAGTGTGACCGGGCGGATATGCTGCAACACCTGGCGGGCTTCGTTGCGCAACCCTTTCAGCGTGGTGTAATCAAAATCGGGTGGCAG
>JAAURD010000186.1 GCA_012034075.1 Chloroflexaceae bacterium | reverse complement strand
TTACAGCCGGTGCCTGCGTTGTAGGGTCGCAGCGCGCTGCGACCCTACAAAGCAGGTGCGTGCGTCATATCAACATGGTTACAGCACTAGCTTCACACCAGCAGCAAACTAAACACCACAATCCCATAACACCATTGATCGATGAGCCGCAAACCACTCGCCGCAAAGCGTTGGTTCAACTCATCCCGCGTCCAAAAATCAATCCCACTCCACTGCAGCGTCTGCTGCAGCACCTGACCCGGCAGCACCTGCGACTGGAGCAGGTTCATCATCACACACCGCCCGGTGGGTGCCAGGACGCGCCGAATTTCGCGCAAACAGGCATCCACGTCGCCAATCTCGTTGAGCGATCCCCCCATGGCTACACCGGCCGCAGACCCCTGGGCAAACGGCAAATGCTGCGCACTGGCCTGCACAAAACTGACACGGAGGCCCTGCTCGGTAGCAAAGGTATGCGCCTGCTGCAACATCGGGCGCGAGAGGTCAATGCCAATCACATGGCCGTGCTGCTCGCGTCGCTGTCGCGTCAACGCTCGCGCATACAGCCCCGTCGAACAGCCCACATCAAGATACAGCCCCTCCCGTTCTGGCTGCATCAGGCTCGCAATCAACGGTAGCTCGCGGTCATACCCAAACGGCTGCCCCGTGAGCAACGAAAGCGCGTGCGGTCGCCAGGTACGCTCATACGCCCACGCCGTAAGCGGCAAATAATTGGTGACGCGAGCGACACTATCTGCTTCGCGGTCAGGCGCTATCAAGTTGGCGATACCCTGCTCCACCGCAAACAGCGGCCCATGCGCACCACAGCGCAACGTCCCCCGGTACACCGCCCCATAACGGTCCAGCTCGGCATCCGCGACCAGTTCCAGGCGCTCATACGGCTCACCCGGCGAGGTCAGAAAATCGACTGCTTCAGGGTATAACATAAGATAACCAAAACATTTGTTCTGTATAATGGCGGATATTGACACTGTCTGCGCGCGGCTGCAAGCCGCACCTACCGGTGACATCGGATGCACGCAGCGTCGCCGTGCGGCGGCAAGTCGCACCTACCGGTGACATTTAAGCGTCCGCGGACAATGTAATCGATGGCACAATACCAGTCTCGCCCGCATCACACGCCGCAATAAACGCATCCATCACACCGCGAAAGGCCACCAGATCAAGCCCAAGATGCGTCGTGGGCAAAGTATCCAGCTTATCCTGGCTCTTAGCCCAGTTGCGATGGAGGCCACGCAAGTTGCCCCGTTGCCAATGCACCAGCGCTGCCGCCGCCTGAATAATGCCCTTATAAAACGTGGCATCCGGTTCTTCGGCCTCGTGCCAGCACTCCTCCCACGCCTCGTGGGCATGCCAGAACGACTGCGCGTTAAAGAGCCGGATGCCTTCCAGATACGCTTCCGAGTACACCGCGCTTAGTCATACCGCTGCGATGAGCAACTACCGCAGCCAGTGCCCGCATCGCTCTCGCTCGCATCGTCCTCGTCCTGCTCGGCGGTGCGGAAGGAATGACCACAGCCGCAGCTGGAAACCGCATTCGGGTTATCGATTTTAAAGCCGCCACCCATCAGCGAATCAACATAATCGACGGTGGCGCCTTGCATATATTGGGCGCTAATTGGGTCAACCAGCACGCGCAAATGATGTGCAACAAAATCGGCATCCCCTTCGCGCTGTTCATCATCAAAGGTCATGCCATATTGCAGACCCGAACAGCCACCACCCGAAACAAAGACACGCAAGGCATAGCCTTCCAGGTTTTTCTCTTCCATCATTGCCAGCAGGCGTGACGCTGCTGTTTCACTCAGGCTGACCACAGGCAGCGTTGTGCTAGCGGCCTCGTCTACATACGGTTCAATACTTGCCATGAGCAGATCCTCCTTACACTTTTCTTATGATGATGAACCCTGAACATATCATCAGCAGCCATGATCAGGCGTAACAAAACGCTGATATGGTGCATCGTGTTGCCAAAAAATGGGGATAGGGTCATCCTTTCTCACCGGACACTCTATTCACCACTAACACAAGCGACCCACTCCCCAATAGCATTATACCCGACTTTGCGAAAAAATGCTACTTCTTACTTGCCAAAAGCCCTATTGTGAGAAGAGACCAACCATCATGGTATTGCTCGCCTCCCCCGGCAGAAAACCAATGAGCAAAATTTGTTCTCCCTGGAGGATATTTCCTCGCTTCCAGGTCGCCATGCGCATATAGCCCTCCTGGGCCGCAGCCGCTTCATCCAACGACCAATCGCTTTCCCTGAATTGCTCCCCGTAAAATGTTTTGACGTTTTCCAGCGTCGTCTCCATGGGCAAACGATAGAGTTGCACCTGTGTGGTCATC
Source organism: Chloroflexaceae bacterium (assembly GCA_012034075.1). Classification (GTDB taxonomy): domain Bacteria; phylum Chloroflexota; class Chloroflexia; order Chloroflexales; family Chloroflexaceae; genus JAAURD01. The sequence continues at coordinate 6,681 of JAAURD010000186.1, read as the reverse complement.
TGATCGCCAACGATGTTTTCAAAGAGTGTGCGGGTACTATCCGCAAAGGGATGTTCGCCCGGTTGCAGCGGTGCTGCATCGGGGTACGCGGGTATCGTTTCAATCGACACCCGTTGATCGCTACAACTACTCAGCAGCCCAGACAGTATCAGCAGCAAGCCAATCATTCGATACCACAGCATCACCCAGCTCCTTTACCCGCTAGCAGCCTGTACCAGCGCCAGTGGAAGCAATCGGTCAAGCATCATCGCAGCAAACAGCAACGCCAGATAGAGCAACGAATAGCGATACATCTGCCAGATCGTGCGCTGCGCCCCACCACGCCAGACCCGCCACGCATAATAGATAAAGATAGCACCCAGCAGCAACGCCAGCACCAGGTAGAGCAAACCCATCGCTCGCAACGGCGTCAGCAGCAGCGACAAAAAGGCCATCAGAATGGAATAGAGCAGCATCTGCCAGCGTGTCTCCTGCTCCCCCGCAACGATGGGCAGCATCGGCACCCGCGCACGGGCATAATCTTCTTGTCGCACCAGCGCCAGTGCCCAAAAAGTGAGGTGGCGTCCAGTAAAAAATAATCGCCGACAGAATAATCGCCGGCAGGCTCAGATACCCCGTCACCGCGGCCCAACCCACCAGCGGCGGCAGCGCCCCGGCCGCCCCGCCAATCACAATATTCTGCCATGTCGTGCGTTTCAGCCACCGCGTATAGAGCAGGGTGTAATAGACGGCGCCAACCAGCGCCAGCACCGCTGCCAGCAGCGTGGTAAAGGCCGCCAGCACCAGAAATGCCAGCAGTACCAGCACAATGCCAAACCAGAAGGCCGCCCGTGGTGAAATGCGCCCCACTGGGCACGGGTCGTCGTCCAGTGCGGCCCATCAACCGATCAATATCGCTATCAAACGCACAGTTAATCGCCCCAGCGCCGCCCGCCGCCAGGTAGCCGCCAACCATGGTCCAGAAGACCAGCGCGGCCGAGGGCAACCCCGCATTGGTAATAAACATGGCAGCCAGGGTGGTGAGCAACAGCAGCAATACCACCCGTGGCTTGGTTAAGCTCAGGTAATCACGCACCAGGCCGGGCCGTGCCAGCACCAACCCGGCGCCAAGCACGCTGAGGCCACCCGATGCCACCGGCAGCAGTGCATGTGACCACTCGTGTGACCCTATCATATCGAGCGGGTAAGAGTCTATCATCGCAGCGTAGGAACAGAGCACAATCGCCACGGTCATCATCGCCGGTCCTGCAATCCACACTGTCTCCATCACCGTGCTCCGCGGACGGTTCTGGGCCAGTGCTCGCCGGTATTCCAAACCCAACGATGAAGAGATCAGCAAGCCTTGAATGCTGACCATGCCCAACGCAACCACCCAGAAGACCAGCCATGCCAAAATGGTCTGTACATGATCGCTAGCCCAGTTCGACGAAGCGCTAAGAGCATCCTGCCACATATGATCTCCGACGCTGCATTTTATAACTAAGATCGTTCATTTCTTCACAAACCAGTATAGCATATTTCATATCATGCTGTCAATCGGTTTCCAGCTGGTACTGCTTCTACGGCAGCAAAATATACGCCCGACCCTGCTCCAGGTCTTCCAGGCGCAGCACCAGCCCCTCAGCATCGGCTGGCAAGGCAAAACCCACCTGCCCCTGACGCTCCTCGCCGGGCTGGATGATGCCATCGGGCGTTTGCATGGTGCCATCACCAGCCGCAAACGAAGCATCCAAATCCGGGCTATACGTCTGCCCAGCGGTATCTTGCAGCCGCAGTTGCAACAGCGAGGAGACCATCTGCTCGGCATCGCTGATATTGCCCACGGTGAGATCAAGCGCTACAAAGCGCTCACCCGCATCCGGCTGAAAGATGTTATGCTGTGGCGCCAACACCTGATTCAAGGTAATCACCAGCGTCCCCACCTGCACCGGCTCACCAATCGCATACAACGCTGGTGCATCCGCCGCAGGTGCGGGCAAGGGCAATGACCCTTCATTGCCAAAGACATCACGCAATACAAGCTCCAGATCAGTCACGTTCTGGGGTACCTGGAAGCCGACCTTGCCCTGACGTTGCGCCCCCGGCGCCAGCTGTCCATCGGGTGATGTCACCCCCGCCGCCAGCGCAGCGGTCGAATCAATCGCATACTCCTGCCCGCTGGTATCACGCAGCACCATTTGCAACAGCGATGACACGGCGGTCTCGACCGTACCGTTGTTGGTCACTGTCAAATCAATCAGCACAAAACGCTGCTCTGCCTCTGGCTCAATCAACGCATTCACCGGCGTATCGCCGACCTGGTTGATCGTGATCGTCAGATCACCCACCTGAAACGACGGCGCCAGCGGGTCGCCCGCACCAGGCACAGTCGACTCAGGGCTTGCAGCCACCGGCGACTCAAGCGTCTCTGTGGTGGCTATCTCGCCCACCTCGGTTGTGGCAGTACTATCTGGCGGCGCCGATAGGGATGGCGTTGCCACCGCTGTGGTAGCCGGTGTCGGCTGCTCCCCGCTCGGAACGGACTGATCGACACAGCCGCTCAAGACCCATAGCGATAACGCCAGCACAAGCGCCCCTATGCGGGTAGCATGGAAACATTGAATCATCGTTTTGCTCAGTTCTTTTCCCAAAGACTAGGACTCGGACCACACCAGCAGCACCAGCGGTATCGGACTCCAGGCAAACACCTGCTGTTGATACTGATCACTATTGATACACATGCTGGTCGATGAACCACCATCAGGTTCATGGCGGCATCAATTTCCAGGTCACTGCTCAGCAACCAGTCGGCCAGGCTGCGTAACGTAAAGAACTCGCCCGGACTGACAATCACCAGCACCCGCCCTGCCTGGTCAAGTGCCAGTACGGTGCGTTCGGCCTGCTCTACCCCTTGACTGGTATACACTAGCACGCCACCAGGCTTAATCAACATCGGCCAGCCCTGCATCGCCTCAACCAGGCGTTCATCGGGGTCATACGCTTCTTCACCCAGATAGCGCATCGATACCTGGCCCTGTTCATCTACGGCAAACATGCCGCCAGTGCCCTCGTAGCTCTGACCGCTGGCAATGCCACCACTAATCACCAGCGCCGTGCTGACAAACGTCTCATCAAAAAAGCCACCATTGACCGCAACCAGCGGTGCCATATCCTGGCACCACTGAAACAAAAAGCGCGGTTGATCTGGCGTATAGCCGATATGAAAGCGCACCTGCTGCGGCTCAAAGCGCAAGAGGATTACCTGTTCAGTCCTTTCCTGGTCAACTACCCATATCTTGCGCAGTTCCATCCCCGGTTCAACTGTCCGCCACTCGCTCTCATCCAGACCGGCCATCGTCCGATCCCCTGTCTGAGCCAGCGTTGGTGTTGCTGGCGGCAGGGTTGGCAGCGGTGGCTCAAAAGTTGGCGGCAGCGCGAGGGTAGGTGTGGGCAGGTCCTCCAGCGACACCGACGGTGCTGCGCCGGGCTGGGTACACCCGGCCACAAGCAGCACCACGGTCATCACCAATACCAGTGCGGCAACCGGTCGGCTGCTCGCCAATCGTCTGCGTCTTTTAATCAAGCTGATGGTACCCCGATCGATAATAGAGTAACGGACGGCACTTCTGACTCGTCTCAGCCCGCAGCACATGCCCAACAAAGATACTATGATCACCGCCTGGAAAGACATTGACTAGCCGGCATTCTATCGTCGCCAGTGCGTCTTTGAGCAACGGCAATCCCTCTTCTGAGATGGTATAGCTGCCTTCAACAAACTTCTCGGCATGGTGCGATGCAAAGCAACGCGAGAGATACTCCTGATCTTCCGCCAGCATATTCACCGCAAACCGTTCCGCCCGCTGAATCAAATGATGGCTACCAGCTTGCTGGTGCAAACACACCAGCACCAGCGGCGGTTCCAGCGACAACGACGCAAACGCACTCACCGTCATCCCCGAACGCTCATTGCCAACCGCCGTCGTCACCACCGTTACCCCACTCGCAAAATGACTCATTACCTGCCGAAAGAGCGCCTGATCGATACTCAATGTGCCTCCTCTGTGCTGCTGTATCTACCGACGATCCCGTCGTGATGCCCGTGTATCGTGAATCTCCTCGCCGGTATGCCATTCCTCCCGCGCCTGCTCATCGTCCAGCAGCAAGCCATTCTTCAGCGGGATAGGTTGCCCCTCTGGATCAATCGCGACCATGCAAAAATAACCAGTTGTACACAGACGCAAATCACCCACCATCGGGTTCTCCCCATACACATGCACGCGCACCACCAGCGACGAACGCCCCGCATAAATCACCCGTGCTCGCGCTTCAATAATCTCCGCCTCGTGGATCGGCTCGCGAAAGTCGATCCGTTCGGTCGAAGCCGTCACAATCGGCTGCCGACAAAACCGCAACGCCGCAATCGCCGCCGTTTTATCCATAATCGCCATCGCATCGCCACCAAACATGGTGCGATAATAATTCGTCTGGCTCGGCAACACCAGGTCGGTCATATACACTTCGGGGGCAACCACTGCCGGACGATCATCTTCTACAGAATCCACATATCCTCCTGGTCTGTTTGACACTTCTTTCTATTGTAGGACGATCTAAGCCTTCGTGCAACTAGTGCATAAACGTTAACAATGAACCATAGCACACCGGTACCATGTGAACAAACTCCCCTCTCCATCCTTGGGAGAGGGGCCGGGGGTGAGGGCTCTCAAGGGTAGGTTTTTTGGTTTAGACATGGCTCATACCAAATTCGGGTGGGCGCAGCACGCAGACGCTCCTACAGATCGCACTTGGAGCGCCTGATTTGTAGGGGCGCAGCGCGCTGCGCCCCTACAAATCAGGATATAAGCTCTCCGATGGGAACGCCATTTGCGTCTCATACCGCATCAGAAAGCGATCTGTCAAAAAACCTACCCTTGAAAGCCTCCCCTCTCCCCTTGTGGCAGACTAATCTTTACCCACAAATCATGGAAGGTCATCAGGAGCATCAGGAAGGGTAATAATGGACAGATGATACCAAATTCGGGTGATCACTGGTATGCGCTTTGTATCGAACGCGGAGCGCCTGCTTTGTAGGGGCGCAGCGCGGGGCCCCTTACGCCGCTAGGCTGCAAGCCGCACCTATTTTTCATATCGATTAACCGAATTTGGTATCATCCGTCGGGTTTGGGCACCCCAAGGTGTGCGCCTAATCCATCAACGTTCATCAGCGGTACAAGTGGCGCTATCTCTACGGATTTGTGTGTCCGGAGCGCGGCGAGACGTTCTGGTTGATTTTACCGAGTGTCTCGAAACGCTTCAGTCAGGCTTTGCACGAACTGGCAGCGTTTCTGGGACTCGGCCCATCCGAGCCATTCATTCTGGTCCTAGATCGAGCTGGTTGGCACACCAGCGCCAAGGTAGCGGTACCGGAGGGTATTCATCTGGTCTTCCAACCGGCCTATTCGCCGGAACTGCAACCTGCTGAGCGGTTGTGGTCCGTAACGGATGAAGTGCTGGCCAATCAGCATTTCGAGACCATTGATGACTTGGTTGACGCATTGGAAGAACGGTGTCGAACACTGCGTGAACAACAAGCAGCTATCAGCTCACGCACGCTGTATTACCGCCTCGGCTGCTGGAAGCAGGACAGGATATGACAAGTGTTTAACCGAATTTGGTATCAGATGTCCATCTGGACAAAAATCTGAACCCCTTCCGGTTGCGCCATTCGCAGATTTCCGAGATGTGGGTAAAGGGTAGTGTGGCAGAAGGGCCGGGGGTGAGGGAAACGTGCGGTCGGCACGACCGCGCTCCCTTCTCCCCTTGTGGGTTTAGGGGCGGACAGCACATATATTCGGTTATTTTGTATCTCCTTATGAGGCTTTTGACCCTCCCAAGAAACCCAGGTAAGGGGTAGTACACGGCCACGATACCACAAACCAACTGTCAACACGCGAACAACATCGCTGTGACCGCTTTCGTCAATGATGATCCGAAGGTGCTGATCGGGACGCAAGCGACGCAAGATCCGCCGCACCACTCGACTATACGTGGACACCGCTTGAACATCCGTCTCGTTAAGCGTGTGGCGCAATCGGCGTTCATGACTGACCGCCTGCACGGTGTCACCAAACACGTGAGTCAACGTGGTCGCAATCTGACGCAACATCAGTGCCTGTGAGACTAGTGCCCCAAAAACGAACTTCATAAGACATTTGAGCGTTGATTTAGGGGTAATGGCGAGACACTCCGCAAACAAGGTCTCGATTTCAGTGCGAAGATGATCTGACTGTCTCATTGATGAGCAACCTTTCTCCAGAACCGTTCGGATCCATTTACGAGGAGTATACCCGATTTTTGCTCGGCTGTCATCTTATGGTGATAGAACATGTATTCGGTTTTATTACGAACTTCTGTGCTTTCCGCCCCTAAAGTGGAGTAACGGCCTGGTAGTGAGGGTACGACCGAAGGGCTGCTCCAGCTAAGCCCGGGGCTTCAGCCCCTGGCGCCGCCACTGACGGGCAGTGCCTGCTTGCCGTGTCTTCGTGCGGCTGCAAGCCGCACCTACATCTCTCCCGCGTTGCGCCCATACCCCCAAAACGACAAAAAATCGATCGCGCCGGCGCGCCGGCTGGGGGGCTATACGCCCCCCAGACCCCCAGTACAGGATTCAGCCCACAGCACACAGCATGCAGTACGCAGCATGCA
>JAAURD010000185.1 GCA_012034075.1 Chloroflexaceae bacterium | reverse complement strand
AGTAGGCGTGCTGCCCCGCTGGCCCGGTCGCTATCCCGTCAAGGAGCGGTCGCCAGGCCGCATGCGGAGGCGCTTCGCCACCCTGGTCAGAAGATGGCGCGGGGCAAGCAATCTGCAGGGTGTTCCAACCCATATGCGGCACCTTTAGGCCCGGCACAGATACCGCCGGTTCGATGCGACGGACCTCGCCCGGCACCCAATCGAGCCCGTCGGTTACCTCAAACTCAAGGCCGCGCGTCGCCAGCAATTGCATCCCGACGCAAATGCCCAAAAACGGCCGCCCGCGCTGACGAACAACACGCTCCATCGTCTCGATCATGCCGGGCAGCGCTGCGAGCCCCGCCTTGCAGTCGGCAAATGCGCCAACGCCAGGCAAAACAACCCGGTCCGCAGTAGCGACATCTTCCGCAGCCGCCGTCACGAGGATCCGGCGTTCCAGTCCACGGTCAGCCGCTGCCCGCTCGAACGCCTTTGCGGCCGAGTGAAGGTTGCCAGACCGTAGTCGATGATCGCAACCGTCTGCATCAGGTGCCCGTAGCACCAGCAGGACCGGGAACACCAGCCGAACCGTCACACCGGCGGAACCGGTAGCACCAGCAGAACTGCATTCGAGCCGATGATCGTCATCAGTAACAGGAGCACGGTACCCACAAAAACCGAACCTTTGTTCATTCTGTATATCCCCTTTTAACGTCAGCGAAAAATCCCTATTCCGACCTATTCCAATAGTCCTTTGTGCAGACCAGCATTCCCAGATCCGCGTGTCTTGGGCTACAATGGCATCAGCGCCGGCTCCTTCCGTATGCGCATGAACAGCATCAAGCGCATGGTGTGTGGTTGACCCATGAGTCAGAGGCGTTTGACCTTTCTTGTTTTCACGTACAATCCCCGTACCATTATATATAGTAAACACCTCTTCATAGTACATAGGGGCCTCAGTTTTTGCATGTGTTGTTGATGCAACTTCATCAATCTAAGCTATGCTTGCACTTGTCATTCAGCCCATGAGCAGGTACAATCAAGAAACCAACAACTGCCATATCCAATGCAGACGATGAGGAGCGAAACCTATGCCGCAACAAGAAGATTGGATAGCGATCAAAGGATACCTGGATCAGGCAGCGTCACCACTCGAGTTCGAGTCGCCGATAACCGAAGATGGCTGGATAGTGTCACGCCACCGCCACGATACGTTTCTTGCTCGCGTTGAGGCATTTCAGCAGACATCCGAGCGTAAGAACATCCATCTGAACGATCACGATCTGACGCTGGCATGCGCCATGATCGCCTTTGGCCCGGAACATGATGGACTGCCGCCCGACGCTGTCTGGGAGCATATCGGGTTGCTTGCCAGGGATCATCTGCTACCGGATGCGCCGGCCCACTTCCTGATGGATCTGGTGCTTGCGTATGGTTGTGGCTGGCCCGATGGTAGCAGACATATTTCAGACTTCTGGACTGGTCAATGGAGCCAGGCAGTTTTCAATATCAGCTCTATGGTTGCAAGATCGATCTCTAAAACGATTGATCGACTGAAACAGATGCTCGGTAGCAAAAACAAACTGGCGGATATTGACAAAACCGAAATATATCTTCTTGCACAGGGGATTGGTCTCGAAATCATCCGCAATCAGAGCAAAAGAGGCCAATATCGGCTCATCAGTTGGCAGCCCACAACATGTGCGCTCTGGCACTTTCTTGCTGATGCTGTGGCGGGTTGCGGGCATGAGATGCAAGCGGGTCAGGAGCCTACGACGGATCGATCACGCAAGCTCCAGGGTGGCGCGTTTGCCACCAGTCTGCTCTATCCCCAGCTGCATGAGTTGACTGAATTGATCGTTGGTTCAGTTGAGTTTAAGATCTGCCATGAATGCCACGGTGATGTTATTCATCAGGCCGTCACCACCGGCAAGCGACCGACGCTGACTGGCCTTACCAGTCTCTATCAGAACAATCATTGCCCATCGTCCCAAGATCATCGTGAAGATTGCAAAAAAACCTACTACACCCGCCGCAAAAATTGGATCTTAATCCCCTATGAGCATGGTGGAACGTATGAGATAAGGCAACGCTGGGCCTGCCCACAATGTGGAAACCTGTTTACCTATACGAAGTTCCGAGCAGAGATTGAGGAATTGCAACAAAATATCAAGCGCATACGCAAAGATAAAGACTTCAAGCGCTGGGTGCAACAATTGCAAGAGCAGTATCTACCGGATGATCCGTTCTGGAAGGCATTCAACGACAAGATGCGTGACCGGCCAGCCTATGTCGCACAGATGGAACAGGAATTGGCCGAACTGCAACGGATGCAAGCAGATGTGGTTTGTCCGCTCTGTGGGCATGCACCGCCACAGCGTCCAACCAAGATCTGGGTGGATTGCTACCCAGAACGCACGATCATCGACCGACAGGAACCATGATGGCGCGGTCGGCTCTGCTGCATGATGTAGTAGTGCAGCAAATATGGCCCAACCGCCGTGATGTTGGAGCATCACAGTGAGTACTGAGAACGTAACGAGCGAGCGAACAACGACCGGAGAGGATACAGATTGATATGAACGCCGATAGCCGACAAAACCAGCATGCAGCTATCCAGCAGGAGGCTCAACAATTGCTGAATACGCTGACCATACCGACCGACCGACCAACCTATAGCGCTACTGCGATGGTGAGCGTGATGGTTTCCCCCTGCCCTGCCGAAACCACGGGCCTGGTGGATCTGCCGATCACGGTGTTTCCGATTGCACGACATAGCCGCTGCTTGCAAGATGTGCCGATCATTCTGCGCCAGGATAGCAGCAGTGAGTCGGGTACCCCCATCACCTATTATGGTCGGCTCAATCAACGTGGGCAGATCATCTTTCGCAATGTGGCACCGGGCAGCTATCAAGCAAAGCTCATGCTAGCGGATACGCCCAGACCACAAACGACGAGCACACCAACCAGTATATGGTGGGATGTCACGCCGCTGCCGCAATACATGTTGCGGGCCGACCCGGCGGCTGCATCGGTTCAGCGCCAACGCGAAGATGAACTGGCCCCAACGACCAGCCGGCGGACGCGTGAACGTTTCCAAAATCAGAGCGGGTCGCTTGATCTTGAAATGCAGGAGCAAGAATCCGGTGAATATGTGTTGATCTTTCAGACGGCCAGGGAGAACTGGGAGAACGCCGTTTTGCTCTTTGAGTGGCGCACGATGTCGCTGAATCACGTTGGCCCGGAGGAACCCCAGCAGTACCTCACTATCTTGACATGGAACAAACAACGTCGGCTGTGCCGTTCCGAAATAAACCTGGGCCGTGTCTTCGATAGGTATGAACTGGCTCTGCCGGAACAACCGCTCCCGATTCCAGCGCTCAATGATATCGCGTTGGAGACACTCGAACGTTCGATCAATGCATGTGCTACGGACCGCGCCCGCCGGGCATGGCGCCGTCTTGTGAGTAGCGGCGTGTTAACACCAGCGATAGCTCATCACATTGAACACATGTTGGAGAGGTAATGTATGACTGATGCGTTGAGCGCAATTATCCAGGCAGAGCATGACGATTAGCTGGACGAAATGGTTTTTTGTGAGCGTCTGGTCGGTGAACAGCACGGTTGGTGGCATGCCTGTTATCAGGCTGTGCGCGATGGTCAGGCCGATTGGCTGGCTGGTTTTCTGGTGGATGCGGATGCTTTGCCATGGCCGTTAGGACCGGATGACCCGTTGTTTGGCTACAAAGAGCGGTATGTACCGATTGCCCAGGCCATGGCCGTCTGTGCGCTGGCAACGCTGGCAATGCAAGCGACGAACAGCAGCCCGCACCCGGCATTGCCTGGGCCCCCTTGCCCGCTGCTCTATCGCGCGGTCCTGCTTTGGCAGCAGGTCTACCAGCGCGGTTTCACTGCGCCGGCATTACCCGACCCGGAGCTGCTGAGCCGTCTGGAAGCGGCATGGAGTACGTCGGCACTGCTGCGCCAGCGCATTCCGATGCTGTTGCGTTTGCTCCATCAGGCCTACCCGGATTGGCAACTGGCAGCCGTTCGTGATGTGATGCTCAGTTTTGACCGTGGGACGTTGCTGCCCGGCAGCCGCAGCGTCAAAGTCTTGCTGCCGCTGGACCTTGAGACGATTGGCTTGATTGCCACGCTTCAGCTGGGTAGCCTGACCAGCGGTATGGGCCAGTTTTACCCCGACCCGCAGACGATGGCGTTTTTTGATGCCAGTGATGCCGAGTTCAGGAGGCCATGCAGAATGCATGCGCCTATGTGCGCCAGCGCGACCTCTGGCCGGAGGATATCGATGTTCGTTGGCGCCTGACGGCGGTGCCAGGGCCGAAGCATCCATCGGCCTACCTCGAACGCGTGAAAGGGAGCTCTATCGGTGCGGCCTGGGGCCTGGGTTTGCTGCATCTCCTTGATTTTGGGCGCCGGCCTATCGATCTCAGCGAATCTCGCTGGGCCGTTACTGGTGCGCTCGCGCTGCTGCCCAATGGTCGCGATGAAGTGCGCCCGGTAAGCGGCTATCTGCGCAAATTAGATGCGGTGATGGGCGCCAACCTCAAGGTCATTATTCCCGCTGCCGATAGACCATCGGTACACAAGGATTGGCTGAGCGCCCTGCCGCGCCTTGAAAGCGCATCGACCATCGAAGAGATCTCGACGCTGGTGACGACCTATGGATCAAGCAGCGACGGCAGATCGGCGCAACCGTCCAGACCGCTCTCACCACCGCACTATGAGGACCTGTTGGATCGAGCAGATGTACTGGCATATTACCGCGAAAAAGTGGAAACCCTGCACTTTGTGGTGATCACCGGTATCCCTGGTACGGGCAAAACCGTGCTGGCTACCCTGCTGGCGCACCAACTGACTCAGCCCGACAAGATCTTCTGGCATCGCTTTCAAGAGCAGGACGCGCTGGCAAGCCTTATCTGGGCACTGGCGGGCTTTCTAGCGTGGCATGGGCAGCAGGGCGTCTGGCAGCAATTGCAGAGTAGCAGAAACATGGGTGAAACATTTGACCCCGAACACTATATCCACTCCCTGATCGAGATGCTGCGGCACCAGTCCTCTGTGCTCTGTCTGGATGATTTTCATCTGGTCGATATGGACATTGGTATCAATAGCTTTGTCAAGGAACTGCGCAGCGGCCTTGCCCAAAGCGCGACTCGGCTGATTATGACTTCGCAGCGGACACCCCGCTTTGTGCCAGAAGGCACGTTTAAACCGCTCAATGGGATGAGCTTGCCTGAAACACGGCAGCTTTTTGCGCGGCACCATCTGGTGCTCAGCGATCCCGACGTTGCCAGCATCCACAACCATCTTCATGGGAACCCCTACTGGCTGACTCTGGCAGTCGATGCGCTCAAACAATCACTGGATCAGAGCAGTGTGATGAACCGCTTGCTCGAAAAGCGTGATCCTGAAGATATTACCCACTACCTCCAGGAACAGACCAATGCCTCGCTCTCGGCCGATGAGCGTGCCATGATGTGTGCTCTTACCGTGCTTCGGGGTGATTCGGGTACGAAAGAGATACTTGCTGCGATCACGCTCCAGAGTGACCCCACACCGGTGCTTGAGCGCCTGAGCGAGCGCTCGCTTGTCCGCGTCAACGAGGGATATACGGGCAAGCAGTATAGCTTGCACGATCTCTTGCGTGTCTTTTATGACCAGCACGTTCTGGAGGACGGCGAGCGGCAATCGTTGCATCGCCGTGCCGCAAGCTCTTTTGCCGATAGTAGCGACGAACTGGCAAACTTCAAGGCGGCCCAGCACTGCTATCACGCCAGAGATTATGCCCTGGCGCTGGAGTATTATGCCAAAGATGCGCGCATGCTGATCGATATTGGGCGTGGGAATGCCCTTCAACAGGGCTTGGAGGACGTTGATCGGGCCTATCAGCAGGAGATTCGGCAGGCCCAGATTCGCCAGTGTTATGCTATGGGGGCAGCTTTGCGCTATAAATCACCCGACCGCGCCAAAGAAAGGCTTGCCCAGGGTCTGGATCTGCTCGCATCGCAACCGCCGGATCAGGATAACGCTTTCGTACAGGAGATGACCGGTCATATGCACCGCATGTATGGGGCATTGCTGACTGAAAACAAGGAGTATAGCAGGGCCCTGTCCCATCTTGAGCAGAGCCTGCGGGTATGGTCTGCGGAGAGCGATGCGTATGCCGATGTTTTGATTCCGCTTGCCAACCTGCATATCGAGTCGGAAGAGGGCGACGATGACTATGGCTTCCAATGTTACGAACGTGCTCTGGCAATCTATAACCAGACGGGCAACGATTGGGGCAAGATGGCGGTTTTGCACAATATCGGTATTGAACACGATATGGCTGGCAACTGGGAGAGAGCCAGGAGGTGTCTCCAGCAGGCTATCCAATTGGCAGAACAACGTGGTGCGCTGCTGTACCAGGCTCAGACGGAGCTTTCGTTGGGGACGCTGCGGATGAACCAGGGCGATGATGCGGAAGCGACGGTGCTGTTTGAGCATGTGATTGAGGTGGCACGCAAATATCACTATCAGACCACGTTGGTTGCGGGCTTGTCTAGCCTGGCCGATCTCAAGCTGCGCTCAGGCGATACCGCTGCGGCCCTGCCGCTCTTGCGCGAGGCGCAAACGCTGGCCTACCAGGAGCAGGCCAGGGATCAACTCGCCGAAATCTATCGTGGCTGGGCACTGGTGAGCCTGGTCCAGGGGAACTTGGTCGAAGCACACGAACATGCGCAGGAGGCCCTGCGGACGGCCCAGGAAAACCAGGATCGTGCGGAACAGGGCAAAAGTCAGCGGGTTCTGGCACGTGTGCTGGCTGCTACCGACCCGGCCCAGGCTATCACTGCGTTTGAGGCGAGTCTGAACATCCTCTCCGACCGCTACGAACACGCCCGTACTGCCACCGAATTTGCCCGTACCTTGCTGAGCCTTGAGCAGCACGAGCGAGCGCACGCGCTCTTGCAACCTGCGCACACCACCTTTGCCAATCTGGGCGCACAACGTGATGCCGCTGTGGTGGAGACATTGCTGGCTGCCTGTAACGTCCATGTCACGACCGGTCTGTCTCCGTTGATCTGATGCGTTCAGATGGAATAGACTAAGACAGCAGCTCCTTCCATGCGCGTGCTCCTTGAGCTCAAGCCGCACGCGCATATGGACTGCGTGGCAGACGTTCGCTTGAGAGCGCAGTGCAGGATGAAACAGACATTTCAAAAGTGAGTAAGGCGTACTTTCGAGTACATCTGAACACGTAGAAAGGAGCAGGCGTGGTGCATTAGCCCGAACTCAGGCGATGAGTTCGCTATCTTCCATCAAGGCCAGCTGACGTGCTACCGCATCAATCGCAACGCGCTGCTTGCGGTAGAACTCCGACTCGCTCATCGCCAGGTGATCGGCAATTTCACGAATACGCTTGCCTTGCAGGTAGCGCTGTTCGAGAATCGTGTACAGCAGCCACTCCTGCGCCGATGGGTCAAGCTGCTCATCCGGCCGCAGATTGGTAATCGCCTGGCGTAAAACCCCCTGCAATGCCCGCGTCGGGCTGCCCCCCTGCTCTTGCAGCAAGCGCCGCACACTGCGCAAGCCCAGCAGCGGGCTGTCAGAGAGCTTCGGGCCGCCCCAGTAGTGGGTTAACGCGTCCTTCACCATTTGCGGAAACTGCGGCTGGAGCTGCACTGGCGTCTCATGATGCTCCAGGTCCTGCGCCGCAACCTGCTCAAACTGGCTCGTGAGATGATGCAACGATTGCATCTCTGGGCCAAGGTTGCGCAGCGTATCAAAGATGCGCTGCTGCATCTCCACCGTTGTCAGCGCCATTTCCATCTGACGTGCCAGCACATCTATCAGCCGCCGCGAATCGGCACTTAGGGCGCCTTGCTCGTGCACCAAGCCCGGCTCATAGGCAATGCCTAGCGCACCCAGAAAAATACCATCGGGGCTACGTAACGGCAGCAGGCGAAATGGCCCGCGCTGCAAAAAATCATCCTGTGATGGCAAGGTATCCATCGCTCGCTGATGCATCTGCGCTACCTGTGGCATCACATTTTGTAGGGGATAGTCCGCAACAAATTGTTTTACATCGCGGCGGAGACCGCACAACGCCTTGACCGTATAGCCCTCTTTGCCGCCCGGACCTACCACAAAACCGGTTTCAGCCCGCAACGCCCCACAGACCGCAATCAACGTATTCTCCAACAACTGGCGCAGGTCCGTGCGGGTAAACGTGCTGCGCGGCAAATTGCGCAAATAGCGAATCTCGGCCTGATCTTGCCTATACACGAGCGCATCAAGATAGGGCCGAATACGGGTGATCAGCATCGGCATAAAGACCGTCATAATCATCACCGCAAACACAATCAACGTGTCACCCGGGATGCCGATCACATACTCAAACCAGGGCACCGTCTGAATACACAGAATAATGGTGACTCCGACCATCGGCCCATAGAGCAGCCAGCGCACAAAATCATGCTTGACCAGCCGATCCGGAATATTCATCTCCTGCAATCCAACACTATAGGTCATGACGGTGATCATCGGCATGACACCAAAGCTGACCATCGATGCCAGCAACAGAATCGGTTCTTCGGGAAAGGGCAGATACCCGCCAGCAATCACCAGATAGGGAAAGGTCGCCAGACCGGGACCAGCAAACGTCACAATCAGATAGGTCATCCGCCGTCGCAAGGCCGGCGTCAGGGCATGACGTCGCGCCGAGAGCACTGCCTGAAACATCACGCCAATGCTTCCCACAAAGAAGACAGCATACGCCCAGAAGAGCGGGCCAGCCGTAAACTGAGAGACAATACTGCTATTGACTCCGCCCTGAACGACCATATCGGTGGAAAGCGCCAGCCCAAAAAGATGGCACTGCTGAGATAACCCGTAGCAATCAGCCACCGCGGTACTCGTCTGGTGGAACTGCTTCGTGAAGGAGCAGAGAGTTCATTGGCAAGATGAAGATAGCTGCTGGTACCAGAGCGATACCGAGCCATTGGGCACGCAGCAAAAACTGGATCGTCTCGGGTCGCATAGAGCGGTTC
>JAAURD010000184.1 GCA_012034075.1 Chloroflexaceae bacterium | reverse complement strand
TTGCCTGGCTGCAGAACTATCGTCGGCTGGTGGTACGCTACGAGCGCTATAGTGTCAATTTTCTGGGCTTTGTACAATTGGCGTGTGTCCTGATTTTGCTTCGCCAGGGTTTTTGAGACTGGTTCATAATGATGGGTTTAACGCGGTCGGGGCCAGCAGTAACGACCCGGATGGAACCTGCTCCAGGCCGGTTTAAGCCTGAGAAAATCTGCGCAATTATGGTTTAGATAAGCCATAAACAACTGCATACAGAGAATGGACAGATCGAGGCATCTTGACAATAAACATCTCTTATCAAATAAACAGCTTCCACTCTATCTTACAATCAAGCGCATAAACTGTCAAGTGTTTCTGGTTTGTTTGCATAGGACAATGATCGAAGATATATGATAAAATAAAGCACATTGGATATGTTTGTTTGTACCAGTGATCGATGTTCGGTGTTGCGATATGGCAAGGGCTTTTGTGTGATCTTGCCTGGGGTTGGAGAGCGTGAACGATTATACTAGCACGATCTTGATTGTCGATGACGAAGTGATGTCACGGGAAGCGACCAAGGCGCGATTGATGGCGCATGGGTATCGGCTGGAAGTGGCAACCAATGGGAACGAAGCGCTGCTGATGGCAGCCAAATTAATGCCTGATCTGATTCTGCTTGATGTGATGATGCCAGGTATGGATGGGTTTGAGGTCTGTCGGCGGCTACGGGCTGATCCAGTCCTGGCAGATGTGCCGATCATTATGGTCACTGCATTGAATGATCGTGATTCGTTGCTCCAAGGGATTGAAGCTGGCGCCGATGATTTTATTTCCAAACTCGGTGATACCAATGAGTTGCGGGCGCGGGTACGCACTACTACCCGACTGAACCGTTATCGGCATCTGCTCGAAGAGCGTGCCCGGTTTAAGCATCTGTTTGATCTTTCACCAGATGGGGTGATGATTGTCGGGGTGACCGGCAACATCCTGCTGGCAAATCCGGCAATGGTGTCGATGTTGTGTGATCATGCCTCGTTCAGCGAGCATGAGTCTCTTGTGGGGTCCCCGATTACACGATTTGTTCCGAACAATCAGGTTGATCAGATGATGGTATGGTTACAGCGCATCATTGCCCGTGACCAGCCCGTGGCACGGGTAGAAACACGTCTCATCCGTCTGGATGGGCACGAGTTTCCAGTAGAAGTGACGAGTGGGCATATTGTTTGGGATAGTACGCCGGCAACCCAGGTGATTGTGCGCGATATTACCGAACGCAAACAGGCCGAAGAGGAGATTCGACGTTCACACGCTGAGATTACGCGGGCTTATGATGCGACATTGCTGGGGTGGGTGCGTGGTCTGGATTTGCGTGATCAGGAGACAGAGGGCCATTCGCAACGGGTGACAAACCTGACGGTAGAACTAGCCCAGGCCATGGGGATTGAAGGCGAGAGTCTGGAGCATATTCGGCGGGGAGCGCTCTTGCACGATATTGGCAAAATGGGTATCCCAGATAGTATATTGCTCAAGCCAGGAGCATTGGATGATGACGAATGGGCGTTGATGAAACAGCATCCGGTGTATGCCTACGAATGGCTTAAACCGATTACCTATTTGTCTCCGGCCCTCGATATTCCTTACTGTCACCACGAGCGCTGGGATGGCAGCGGTTATCCTCGTGGTTTGCGCGGACACGATATTCCGTTGTCAGCACGTATTTTTGCGGTAGTAGATGTATGGGACGCGCTCCGTTCGGATCGTCCCTATCGGGCCGCCTGGCCGGTGGAACGGGTACGTGAGTATATTGCATCGCTTACGGGGATACATTTTGATCCAGATGTGGTAGATGTGTTTTTGCGCATTCTGACTCACTGGCCAGATGCACCACGAGACAGAAGTGTGCTATGATACAATGTAGTGTGTGACATTGTTTGGCAACCGACAACGTCGTATTTGTTGAGATGAGATGAAAGGAGACAAGGCGATGACCGAAGAAGTGGAAGTGAATGTCCGTCATATTGAGGATGACAGTGATGCCGCACCTGAAACCACACCATTTGGTGAAATGATGCGTCGGCTGGTGCTTGCTGGTATCGGAGCAGTAGCGCTCACTTACGATGAAATTGAACGTCTGACGGCGCGTATGGTCGAACGGGGCGAACTGGCGCAAAAAGATGGTGATAAACTGCTGCGCGAGGCGATGGAACGCCTGAAGCAGAATCAGGCAACCGCTCAAGAAGAGACAGTTCAACCTGAAGATATGCCAATGCGCCCAGGTGAAACTGCTTTTGAGCAGATGTTGAATCGCTTGAATATCCCCTCAAAACGTGATATAGATGAACTTTCCTTCAGGGTTGCGCAACTCACCGCGCAGCTTGAAGAATTACGTCGAGAGCAAGATACCGCACGTTAATTGATGCCCACAGTTTGTGCTGATTGATGCTGTAAACGTTGTATATCGCACGAACATGTGTTTGTTTGACCTGCTCACTGGTCGAGGTGTTGAATCAAACGCCTCGATCAATGCTCAAAAGACCGTATTCCTTTCCTTATGATCCTTCACATATCCGTAGTATCGGTGGTTCGTGATACACTGCGTTGGCACGGAATGGCCTCGCGGGCTGAAGCACCTGACAGACAATGCTTTGTTGCGTGACCCGATGTGATCTGTGTTTTATCATCCACTTTTATTTGTTTCACCGCTATCAAACGAACCTTTTACTCAAGCCTCGGGTCTGTACAGTACGTTGCGTTCTGTTTGTCCGTTTCGGTTAGCTATGGAAATGGACATTCGTTGCAGTTTACTGCACTACTCTGCATTGCAATGATAAGACAGCAACAGCCTATCTGACTTGACAAATCATGGTGTTTTGTGCTATATGTGTAAAGAGGAGGCCATTTTGCATGGCTTTACCACACTGTCTTCTGAGATTCTCATACGTTTGTGTTCACTTATACCAAATGAAGAGCGTACATCATGTACCAGGGGAGGGTTTTAATGGATATCGTACTGGGATTTTTGGTAGGGGCGATTTTGTGGTTTGTTCTCAGCTATGTGGTAGGTGGGTTTTATACCGTTGATCAGAATGAACTGGCAGTCAAGACGATCTTTGGACGAGCAGAACGGTTAGGCGGCACCACGCTGGAAGACCCGTATGCCGAATATCTGCGACCGGAGGAGCGAGAACGCTATGCGTACCCGCAGTTGCGTGTTATTCCACCGGGTGGACCGTACTTTAAATGGCCCTGGGAGAAAATACACAAGGTGTCTCTTGCGACGCAGACGATGAATATGGCACATGATCCCGAAGCTGCTGAAGCCAACCATCAGGGGACCATGCTCGAAGCAGTGACCAAGGATCAGTTGAATATTGGGCTGAAGGGCCAGATTCGGTATCGGGTGTCGGAACGCAACCTGTACGCATACCTGTTTGGCGTGAAACAGCCAATAGCTCATATAATGGGGTATTTTATTTCGGTGTTGCGTGAGCGGATTGCCAACTTTGAGGCACCGGCGCGGAATAACATCAGCCTGTTACCTGATGCCTCGATGGTGGACCCGAGCATTACGGAGGGTATTTCGATTAACGACCTGCGCAAAAATCTGCCGAATTTGAATGAGCATATGGATCGTGAATGCCTCTCTTCCGGGCTGCGTTATGGGATCGTGCTCGAAGCGTCTTTGATTACGGCGATTGATCCGCCACAAGAGGTGGAGTCGGCTCTGGCGGCGATTAACACGGCACATAATGAAGTCTCTTCGGATATTAGTCTGGCACAGGCATCGGCGGATCAGAAGATTGTGCAGTCGAAGCGGGCGGTTGAGATTGAGACATTGCACGCACAGGCAGAAGTTGAGCCGCTACACGCTTTGGCCGCGCAGCTCAGTGAATTGAAGCAGCATGGTCCGGAAGTGCTCGCACTGTATCGACGCAATATCCGGTTGGCGATCTATCGGAAAGCACGGCATGTCATTCAGGAGGTGAACCAGTCATGAGCTTTTTTATTGCAGCAGCGGTAACCTTTTTTGGGTTGCTCATCGGCATGGAAATGTTCTTGCTGTTGGTGCGGATGTTTGGCCTGTATGTGATAGTGAAAGAGGCATCATGTCGTGTTTATGTGCTCTTTGGTAAAGTCATCGGTATTATTGATGAGCCAGGAATACATTTTCTCTGGTCGCAATTCGGCTGGCGGGCGTTGCTGGTGAACTGGTTTGGTCGCTGTCATGTGATTGATATGCGGCTGGATCAGCAGTATCTGCGGAGTCAGCCGGTGAACTCCGAGGAGGGTGCGCCCATGGGGATTGGCATCTGGTATGAGATGTACATTAGCGATCCGGTGGCCTATCTCTTTCGCAATACCGACCCGCAGGGGTCGCTGGCAGCCAATGTGACGAATGCCACGGTGCGTTGTTTGAGCAATATGCCGCTGGCGGATATGCTGGAAAACCGTCACCCGATGAGCCATGCCGTCCGCGATGAGGTGTCGCCCAAATCGCATGAATGGGGGTACCAACTGGGATCGGTGTATATTCGTAAAGTCCATTTTCGCGATCGGCAGATGATCAAGCAGATTGAGTCGAAGGTAGTAAACCGGTTGCGTCAGGTCACATCGGCGATTAAACAGGATGGCGATAACCGGGTAAGTTTGATTACGAGTACGGCCGAACGCCAGGCAGCGATTGAGTTTGCTCGTGCCGATGCAATGCGCCCATCGATTGTAGGCAAGGCATTGCGTGAAATCGCAAAGGATCGCGATGTAGCGCAAGCGCTGTTTGATATTCTGGAGATTGAGCAATTGTGTAAAGGGGAAGCGAAGATGACGTTGCTCCCTAACCAGGCACCGCCTGATCTCTTGACGTCACTTTTAACAGCGATGCCAGAGACGCCTGATACCAAATTCAGGTAATCACTGGTATTTTCAATGTTGACTATTTACCTTTAAGAAGAGGTATAACCTTTATCGATTAACCGAATTTGGTATGACAAGGTGATCGGACAACCGAGATTGGCTGGTTGAGGCACGGCCAGGTACGGTCAGGCCGTGCTGTTTGTGGGTGGTTTTTTGGTCGGTAGGAGTGGTGTCGGGTGCGTGTGCCAACGCAAGGTAGACTGAACAGTGCGCAACAGGGTGTCGGGAGCATTGCTCCTCTTCTGCACCAGTCGTTGCACACGCAGCTGCAAATAGGATTGCTCATCAGGAGTGAGTTCTTTGGCAGTCAATACGATAATCGGTATATGACGGGTAGCGGGGTCTTGATCGAGTTGGTGCAAGACCTCAAACCCATCGAGCACCGGCATCATCAAGTCAAGGATAACCAGATCGGGTTGATGCAGGGCAATCTGGTTCAGCCCGTCCTGACCATTCACGGCGGTTGTAACATGATAATCGTCGCGGTCGAGATAACATGGGAGCATCTCGCGTACATCAGGGTCGTCATCAATCACCAGAATGTGCGCTTGTTGACCGACCAGCTGTTTGACGGTCTGGCGCAGGGCATCTTGACGCACGGGCTTGACGAGATAGGCACTGGCGCCCAGTGAAAGGCCCATGCTCTTGTCATCGATAATGGTATAACAAATAATCGGAATATGCTGGAGTGCAGGGTCTTCTTTGAATGCCACGAGCAGCTGCCAGCCATCTTTGTGCGGCATAAGTATATCGAGGATAATCGCCGCGGGCTGGATGCGCCGTGTTTCTTCCAGGGCATTGCGGCTATCAGTAATGCCAGTCACGCTATAGCCATCTGGCGCCAGATACGAAGCGACTATTTCGATAACCGCAGCATCGTTATCGATCACCATGATAGATACGCCATCGGGGTTTGCTGATTCAGGCAGCAGTAGGTCACCAGGTGTTTGGATCATATCACTGGTTGGTAGCGATCCGTGCAGAGGCAGACTAAAAAAGAAGATTGAGCCAACACCGGGCGTACTTTCTACCCAGATACGTCCGCCATGCATCTGGAGCAGTCTCCTACAGATGGACAGGCCCAGACCGGTGCCTTCATAGCTTCGCATGCTCCCTTCATCGGCCTGCCGAAATTCTTCAAAGATGGTTTCGAGCTTATCGGGGGCAATGCCGATGCCAGTATCGGTAATACTGACAATCAGCTCGTGCTGTTCTTGCCAGACCTGCACGGTAATACAGCCTTCATCGGTAAATTTGGCAGCATTGGAGAGCAGGTTGAGCAATATCTGGCGAATACGGGTGCGGTCAGCTTGAATCATGGGGAGATCAGGGGCAATTTCGTGGTACAGCTCAATCGGTTTCTCTTTGGTCAGGCCGATGGCAGTAGACATGGTGCTTTCCACCAGCTCACCGAGATCGAGTTCTTCTTTAAACAACTCCATGCGCCCTGCTTCGATCTTGGAGAGGTCCAGAATATCGTTAATCAGCCCAAGTAAATGCTCACCACTAGCAGAGACCCGGTTGAGGTATTGGATCTGTTCTTCAGTGACCGGGCCACGAAACCCACTTTTAATAATCTGGGTGAAGTTGATGATCGAGTTGAGCGGTGTGCGCAACTCATGCGACATATTGGCAATAAACCGAGTTTTGAGCGTGTTGGCCTCTTCCGCGGCGTGACGCGCCTCTTCGGCTGCTTTGAGTGCCTGATTGAGCTGTGCCGTGCGTTCTGCGACCTGTTGCTCAAGGGTATCGATCAGGGCATCGAGCTGATGAGCCATACGATTGAAGGTGCTTGCCAGAATGGTCATTTCGTTTTCTTCGGTTTGAGACACGGGGATTTCGCGGTGCAGATTGCCATCTTGAAAGGACAGGACATACCCGTGCATCACCAGCAAGGGTTGGACGATTTTGCGTTGGGTAAAGCGAAATATACTGGTTACCACCGCAAAAACAACCACCATAAGCAGGAGTGTCAAGATGAATGGCAAAACAAACGGCTGCAATGCTTCGGTCACCGGTTGTTCAACAACAGATATCCAATCAAGACTGGTCAAGTGTACTGCACTTGAGACAACCATCTGATCGTTCAGACCGGTGCGAATATCGGGTAGTACACTCAGCGTCATCAATGGTAAGGTCGAGTCACCTGTTCCGTTGCTCGCCTGTGTTGCTAACGCTGTGTTCAACTGGCTCATGTCGCGATAGGCCAGCAACTGTCCATCCTCATGCATGAGATAGGCATAGCCAGTATCACCGACTTGAATACTGGCAACGATATTCCAGAGTGTGCTGAGGTCCAGTCGGGCGAGCAGTGTGCCGGTAAAATGCATGGGCTGATGCTCATGATGTGCATCGTGCGCATCGTGTCCATGCAATGGTATTGCTACCTCCATGAATGGCACACCATAGGTTTTGTTATCCACCTCGCCCCAGTAGACCCGTCCATCTTTCACCGTTTCCAGCCACGGCTGGGCTGCAATGGCGGTTTGCTCGGATCTGCCAAGGCGGCGCTGTTGGGTCATGATGTTGCCGGCAGGGTCGATGATGAGTATTTCAAAGATAGAGGGGTATCGTTCGAGGACATCTTGCATCACCTGATCGGGATCGTTGGTATGACTCATACTCGTGCCAAGCGTCACCAAGCTGCTGCCGATATCCTGCAAAAAGAGATCGAAGGTGCGGGCCGCAGTGGCTGACTCAGAACGGAGTTGTTGCTGAGCTATCAAAAGGCCAATCAAACTCCCTGCCAGGATCATCAGGATAAGACTAAACACGGTAATCAGGCTAATGGCGGCCACGCGCCAGGTGAGTTGAAACCCTAACGAACGTTGTTGCTGCAAATTTGGCATACCTGTCCCCTTTACCGAATGCTATCGATGGATACCCATTCACCCTGCTGTAATTGTAATACGTTGGTAATCTGGAGTGATGTATCGCCATGAGCATCGAAGGACCAGTTTCCCATCACCCCGGAGATATCACCAAGTTGATGCATCGCCTCAAGGACGCCGGCCCTGGTCGGTTCATCCGCCTGAGCAATCGCTTGCAGAATGACGTTGACCGCTTCGTAGCCAGGCACCGCAAAACTTGAGGGCGCTTCTCCATACTGTTCCTGATATGCCTCTACAAATGAACCGACCGAAGTGAGTTGCTCCAATGAGGGTGTCATATTCGTAGCATATATGCCTTCCAATGCAGTAATATCATCAGGAAAACGACGGAACGTGAGCGTTTCACCACCGATGATGGTTAATTCAGGATCATAGGTACGCAGAGTAACTTCGAGGGAAAAGTCAATCGATGGGTCTGCTGCATAATAGAGCACATCAGGGTCGGAAAGCAGGATTCGTTCGGCCAGTTGTGCTTGTTCGGCCGGGCTGAAGTGTGTCACTTGTTCGTGACCGACAATCGTGAGATCGCTGAGCGGCGCCTGAGCTACCACAATATTGGCCAGACCAGTAGAGTAAACCGTCTCGGTATGGAGCACATAGACAGATTGGAATCCCTGCTCTTTCATCCATTGCACCGCGGTTACGGCCTGAATATCATCACTGGGAATCATGCGAAAGAAGTTGCGCTGACCAGTGGGATAAAAGATACCTGGTTCGCCGGGCGCAAAACCAGGTTTGGTCAGCCCAGGCCATGTGGCAGTCAGCGATACACAGGTCAGCCCCAGACGATTTAAGAAGGGAATGGTCTCACGGGCAGCATCGCTATTACCAGCGGTGATAACAGCAACCACCGCCGGGTCTTCCACCGCCTTGGCAATTGCTGCCTGCTCACGGAGGGTTGTTTGTTGCGGGTCAGCGGTATCAACAAACACCAGTTCTACCTGCCGATTGCCAGCCTGACCCCCAGACTCAAGCAGTGCCAGCTGGCTTGCCTGCTGAACTTCGGTGATAATGTCCCACTTTGAGGATATACCGAGCACAATTTTAACATTTTGAGGCTGATTATCTCCACTGCAGGCGCTGGTCATCAGCATGAACCCGATGACCAGTATCATCACAATCTGCCATGAACCAGTCTCAAAAACCCTGGCGAAGCAAAATCAGGACACACGCCAATTGTACAAAGCCCAGAAAATTGACACTATAGCGCTCGTAGCGTACCACCAGCCGACGATAGTTCTGCAGCCAGGCA
>JAAURD010000183.1 GCA_012034075.1 Chloroflexaceae bacterium | reverse complement strand
GCCTGGCTGCAGAACGATCGTCGGCTGGTGGTACGCTACGAGCGCTATCGTGTCAATTTTCTGGGCTTTGTACAATTGGCGTGTGTCCTGATTTTGCTTCGCCAGGGTTTTTGAGACTGGTTCATGTCTGGAATTCACCTTTATCGGTAATGCGTACTTGCTGCAGCATCACCAGACCAGGCGGATGTAAGAGCAGCCCGGAGTCTTTGACAGTGCCGACAATATCATCATTGCGTTTGATATCAAAGCCATAGGCATAGCGCGGTATGCCCGGTCGGTCGAGGTTCCAGGCAAAAAGGTCGATAGTATGTTCTTGATCGCCGCTGAGCAAGGGGGTGATTTCGACCCAATCGTTGCCATGTGGCCGCGTCGCGAGCACAACCGGTATGCCATCGACCAGGATGCCGGTGACCATAGCTGGTTTGGCCGATTCAAAGCCGCTACGAGCCCGCACATACCAGCGGTCTGAGGTGGGCGGTGGCGCTTTTTCGGGCAGCGGCAAGGGTTCCACCTGCCCTCCTGGTTTGAGTCGTAAGCGCTGCACATAGGTCATACTGCTGGTCTCGTCGCCGGGTTGCTGATCTTCATCTTGCCAGACCTCGACTCCATGATAACGCAAAGCAAACGCACTGCCGCGCCCACCATAGGGGAGGCTCCAGGTTGCCAGGACAACTTCATGCTCGCGATCGGAGTTGATTTCACCAAAGGCGACCCAGCCGGTATCATCTTGATAGGCGCTGGTTGCCACAGCGGTAACTGCACCATCTACCAGAACCACGCTGATATCAAAGGTATGTAAGGCCCGCACTTCCCAGCCAGTTTCCGGTTTTTCTGGTGGTTCAACGGTTGGAATGCGCTGGGCCAGCGATGGGGTGACAGTTGGCGAAGGCATGACCACCGGCGTTGGTCGGGCTATCTGGATCGCGGTTGTGGTGGGGTATGGTGGGTGCGTTTGTGTCGGCGTCGGTTGGATGATACCAGGGGAAGGCGCAATCGGCGAATCGTGCAGCTGTGCATCTGAACGGATGGTGCTTGCTGCCGACAGCAACCAGAAGCCGACCGCAAGCACGGGACCGCCCAGCACGAGCAGCACAAACAGCAAACGCAACACCATGATCAACGGGTTTTCGGCGCGGATACGACGGGTCTTTGGTGCCATGATGGTCTCCCTTCTTTTCCTCCTTGACATGCGTGTCACACAATGGTATACTCAATATGTGAAGCGTCACCTGATATAGGAAAAGACGTATCCGCTTCTTTGCTTGTTCCCCGATAGCTCAACGGTAGAGCGGCTGACTGTTAATCAGTAGGTTCTAGGTTCGAATCCTAGTCGGGGAGCCATTCGTAAAGGGTTTCTATGCGCTCTGCCTACGGACGGGTGCATCATCCCCCCTCATAACCTCAACCACAATGAGGGGGAATACGGTTTTTCTTATTCGATTGTTAAGGTACACGTCTTCCCTACGGGTAGCCTGCGTCTCAGGAGGTGCCTGCTTCGGCGGTTCCCCCGAGTTCTCACACATCACCGCGCTGACATGCTCATGCTTTGCAGATACGTGCTAATGTTACCCGATTCACTCGCAGGGCGCGACCATGCCATAAGCCACTTGCCGTGTTATACGCAATCTCTGCTTGTGCAGCCAGATGGAATATAGTCAGTCCCTTCGCTTCTGCGCGTTCTTTCACCCGCCACCTGATTTGCCCCATAACGCACCTCCTTGGAGCGGCAGGGGATTCGCCAACAATGCACGTCGATCCTCCGCCGGTTACCGATTCCACCGCAGCGGCACCAGCAGCAGCGGAAGCAGCGGAAACAACGGAAACAGCAGAGACCCCCAAGCGCTCCAAATCAGCGGCGAATCATCCCCGGCCGGCACCGTCGCCAGCAGGAACTGGCCAATGCAGCAGCAGCGTAGGCGGTTCGGAAAACGTTCCGCCACACCCCAACAAACGCAATACCGCTGTTTTACGCCTCCTGCAAGGTGCATAGCACCCGATGCGCACGCAGAGCGAGCCATAGCGCGAAATGCTCTTCTGAGTCACTCAGATCGAGGCCGCTAATTTGTTTAATGCGCTCAAGTCGATAGAGTAACGTGTTCCGATGCACATGCAGTGCCTCAGACGTTGCCCGTAAATTCCCCAGATGCGAGAAATACGCATCCAGCGTGCGCAACAGCTCGCCCCCTTGCCGTGACTCGCCGGATTGCTTGCGATCATAGGCTACCAGTGGTGAGAGCGTTTCATTGTAGAAAGACCATAATTCTGGAGTCTCTCGCAGCAACACCAGCAAGCGATACACACCGAGATCGCTAAAAGCAAGCACGCGTTCCGAACCAAACAGCTGCCGCCCCAACATAATTGCCTGTTCGGCCTCTTTCAGGGTGCGCGTCCACTCTATCAGCGAATTGGCGGGCGTTCCCAGGGCGAGCGTGACGCCCGGATAATCGGTATGGAGACGCTCCCGCATTGCTTCGGCTAAATCGCGCAAACGCGGGGTACCACCATTGGTGATCGGCAGCATACACAGCACCCCACTCTCCCGACGGAGCATCGGTGCGGCAATACTGCGCCGCATCAGCTCATGCTGCACCCCACTTATCAAGCGGCCCAGGGTTGCACTATTGGCATGTTCGATATGCATCAACAATGAGATATGCGGTGCCGTTAAATCATAGCCGAGTTCCTGCCCGCGTTGAATAACCGTCGCCGGGTCAGCCGGTGGCCCGGTAAAAATAGCCGAAAGAAAATCCCCACGTAACCGCTCCTCAGCCGCCTGCACTGCTTGCTCTTTCGACAGCTCAATCGCTAGCGCGGCAGCTCCCTGCCGTACTGCCAGACGATCCCACTCGTCCAGGGCCGTGCCTGCAATTGCCAGATACCCGTTGGGATAATCATCTGTCCCAATTTTCTCGACCCAGATATGCTGGTTCAACATGGATTGCTCGCCTTCGCCATTTGGTCGCAGCGCCTGCAATGCAAGCAAACCCGAGCCCTGGCCGTGATGCACGCGCAACTCGCCGTTAGGTGCAAAAAAGCCCACACTCTGGTTTGTGCGGTCGGCCATCAGTTCGAGCATATCGGCAATGCCCATCCCATTGAGGGAATGTTGGGTCAACAGGTGAAACAGCTTATCTCCGCGACGCTCCAGTTGGGCCTCATAATCCATAATCAGGCGCTCAACTTCACGCTGTACTTCACGCTGGTCAACATCATCTGGGAGTTTCAGCAGCGGTAGGCGTGATGTTTCGGCCGCAGTGACATCTTCTGACGTCACATTCCCGACGACAGCAACCGCCGAAACCGGTGCATGCACCAGTCGTCGCACCAGATTAGCCAGCGTCAGCCGCGGATCAAGCGCCTGTGCTGCTGCCACCGATAGCAAAACCAGTTCACCACCACGCAAGTCGGCAAATGCTGGTAGCGTTGCCCGTAAGGTTGCCACCCAGGTGACCTGATGGGTCATTCCAACGGAACCTGCCACAATGCTTGTGCCTGGCGGCAATGCCAGACGTAATACGTCACGAACGGTGACTGCCATACTCTTGTACGTATGCCTCCCAACATCGATCAGTCTGCCCACTCTGCTCGCAACGTAGTTGGAAACAGTATATCATCACCAATAATGCTTCATATGTAGTGACGACCCATGTCAGACTGATAGTAGACACTCCCGGAAAACAACACCAGGAAGATCATGTTCTCCGTATTGTACAATTATACCATAATTTCTGTACCGGGATTGTACACTTATCCTATAGTGTTACGGAACGTCTTGTGCAATCCTGACATACAAACAGAGAGACAGCTGTGTGTCGCTGGTACACCATACTCTGCTCTGGAGCATGACACGGTATTTTGTTGCTAACGCAACAGTTGCCAGTAACACCATAAGACATGGTATACTCCTTGATGAGACCAGAGGACAACCAGTAACAACAATGGCGCATCAACAACACCGGATAATCTATGATCTCTATGCGCTGTTTGAAAGCAGCGACCGTCAAATCCTTCGTACTTTTGATCTAACGACAACGCAGTATGCCGTCTTACTGCTGCTTGATGCTGATTATGGGCAACGCCTGACCGATCTCAGTACACGCATGGTATGCGAACGCAGCACCATCACCCGGATTGTTGATCGTCTCGAACGTGCTGGCCTGGTACGACGTGTCCCAGATATGATCGACCGCCGTTCAGCTCGCGCTGTGTTGACCCGTGCTGGCGTTGAACGCCGTGCCGATGCGTATGCTGCCCATGCCCGCATGCTTGAGCGACGCTTGAGCGCCCTGAGCGAAACAGAACAACATCAGCTGGCGCACCTGCTCGAAAAACTCCGTACTGGCTTGCGTCAAGAGCTGTAACCCCAAACAACAGAAAGCTTGCGTTTTGTCACATCTCATGCGATCATGCCAAGAGATATCGTGCCATATGGTATACTTACTCTATTATCCAACGAAAAGACACTGGTTGAACGTTTGCCGATTGCGCATTTCACATTCGGTTTTCAGCCAGCGTTACTCGGTAAAGACTGCCGTCACCTGCTCAAGTGTGCCAGGCAGAGGAATGGTCATGTACGCGGGTCAGATGACAACGGAAAACGCAACGATTCTTTTCGTTACGTATAACCACCACGAAGTGCAACAGCTCGAGCCCATGCTGCTGAGCCATGGCTATCGTGTGCATGCGACCAGTAATCCCCAGGATGCGTTGACTCTGGCTCGCACCCAGTGCCCTGATCTTGTGTTATTGGTTGTCGCAAGCCATGGCTTGAATGGCTATGAGCTTGACGGCTATGAGCTTGCTGCCCGTCTCAAGGCCGACGAACGGACCAACACCATTCCCATTCTGCTGCTGGTCACCAATCCGGAATCGCTGCCCTACCGGCACGATGGCTTACCCCCACCGGTTGAATATCTCACCCTGCCGTTCCAAGCGGACGCTATCCTTGCACGTATCAATACGTACCTTTCCTCATCCCAACCTCTGTATGAGCATCATAGGAGTACAAGAGACGTATTCATTAGCGAAGAACATATTCGTCTGCTGTTTGATGCACACCCGATTGCTATCTGTCTGACTCGTCGTGGTGGTGTGCTTGAATATGCCAATCCAGCCTATTGCGCCTTATACGATTACCCGCTCGATAGTCTGGTGGGGCAGCCATTCACGGTTGTTCTGTCTCCCGTATACCATCAACTTGCACTTGATATCCACGATCGGTTTCTCGATGGCACCGATGAACCCGTGAACGAGTGGCAGGTTTTGACCCGTTCTGGTGAACAGCGCACAGTACTGGTGCATGCTGCTCGCATCACAGGACCTGATCAGCAGCCCCGCAAAATCACCTTTCTGACCGATATTACGCCACGCAAGCAGGCCGAAGAAGCATTGCGTCAGAGCGAAGAACGTTTTCGGCTGATTGCCGATTATACCTATACCTGGGAATACTGGATTGGCCCGGACGAACAGTACATCTACGTCTCGCCCTCATGTGAACGGATTTGCGGCTACCCACCGGCAGCATTTCTGGCCAATCCCAATCTCCTCAGCGACATCACCCACCCCGATGATCGCGAAAAGGTCCAGCAACATATGCATGATAATGCTCATGCCACTGACGTTCGCGAGATGCATTTTCGCATTATCACCCGTGGTGGCGAAGAACGCTGGATTGACCATATCTGCCAACCCGTCTTTGATAACAACGGTACCTGGCTTGGTTCACGCGCCAGCAACCGTGATATTACTCGCGAACGCCAGGCAGAAGAAGAATTACGCAAGTTTCAGCGGGCCGTTGAACAAAGCCCCTCTTCCGTGGTGATTACCGATACCAAAGGCGTGGTCGAATATGTCAATCCCAAATTTACCCAGATTACGGGCTATACCCTGGAAGAAGCACTGGGTAAGAACCCCAACATTCTGAAATCTGGGTATATGACAGCCGACACCTACAGCCAATTGTGGGAAACCATTTTGGCTGGTGGCGAATGGCATAGCGAGTTTTACAATCGGCGCAAAGACGGCGAGTATTTCTGGGAACTTTCATCCATTTCGCCTATCTTCAATCCAGATGGTGAAATCACCCACTTTGTCGCGGTCAAAGAAGATATTACGCAGCGCAAAAAGGACGAGGAAATCCTTCAAAACGCGAACGAACAACTGACCCACTCGATCAACGAGTTGGAAAAACGCAACCGCGAGATGACCATGCTGCATCGCATGAACGACTTCCTGCAACGATCGCAATCGCCCGAAGAAGCCTATGCGATTGGTTTGCCGTTTCTACGCGATCTCTTTCCCAACCAAACTGGTTCGCTCTATATGCTCCACCCGATCACACGGATCCTTGAGATGGTCGTTTACTGGGGCGAACCACCCTCGCAAAGGTCAGTAGCCACAGAAAGCTGTCTGGCGTTTGGTGGTGGGCGGGTGCATATGGTTGAAGGCCCGCTCGATGATTTTCGCTGTGATCATCTTGGTGAAGATAAGATTCAATCGAGCCTTTGTGTGCAACTTATTACCCGAGGAGAGCCTCTGGGCCTGCTGCATTTGCGTAATGGACCAGTCGGCTCGGAGCCAGAACGTGATCATTGGACGAGGTTAGCAATGATGGTTGCCGATCATTTTGCCCTGGCATTATCTAATCTGCAGCTCCGCGAGCAACTGATTCATCAGGCCATTTATGACCAATTGACGGGCCTGTTTAATCAGCAATACCTGCGCGAAACGCTGAAACGCGAACTCCGCCGGTCTGTGCGCCATGGGCATCCGATTGGCCTGATCATGGTCGATATCGATCACCTGCGGCGCATCAACGACACCCACGGCTATGGTGGCGGTGATATTGTTTTACGCACCATTGCTTCACTTTTGCGCCATGCCGTCCGCGCGGAAGATATCGTCTGCCGTTTTGGTGGTGAGGAGTTTGTGGTTGTGCTGCTTGAGGCTTCGCTGGAAAATACGCTGCGACGCGCCGAGATCATCCGCAATGCGATAAGCCAGCTGGTTATCCCTTACCAGGGCCGCTCGATCAAGGCTGTCACGGTTTCGATGGGGATTGCTGCGTTCCCCGAACAGGGCAGTACTGTTGAGGAAATCATCGGTGCGGCCGAAGATGCGCTGTATCGCGCCAAATCTGAGGGGCGTAACCAGTCGGTCATTGCTGATCCTATTAAGCATTCTTGAACCCTCATTTATAGGTATATCTATGGCCTGGTAACAGTTGGTTTATTACCAGAGGAGGCTGACGATGCGACCCCGAACAGTTGCCCACCGGCCGGTACGTTCATCAGCACCCCAGACTCTGCTGAGCCATTTGCTCGATCCGATTGATCTGCTGTCGCAGACGATCTTTAGTGTTCTCATTATGCTCAACTTTACGGTTGCGTATCGCATCTTTTTGTTTGAGCAAGCCTCGGATCCTGTGCGTTCGGTTGAACAGATGCAAGATTTATTGTTTGCTGCGCTTGGTGCGACGATTGCCTGGGGTCTTATTGATGGGGTTATGTATGCGCTTGTGGAGATCCTTCAACGCGGGGAGCGTCAAAATCTGCTCTATCACTTACAGGCGGCGACATCGCACGAAGAGGCTATTGAGTTGATTGCGGATGAGTTTGATTATGTGCTGGAGCCGATAGCTGGTGAAGAGCAGCGCCATGTTCTCTATCAAGACATCTTTTTTCATTTGCGTGATAGCCAGCCGCAACTGGTTGGTTTGCAGGCTGAGGATTTGACTGGGGGGCTTGCCAGTGTCGTGGTGGCTGTGGGAGCAGTGTTGCCATCGCTGTTGCCTTTATGGCTCTTTCAAGAACAGGCTCGCCTGGCGCTTGGCTTCTCAAATGCTATCTCGTTTGGTATGCTATTTGTTGCGGGCTTGCTGTGGGGTCGCTACACCGGCGCCAATCCGTGGAAGATTGGTTTTTTGTTGCTGGCGCTTGGCGTTGTGATGGTTGGCATTGCGGTATTTCTGGGTGGTTAACGCTCCTCTTTTGGTGGCTACGCTGTTTTTTGGGTCTTCCTCGCACGAACCTTCGGTTTGAACATCTTTTGCTGGCAGGTGTGTTCGGGCGGTTCAAATGAACTGTTCTGGAACATTGCGACTGTGTGTCGTTCCGATCCGTTGTTATGTTTCTTTGGCCTGAAGAACGTATCGCACGGTCATATGCATTTGCACCCTGTGTAAGAATGTGATATGATGTGAACGATTGCTGGAAAAAATGGTTATTTGTAACGGGTTTTTTTGCTATGATAGACTCAGTACATCATCCCGTGGCTTGAGCGAATCGAACGAGGGGGATTGTATGGATACGTCGGAGCTTTCAAAGCGTGGGATGGGATCGGGGCAGCTATTGGACTGGTTGCCGAGGTTGACGCTGCTGCGGCTGCGGGTGACGTTACGGATGCTTGAGGATACGCAACTGCCGGCATATAAGGGGGCGTTGCTACGGGGCGGGTTTGGTCATGCCTTTCAGCGAGCGGCATGCCCGCAACGATGCTGGCGTCAATCGCATGCCTGTCCCTTCGATAGGATCTGCCCGTATCGCTGGGTGTTTGAGACGCCGCATCCACCGGATCTGGAGTATTTGCACGATTTGCGGGATGTCCCGCGACCGTTTGTGGTGGAGCCGCCGCTGAACCGTATGACGCGCTATGTGGCGGGCGATACGCTGGAGTTTGGTCTGGTAGTGATTGGGCGTGGTCGTGACTATCTGCCCTATTTTTTGTTTGCGTTTGAGCATCTGGCTCGGATGGGCCTGGGGAAGCAGCATGCACGTGCGCGTTTGGAGCGGGTAGAGGCGTTGGCGCCGTGGCAGCCGGTGGGGCGGGTGGTTTATCAGGATGGGCAGGTTCTGGATGAAGACGAGCCATTGCCGTTGCTGGATATGACGGCGGTTGCGGGGCGAGCGGCGAAGCTGCCTACGGTGCTGCGCGTGGATTTCCACACGCCGTTACGCATAAAGGCGCAGGGGGAACTGTTAAAGCGGGTTGTGCCGGAGGCGTTGGTGCGGGCTCTGTGCTGGCGCTTGTCTGCGTTGTCTGCAT
>JAAURD010000182.1 GCA_012034075.1 Chloroflexaceae bacterium | reverse complement strand
GTGCTGTCATTGACACTAACAATAGTGCCATTATTTGGCCCATAACCGCTACCAGTGCGTATCTCCACCGTATCGGTGATAAGTGTATGACCGACCGGTGCGGCGTCATTGGCCAGGACATCAATCGTAACTGGTGCGGCATGGCCCGTGGTTGCGCTATCGCCAATCGCCGAAGGGGTGCTGGCATTCGATACAACCACCTGTACCTGGGCGCTATTGGACTGATGGCCATGATTGTCTTTGACGGTGTAGTTCATGGTGGCTGTACCGGTGAAGCCGGTGGGTGGCGTATAGGTCACGGTACCATCACCATTGTTTACCACGGTACCCCGCCCGGCAGCCGGGTCGGTAATGACAACACTGGTACGATCAAGCGTGCCATCATCGGGGTCATTATCATTAGCCAGTAAGTCAATTGTAATCGGTGTTTCAAAGGGTGTACCAATATTATCAGTATTCACCACTGGCCTTCGTACTTCAAAGGCGCCAATATCGCGGTTGCTCTCACGACTGAAGCCACGCTGGTCATTATTGGAGGCACTATTGGAAGATGATGGATTGATTGCCGGGCTGCCCACCAGCAATGGATAGACCTGGGTAAAGAGCAGTCGATTGTTGCCATCTTGCTCTTCCAATGTGCCGAGCAATGGGTCGGTGTTGTTCTGGTCGGTGCTGCGGGTAAACCAGGTGCTGCATGAAGCATCGTTGGCAATATTGTAGCCGAGTGAACGGAAGGGTTCGGGGGATGGGAAGCCTGCACTGGCACACTGTAGATCAACTACTGGTATCACATCGGGGTTACCTTCAACATAATTGGTCAGGTTATCGGCAATAATGCTATTGCGGATCCAGCTATCATCCCAACCAGTCCAGGGATCAAGATTCAGGGCAAAGACATGGGCAATGCCACCGTATTGATAGGCACGATTATTGACCATGGTAACATTGGTCATTTGAATTGCATTTTTGTAGCCACGATGACCACTCCATCCAGCACCGGGCTGGTCTTCATTATTGTGCAAAATGGCACCACCACGCCAACCGGCCACATTACCACTGATCGTGACATTTTGTAGCTGAATTATGGCCCGTGACCACCAGTACCAACGATCATAAAACTGCATGGTGCGTCTGCGGGTAGCATTGTAGAAAGCACCACCCTGGCTGGGGGCTTTATTGCCAATAAAGGCGCTATCCTGGATATTGGCGGTTGCACTGACGTTGAAGATGGCGCCGCCACTCTCGTTGGTGTCGTTATTGCGAAAGACCGAACGCCGAATAGTGAGATTGCCGGTATAGTTATAGATCGCCCCGCCAATACCGCCCTTGCTGTCGGGGTGAGCACCGGCGGTATTCTCATCGAGCAGCGTATCATAAATCTCAAGGTCTGAGGTATTATCCATAGCGCCACCACCATGACCAGCGGTGTTGCCGATAATGCGCGAGTCATAGATCTCCGTATCGCCTCGGCTCTGGGATAAGATAGCCCCGCCATTGCCATACACTTCAGGCGGTTTGTCATCAGGGTCGTAAAACATCAACCAGGCCCCGGTGACTTCATTATTGCTGACGGTCACCCGTCGCAATATCATTTTGCCGTTGCCCTTGTTGGTGATGCCACCGCCTTCGGTGACGGCTTTGTTGGTCCGAATAGAGCTATCCGTAATGATCATATCGCCGCCATTGAAACTGGCAATACCGCCACCGGTACCCCAGTAGTTGGGCACGGTATCATGCACATTGCCATCACCATCAGTCCAGGTATCGGTAAATGGCGTAAAGGCTTCGTTGAGGTAGATATCGCTATTGGTGATAGTGATATCGCCGGCATCATTATAAATCCCACCACCGTGGTACTGCTCGGCCTTGTTGCGCTCAACTTTGACCCCCTGCAGCGAGAGGATGCCATTGTTATAAATACCACCGCCACTACGGCTCGCGGTGTTGCGACCAACAATGAGTGGTGTATTGAGACCGGTGGCATCGCCCTCGAGTAACACGGTATCGGTGATAAGATTGGAAAGCACAAAAATACCGCCACCCTGAGAAGCGGTGTTGCTGATAATCTGGGTGACATGGACCTGATCGCTACTATTCGCAATGCGGGCGTTCCTACGAATATATATGCCACCACCTTCGGCATCGGCCTCGTTTAGGCGAATAGTTGAGCCAATGACATTCAGATAATCATAATCGTCTGAACCATAGTGATAAATACCACCACCCTCCTGAGCACGGTTGTTGCGAATCTCAACGTTGTCGAGATTGAGGATCTCGAGGTTCAGAATAGCGCCACCCAGGCTGCCATAACTGGCATCATCGGCATTGCCATTTTGCAATATCAGATTGCCGATGGTAATCTGGGTGTTTTCGTTCTCGAAATTGCCTTCAATCGTAAAGATACGGTCAACATTATTGCCATCAATAATGGGTTTGGTGGCGCCAGTACCGGTAATCACCACCGTGTCTTCAACAACAATATCGCCCAGGGTCAACACATACGTCCCTGAGGGTACGGTAATCTCGTCATCTATCAATGCGGTCTGGTTGGCCTGCTGTACCGCTGCTCGCAGGGTACATTGACCACCGCTGGTTGCACATATTCCATCGCCAAGATTGGCATCATTGCCATCTACGGTGGTGTCTACGGTGTAGGTTGCTGCGTAGACCGCGCTCGGATTGCCAATCAACAGCGTACCGCCGATCAACAGGGTAATGATCAATGCAGTCACTACAAATCTGCATGTCCGAAGCAATGTCTGGCTGAATGTACGGTCGTTCATAGTAGGATCCCCCTCATTCCACAAGCATGTTGGTATCAATCGTTTGCTGCTGATGTCATTCTGTGAAGACGTTCTTTGAACCTGTCCAGATAGAGAGACCTGGTACCTCTAGTTCTTCCTAGTATGATCATAACAAAAGGTACCAGTACTGTCACTGTACCAAAGTACAGTGTAAGGTTCAGAAAAAGTACAGGTGCCACGATAAAATACTGTACGTTTGTACAGTATTTTATCTGTCCTATGGCGTTTCAGCGGAACATCTTGTTTCAATCGTGGGTGGTCATTATCACACGTCAGGCTGTCTTCAGCGGGGTAGAGGGGTAGTAGGATACGGTCCACTGGTACTATTGAGCAGACAGAAAACCAGGATATGTTCGTCCCGAATTGGTTCGATGGGTACAGCGTGCTGTACCCATCGAACCGGTTGTACCCTGGTCATGCGGGTAGGGCCTGAATACTGTTAGCGCCGAACGAACGCAAGATAGACCCGCCACATGGTTGCGGGCGATGTACCAAGATCGTACTGCCGGATCTGGTTATTATCCCAGACAATACTATCTGACGCCACGAGCGTGTCGTCAAGCGTCAAGGTGATGGTTTTACCGGGTGCTCCACATGGGCCTGCGGCCAGGACGTCGATCACATAGACAATCTCGCCGTCAACCTCGCGCGTTGTGGCCTGGCCGCATTGCTGTGTATCAATGGTAGCAACGACATGCATGCCAGGCGCTGGTTCGGGCGTTGCCGTTGGCAGTACCCGGCCATAGAATGTTGCTGGTGGGTCGGGTAGCGCAACCTGAGTTTCGGCGGTTTCGGTGCCTGCCAGGGTGTTTGTGCTATTGCCGCGCAAAAACAAGGTAATTGGTCGGGTTGTTTGGATCCAATAGCCCTTGCCAAATTCCAGGAACTGCAAGTCGTTGACCCAATCGGGTACATCCGGACGGTAGATCTTCCAGGGGTCTGCGGTATCGGAGGCGTCATAGCCGTAGACCGACACATAGGCCCCCTCGATGGATTGCAGCGCTTCGGTGATCAGACGGGTAGCCTGGACTGGATAGCCGAACAGGTTCCAACCAGTGTTCTCCAGATCAATTTCAATGCTACTCATAAGGGCATAGAGACCTGGGCCACGTGTCTGGGCAGATGCCATATTGTAGTACGTGTTGAGCGTGGTCGGGAGCATTTCCCAGGTGCTGCCATTCCAAAAGGCAATGCGCAGGAAGTTTTCTTCACCTTCGGGCACTTCGCGCTGGAAGTATTCAAAGCTGATTGAACTGCTGGTCATATCCGGGGCATCGGGTGACGCGGAGAGCCAGTAGGCTTCGCCAACGACGGTGCTCCAGGGCAGCGCGTTCGGGATGTACGTGGCGGTATGGAAGGTAAAGAACTGGCCTTCGGCAAAATCGAGATCGCCAAACAGGATGACCTGCCCACCTGGCCCGACCAGCGGCGCACGCGATGAGCGTTGGCGGCCGGGGTTGCCTTCGGGCGCACGCAATGGCACACGCGATGAGCGCTGGCGCCCGGGATTACCGCCCAGCGCATAGGTGGCAATGCTTTCGCGGCGTGGTGTGGCTTCATCCACCCAGATATGCACCAGCCCTTCAAAGCTGGGATCAGCCAGCGTAAAGGTGCCAATGTAGGCGTTGTCGCTCTCGCTCAAGGCGATAGCCGCTGGGGCCGCGCGATCATCGGGATCGTTGGCGGGGTAGATCCGCGCTGCCAGGTTCAGACCGCTGGGGATATTGGTCACACTGATGCCAATCGTGCGTGACGTTTCAGGCGTAATGCGCAGGTCGGGTTGCCAATTGGTGTATGTTGTCAGGTCAAGTTGCTGATCGTCCACTTGAATGATTTCACAGCCACTCTGTTGCGCTTCGCTATCGTAGACACAGACGAGGTCGCCTGGCCGTGCGCCACGGGCAAAGATTTCGTCGCCACTGGGCCGACCCAGGTCAACCACCTTGCCCTGCGATTCTTGAATGAGGATGACCCGTGCTCGCTGTCCAGGGCGAAGGGGTTTATCATGAGCGATGATCGAAAGCGTCGGTGGTGCCCATGCAGCGATGTTAATCGGTGGATCGATAACGTTGATATGGGTGAGATTGAGTGGCAGCGTGGAAGGCCCCGGGTTAACCTGAGCAAACAGGCCGGTCGGGGCGAAGAGCCATGGGTAGAACATCCGGATGGTGGCCCAATCCGAGCGCTGGGTTTCGCGG
The DNA here is from genome assembly GCA_012034075.1 of Chloroflexaceae bacterium. Classification (GTDB taxonomy): domain Bacteria; phylum Chloroflexota; class Chloroflexia; order Chloroflexales; family Chloroflexaceae; genus JAAURD01. The sequence continues at coordinate 4,073 of JAAURD010000182.1, read as the reverse complement.
TGCGAGAGTGTCTGGGCGCAACCGGGCAGCCAGCCCTGATCGGGATGAAATTCGCTCTGATTATCGACATACGGATCGGTCATCGCGCCGGGACAGGTATCGACTGGGATGAGGTTCTGGTTGTCATCCAGACCAATATAGTTATCGTTGAGATAGAGCAAATAGTGGCTCAGTTCATGGGCGAGCGTGCGTGGCCAGTCTTCACCAATGGTGCCATGGGCATCGCCGTAGCGGTTCCAATCGGGGCCCATGCGAACCTGCCCCGGATCATAGGCGATGTCCGGCGTGAGCGGGTCCTGGATGATTTGGGCAACGATGCCACCCTGACGCGCAGTGGGCCGCAACTTGTTGGTCGCATAGACACGAATGTGTGCATCGTTCCAGTGCTGACGGTTGTGATAGACAGTTACATCGCCGAGTGCCACCTGACCGTTGGTCCAATCATACAGTATCTCCGATGTGCGTTGTATATCATACTTCAGTCGCGTCAGAAAACGTTCATCAGCGCGGGCATCCCATTCCAGCGATACCTTGAGATTGAACAGGATCAGCGGATGGTCGGCGGAGACGTTCAAGGTCTGGAGACCGGGCTGGGTCACGGTGTAGGTATCCAGCCCGGTGGGCGTAGGCGCGGCACTGGTGGCATAGACGGTATAGACATTGGTGGCACTGATAGGGACGAGAGCAACCAGCCGGTCACCAAGATTGATGATAGCCCGGCCTTGTACGTAGCCCTGGTCATCGGTGCGGAAGGATTTGCCCGTGTTATCGGCGAGCGGATCGCCGTAGAGTTGACTGTCCGGTTGCTGAAAGACCAGCGCATTGGAGATGGGTAGCGTACCGGTGAAGACGCGCACCTGGGAGCCACGCACCCGAAACGGAAAGGTGTTTGCGGCATAGGCGCCGTACAGGTATGGCCCTGGTACGTCATTGAGCCTGGGCTGGACATCGGGAATGGCCGTCAGCCGAAAGACGACGTTATCGCTCTGGCCCATCACGCCGCTGCTGAAGACATCCCACCCATAGGTATACATTTCACCATCGGCCGAGGTGCTCAGGTTGGTCGTCACCGTATCGGCAGTTGGCACGGCTGGACGCCAGGAGCCACCACCATCGAGCGAGTACTCGCCCACGATGCGCTGGACGGGCAGACTGTCCGGATGCGCGAGCCGGTAGGTGAGCGGTACCGTCCCCTCAGACCAGATGTGTGCTGAGCCATAGAAGTCGGTCTGGTGCGCGTTGGGCTGGGCTGTGCCAGCAACGCCAAAGGAGACCGTGGGCACCGGTGACACACCAGACTGCACAGCGCGATGGTTCCGGTAGAACCGAATGGTCTGCGTGTTGGGGCAATCATCATTGTCCGGATGGCCATCCTCTATGTAAATACATTGTCGAGCAGCGGCGAGGTCGAGGTCGCCGTCGCCATCAACGTCGCCCCAGGCAGCAGTCAAGGTGGTATCCCATTCTGCTGAAAGCCAGCGCGGCATTGGGGTGAAGCTGCCATGCTCGTTGGCGTAGAAACTGGCAGGGCGACGACCATTGCCCGCAAACAGGTCCAGGTCGCCATCGTTATCGGCATCGCCCAGCGCAACCGCCCAGGTATAGTTGCCCTGGGTCGAAGACCAGGTTGCTGTACGTGAGAGGTTGCCGCCATCGTTGCGGTACACCCGAATGGGCTGCAAGTTATTGCTCACAATCAGGTCCAGGTCGCCGTCGCTATCGGTGTCGCCCCAGGCCAGATCGAGGTTGAAGTCCGGCTCAGCCGAGACCCAGACCGGCTCGGTGGTCAGCATCCCACCCTCATTGCGATAGAGGCGCGTTGAACGGCACTGGCTGCCCTGACAGAACGTCGCAACGGCCAGGTCCAGGTCGCCGTCGCCATCAACATCGCCCCAGGCAACATCATACGTGTTGCTGCTGTCGTCAGCAGCCCAGACGGGCGTTAGCATGATGGTGCTGGCATCGCTATCGTTGCGGTAGAGTTGGTCGGGTTGCCCATTGTTGCCCACGGCCAGGTCCAGATCGCCGTCCCCATCGGCATCACCCCAGGCAACACTGCGAGCACTCCCTATACCGCTGGCGGACCAGACAGCCTGGGGGCTGAGGCCACTACCGGTGTTGCGATAGATACGCACAGGGCTACAGTCGTTATCCGTGTCGCGGCAGTCGTTGCCCACAGCCAGGTCGAGGTCGCCGTCGCCGTCGGCATCGCCCCAGGCAACACTCTGGGTCGTGTCGCGTTCATCGGAGTACCAGACGGGCGTGGTGACCAGGGTGCCGTTGACGTTGCGGAAGAGCTTGTTGTGGCCGTTGGCATTGCCCACGACCAGGTCAATATCGCTGTCGCCATCAACATCGCCCCAGGCCAGGCTGGAGACCGATGTGTCCTCGCCAAAGGATTGGACCGAACTGGCACTGAGGATACGATGGGTATTGAAGGAGACACGCACGGGTTGTTGATCGTTGCCCACGATCAGATCGACGCGGCCGTCGCCATTGATGTCGGCCAGAGCCGTGCTGATGGTGCGATCCTGTTCGGAAGTGTACCAATTGGCGCCGGGGTTGCCAAACACGCCATCAACGTTGGTATAGAGGGTGTTTATGGCACTGAAATTGCCACTCACGAGATCAAGGTCATCGTCGTTGTCGATATCACCCAGGGCCAGGCTGTAGACCGGGTTCGACTCGCGGCATTGTTCATCTGGGTTCGACAGTTCATCGCAGGTCCATCCTTCGGCAACATCAATGGTGGTGATGGTGCTGTTGTTGGTGAAAACGCGCAGGTTTTTGTTGGGAAGAGGTGGATCATCAGGGTTATAGTTGCCCTGGACAATATCGAGGTCGTTGTCGTTATCGACGTCACCGAGCACAATCGTCTGGGTTGGCTCAGCACTGGGCGCACTCCAGGCCAGCGTCAGCGTGCCGCTGTCGTTGCGATAGATGCGACTGGGCTGGTTGAAGTTGCCCACGACCAGATCAAGATCGGTATCACCATCGAGGTCGCCCCAGGCAATGCTCTTGGTGGCATCCTCCTCGTCGTCACGAGGACCAGACCCGGGGTCAGTGCTTGATAGCATCGGTGGTACTGTCGTTGGCGGTAGATGCGGTTGGCTTGATTGAAGTTGCCCACGGCTAGATCAAGGTCGCCATCGCCGTCGTAGTCGCCCCAGGCAATGCTCCTGGTGGCATCCTCCTCGTCGGAAGACCAAGCCAGGGTCAGGATAATCTCTTCGGTAGTGCTCTCATTGCGGTAGATACGGTTGGGTGCATTGAAGTTGCCCGCGACCAGGTCGAGGTCGTTATCGCCGTCAACATCGGCCCAGGCGATACTGCATGTGGCATCGGCTTCGGGTGAAACCCAGACAGCTTCGGGGCGTCAGGCTGCCGTTGTCGTTGCGGTAGATACGGTTGGTTGCACCAACAATACAGGTAGGGTCGGAAAGATCAGAGCGACCGCTATTGCCGGTCGCCAGATCAAGGTCACCATCGCCATCAACGTCACCAGCGGCGATACTTTGGGTAGCGAAGTCGGCTTCGATAGATGACCAAGCCAGTTCAAACAGCTGCCAGCTGGTCTGGGGCATGGCCGATTGGGGCTGCAGCAACACGCTACAGATAAGCGCAACAAGCAGCACACCTGGGCTGAACAGCCCAGGTTTCCTGGAGCGGCGCTTGAGAGTATGGACGAAGGTGGATATTTTGGATGGTTGCGGACGGTTGTGTGTTGGCATACTACTCCTCACATAGGTACTGGTTCTGACTACAGAGCGTTCATCATGACATCCGAGTAGAGTCGTCAGGTGCTGAAACGAAACAGGGTACGCTACTATTCTATAGGGGACTGAGTATGAGCGCAATACGTATGGATACTGATAGTAAGAAAAGTGCAACAAAAGACCCCTGATGCATAGGGGACTGAGTCGGGAAGCGTTGGAGCAGTCGGAGCGTTGGAGCGTTGGAGCGTTGCAGTGTTGCAGTGCTTAAGCGCTTAAGCGAGCGTAGTTCCTCATACCAGATTCTTCTCCGGCAAATACTCCAGGGCGTGCTGCCGCCCGATATCCCCTGGCATTCCC
>JAAURD010000181.1 GCA_012034075.1 Chloroflexaceae bacterium | reverse complement strand
TGGGAATTCTGGTTGAATCCCGGATCAGAGCTATCGCTATGTTTCGCCTTCGTGTTTGCGCATCACGGCTACCCACCTGAAGCGTTCATGGACGATCCGGGCCTGCTCAAACGCATTATCCATGCTGATGACCGAAAACGCGTGATGGATCATCTGCGACTCCCCCCCGATCATTTTTCGACGCATGAGCTCCAGTTTCGGATCATCAGACAGAATGGTGATGAGCGCTGGATTGGGCACGTCTGCCAACCTGTCTATGACATCGCTGGTGAATGGCTCGGCTATCGCGCCAGTAACCGCGATATCACCGAACGCAAGCAGGCCGAGGCAGTGCTTGCCCAGAGCGAAACATTCTATCGCGCTATGTTCGAGAAGAACCGTGCAGTCAAACTCCTGATCGACCCCCAACATGGCACGATCATTGACGCCAACCAGGCTGCCTGTGATTTTTATGGCTATGATCGTGCGACGTTCTGCACATTGCATATCTGTGCAATCAATATCCTCCCGCCAGAACAGATTTATCAGGAAATGCACCAGGCACTGATCGAACAGCGCATCTTCTTCGAGTTCCGGCATCGCCTGAAGTCGGGCGAGATCCGTGATGTCGAGGTGTACAGTAGCCCGATTGAGATGTATGGCCGCACGCTCCTTTTCTCCATCGTTCACGATGTGAGCAAGCGCAAAAGAGCCGAACAATCACTGCAAGTTCAACATCAGCTGACCACCATGCTCAGCAATACCAGCGATCTTACCGAAGGTCTCAATCTGGTGCTCGATACCGTGTTACAGCTTGAAGGCGTCGATTGTGGTGGGATCTATCTCGTTGATCAGCAGCAGGGCAGTCTGGATCTGGTGGTTCATCGCGGTCTGTCTGAGTGTTTTCTCGATCAAGTCAGCCATATTGAAGCGGATGCGCCCCAGGCCGAAACCGTCAAAACCGGCCGGCCCATCTACCAATCCTATACGGCATTTCCTTTCGTTCCGTCTCAACGACGTCACGAAGACGTCCGTGCCGTGGCTATCCTGCCCATTAAGCACCACCAGAAGTTGATTGCTGTGCTCAATCTTGGGTCACATTCGTTGGATGCTTTTTCCCTACCGACGCGTGAATTGCTCGAAGCGATTGCCGCCCAGATTGGCAGCACGATTGTCCGTATCACTACTGAGGTTGCCCTGAAGCGTAACCAGCACAATCTGCAAACGCTCTTTAACACCCTGGATGACTTGCTCTTTATTGTTCGTATGGATGGTACATTGATCCATGTCAATGCCGCCGTGGAACAGCATCTGGGCTATACCCGCGAAGAACTGTTGTGTCGTCGCGTGGTCGATATGCATCCTCCTGAACATCGTCAGGAAGTGCTGTCGATCTTTCAAGATATGATCAATGGTAAAAAGACCTTTTGTTTGGTGCCATTGATGACTAAAACAGGCGAGCTTATTCCCGTAGAGACCCGTATTGTCACCGGTATCTGGGATGGTCAGGACGTTATCTGTGGTATCTCACGCGATATCACCGAACGCAAAAAAGCCGAACTTGCTCTGCAGCGTGCCAATGAGCGCCTGGCGCAGGGAAATGAACGGTTGCGCCAACAAAACCAGGATATGCTCCTGCTCAACGACATGAGCGATCAGTTGCAAGCCTGCACAAACGTCAAGGATGCCTATACGGTGATTGCCGGCAGTGCGACCCAACTGTTTGCAGGGCTCTCCGGCACGCTCTATATCCGCCAGCAGGAGACAACCCGGTTTGTCGCAGTGACCCATTGGGGCGATGCATGGAACAATGGTGTGGCTTTAGAACAGAGTCTCGGTCAGATGCACCAGGCACATTCAATGACGCTCTCATCCGCGCGACACCGCCTGTGTGTGCCGCTGGTGATGCAGGGTGAAACCTTTGGCATCATCCATCTTGACCATGATCCTGCGGCTGTGCCGGAGCATCGCCACCGCTGGCAACAACTGGCGAACACCATGGGTCGTCAGATAGCGCTGGCCTTACACAACCTGATGCTCCGCGAGAAATTGCAACAGCAAGCGATCCAGGACCCGCTCACCGGACTGTATAACCGACGCTATCTTGACGAGATGCTGCCCCGTGAGTTACTGCGTGCAGCGCGTCAGCATCAACCCGTTGGTGTGATTATGCTTGACATTGATCACTTTAAACGGTTCAACGATACCTATGGGCATGATGCTGGCGATGTCTTGCTCCGCGCGATAGGCGGCTTCTTGCGCACCAGCATCCGTGGCGATGATATTGCCTGCCGCTACGGTGGCGAAGAATTTACCCTGGTGCTGCCAGGAACATCGCTTCAACACACCCGTCAGCGGGCCGAAGACCTTCGTGCCGGTATCCGAACGATAGTCGTACCATACCAGGGTCAAACGCTTCATCCGGTTACCGCATCGCTTGGCGTCGCCATTTTTGCCGATCACGGCGACAATGCTGATGCGCTGATCAAGGCCGCCGACCAGGCACTTTACCAGGCCAAACGCAATGGCCGCGATCAGGTCGTGGTACAAACCCCATAAGCCATACGGGCGGTATCCTCAGAAAACCAGCACAACCCCCAACACAGAGGCGGACAAGTCATGGTGCATGTTCGGTAGCTTGCCAACAATACGCCGTGTATGGTATACTATAGGTGTTTGCAATGAGCCAAAAGCCCTTTTCTTGATACACAGCAATGGTGCGTGGGTACTGCCCATACTGGTGTCTGTACCGGTCTCTGCTGTGTGTTGCTCAAAAAAGGCTTTTGGTTGGCGCTATGCCATAGGCGTAGCAAAAAACATCAAGCGTACTCAGACCACCGCATTCAACCAGCAAAGGGCGTTTCCTGTCCTTTTAGGAGCATAAACAGTATGGAGATCGGGACAGTCCATATCGTCAATATCACCAATGAGGTGCGTAGCTCGTACCTCGACTATGCCATGAGTGTCATTGTTTCACGGGCCCTCCCCGATGCACGCGACGGCTTAAAACCCGTGCAACGGCGCATTTTATATGCGATGCTACGTGAGGGTTTGCGCCACGATCAACGCTACTCGAAATGTGCGGGTATTGTTGGTGAGGTGCTCAAAAAATATCATCCGCATGGTGATAGCGCGGTGTATGATGCGCTGGTACGGCTGGCCCAACCCTGGAACATGCGCTACCCACTGATCGACGGGCAGGGCAACTTTGGTTCGGTGGATGGCGACCCACCAGCGGCCTATCGTTATACTGAGGCCCGCCTGACCGAAATTGCCGAAGAGATGCTCGTCGATATTGAGAAGAACACCGTCGATTTTCGACCCAACTTCGATGGCGAGCACGAAGAGCCAACCGTATTACCAGCGCTCTTGCCCAACCTACTGCTCAACGGCGCTTCCGGTATTGCCGTCGGTATGGCAACCAATATCCCACCACACAACCTGACCGAGGTGTGCAACGCCATTATCCATTTGATCGAGCATCCCGATGCCACCGTAGATGACTTGATCACCATTCTGCCTGGGCCTGATTTTCCCACCGGAGCCACTATCCTGGGGGCCGATGGCATTATCAATGCCTACAGTACCGGTCGTGGCAGCCTCACCCTGCGGGCCAAAGCCCATATTGAAGAGGGCAACCGCGGCAGTTTCCATATTGTCGTCACCGAACTGCCCTATCAGGTGAATAAAGCACGCCTGCACGAACGCATTGCCGATATGGTCAAGGATCGCAAGATTGAGGGTATTCGCGATGTACAGGACCAATCGGACCGCACCGGTATGCGTCTGGTGATTATGCTCAAGCAAGATGCCCAACCCAAAAAGGTCCTCAATGCCCTGTTTAAGCATACCCAGCTTCAAACAACCTTTGGCGTGAATCTGCTCGCCCTGATTGAGCGCGGCAGCCAACCACGAGTGATGACGCTCAAGCGGATCCTGCAATCCTACATTGAGCACCGTCAAGAAGTGATTCGGCGGCGCACCGAATTTGATCTGGAGAAGGCACGAGCACGAGCCCATATTCTGGAAGGGCTGAAAATTGCCCTGGACAATCTGGATGAAGTGATTCGCACCATTCGGGAATCTCCCTCAGCCGAAGATGCCCGCATACGTTTGATTGACCGGTTCCAGCTTAGCACTATTCAGGCCCAGGCCATTCTCGATATGCAGCTACGCCGCCTGGCGGCCCTCGAACGCAAAAAGATCGAAGATGAGTACCGCGAAGTCCTGCAACTGATCGAAGAACTGGAAGCGATCCTGGCTGATCCGCAAAAAGTGCTGGCCATCATTACCGATAATCTCCAATATCTGAAAGAAAAGTATGGCGATGCCCGGCGGACCCATATTCAGCCCGATGCCGATGGTGAAGTGAGCGATGAAGACCTCATTCCTGAAATCCGAGTGATGATTACGGTGACGGATCGTGGCTCGATCAAGCGTCAATCTATCGACACTTATCGCACCCAGCGGCGCGGAGGACGCGGTATTCGCGGTATGGTCACCCGCGAACAGGATGTAGTCCGTCATATTGTCACCTGTAACTCCATCGATGACCTGCTCTTCTTTACCGACCGAGGCAAGGTCTACCAGCTCAAGGCGCATGAAGTGCCAGATGCCAGCCGTACCGCCAAAGGGTTGGCGCTGGTGAACCTGGTATCGTTGCAGCCGGGCGAACAGGTCACCTCGGTGCTAGCTGTACCCAGTTTTGATGATGGCGAATACCTACTGATGGCGACCAAACGCGGCAAGATCAAGCGCAGCCTGTTGAAAGAATATAGCCAGGTGCGCTCGAATGGCTTGATTGCAATTGGCCTCGAAGAGAATGATGTGTTGGGCTGGGTCTGCATGAGCCATGGCAATGAAGATATCTGGATGGCAACCGCTCGTGGGCAGATTATCCGCTTCCGGCAGGAAGAAGTACGCTCAACCGGGCGGCCGGCCAGCGGCGTGATTGGCGTGCGCATGAATGATGGCGATCAGGTCGTGGGTATGGGGCTGGTCGGTGATAAACAGGCCGACCTGTTGCTGGTCAGTGCCCGTGGTTTTGGCAAACGCACCACCCTACGCGATTTTCCGACCAAAGGTCGCGGTACCAGTGGTGTCATTGGCCTGAAATTGCGCGAGAAAGATGAAGTTGCCGCAGCCCTGGTGGTCAACGATACATCGCTGTTAACCCTGATTACCGCCAGCGGCATTGTCATGCGCACCACCGTCAAAGGCATCTCGCGCCTGGGTCGAGCGACACAAGGCGTGACTATTCATAATTTGAATAGCGGCGACCGCGTAGCAGCCGTTTCGTGTGATGAACCCGAACCCGGCGAAGAGATCGAAAACGGCGATTATAGTGAAATAGTCAGTACCAATGGCGCATAGGTGACATCAGACGCTCTAGCACCCGGAGGGAATATGATGAGCCGACACGTCTGGTTGCTTGCAAGCCTGGTCTTCTTGCTCGCTGGCTGTGTCCAGGGACGTTCCGCAGCACCGAGCCCGTGATGGCGCCAACACCACCCCCGGATACCCGTGCTCCTCTGCCCGGTGCTCCGGACAGAGCGCCAGACCTGCGCAGTCGTTTGCATCTGGTCCAGCAGCGGGGCGAGCTGATTTGCGGGGTGCATGGCGAACTGCCAGGGTTTAGCCTGCGTGAGTCAGATGGCAGCTATAGCGGCTTTGATGCCGATTTTTGCCGCGTGATTGCCCTGGCCGTGCTCGGTGATGCCGACGCGGTCTCCTTCCGGTCGCTGGATACGCAAGAACGCTTTCAAGCGTTGCGTGATGGCGAGATTGACGTGCTCTTACGCAACTCTTCGTGGAACCTGAGTCGTGATATAACCGAGGGTCTCGATTTTGGACCCGTGATTTTTTACGATAGCCAGGGGATTTTGACACTTGAGGACAATCTGACCAACGATGGCGATTTGCTGCCGGGCGAAGGTCCACTCGTTGTCTGTGTGCAGACTGCCACAACATCCGAACAACATGCCCGCGATTTTTTGCAGACACGTGAGGTCGATTATGATCTGGCCGTCTTCGACAACATCGATGCCATGTATGCCGCCTACGAAAACGGTGAATGTGATGCAGTCACCGCCGATTGGTCGGGTCTGCAAGCACGGCGTCTGCTGCTGGATGACCCAGTAGACCATGGTATTGTGCCCATCCCGCTGCTGAAAGAGCCACTGGCACCGGTGGTGCAACAGGGCGATAGTTCATGGCGTGATGCTGTGAGCTGGGCCATCTTTGTGACGATCCAGGCGGAAGAGTTTGGCATCACCTCGAGCAATGTAAGCGACTTTTTTGCCAGCGAACGCCCGCGTATTCGTACCTTTTTAGGTCTTGATGGTTCGCTCTGGACTGATCTCGGCCTGGAACCTGACACGGCTCTGCTTATTATCGAGCAGATGGGCAACTATGGCGAGATGTATGAACGCAATCTCGGCCCTGAAACACCTCTCGGCCTTGAGCGTGGGCTTAACGCGCTCTGGATCGACGGTGGTTTGCTCTATGCACCGTCATTTGAATAGCGGCAAAAAGACAAAACCCATGGCAGGAGCACGTATACTGCTGCTGCTCATGCTGCTCTTGTTGCTACTACCACCCACCGCCAGTGCTCAATCAAGCGTGACCACCCAGCCGAGTCAGATTACGGTCGCTGGCGTGCGTGGCGACCAGATTCAGCGAACCGTCCTGCTCACAGTTACCGAACCAATGAACCGGGTGCAGATTATCCCTCAGGACCTGGAACGGGATGATAAAGGAGCAGTGCTGCCCAGCAGCCATATTCAGGTTGCGCCATTGCCCGATCAGATAGAACCAGGCAGCCTGGTGCCGTTGCAGGTGGTGATCAACTTGCAGCAGATACCGAGTGGACTCTTCACGGGCAACCTGTTGATCAGCTATCAGGCTGGTCTGCTCACGCTGCCGATAGTTGTGACCGTCAAAAGCCAGGCGCTCATCCCATTCCTGGTGCTGGTGCTCGGTGTGCTGGTGGGCACCGCCGTATCCGCCTACCGCGTGCAGGGCCATTCGCGCGATCAGATGCTGGTACGCATTGGGCAGCTGCGCCGCCAGATCGATAGCGCACCAGAGCTGGCGGACAGTTTTTGGCAGCGGATTGAGGCGGCGATGCTCGATGCCGAGACGACGGTCCAGATGCAGCAGTGGGATGAAGCCGAGGTGATTCTCGACCGTGCCGAGGCTATCTGGATTCGCTGGCGGCGTGACCAGCTGGGCTGGCAACGTCAGTTTGCCTGTGTGCGTGAAATCGAAACGCATTTGCAGCAACTGGATGATGCAAGTACGTATCAGCTCACCATTGCCCGTGAACTCGATAACATTGTGCAACGAGTGCCCGATATGCAGAGTTCCGAAGAGTTGCGCCAGGTATTGGATCCGCTCACCTATAAGACAAACCTGGGTTTGCGTTTGCAGGAACGATTTAACGAACTCAAACGATTGCGCAGCCAGCTCAGCACGCCGGCCCAGCGTGCCCAGTTGCAAGAAGAATTGCATCTCCAGTGGGACTTGAACGAACTGCAACCACCAGCGGATGAAACCGAGGCGGACTATGCCAGCCTTGAACAACGCATTGATGCAGCGATTCGCAACACCATTGTTGCCATCGAACCAGCGACACGCTCGACTACCCGCAACCCTCGCGTTACCGACCAGCGGTGACGCAGACCGTCCAGAAACAATGGGTGGCAACGGTCTGGATATCGTTGCCACCGGTGCGCAGGCGCTGCAACTGTTGGCCCCGCCACCCTTTTTGCCCACCAACCAGCCAGCCGAACAGACCGAACGCGCGTTGTTGGCCCGGTATCGCTTGCAAATCTTTCTGATCATCAGTTATCTCATTGCAGTCGGCTTTCTGGCCGGGGCCGGGTTTAGCCAGCTCTATCTAACCCATGCCACGTTTGGTGCTGACCCCTGGAGTGACTATCTTGGCCTGCTTGCGTGGGGCTTTGGGGCTGAAGCCAGTCGCGCAGCGGTGGTCGATCTGGTGCGTGGCTGGAAGCTGCCGGGTATCCGCCGACCAGCATAACTGCGGGCAGTTGCTACAGAGGTGCTGTGCTAACCTTGCCAACACAGCATACCAAATTCGGGTGATTCACGGGTATGCGCTTTGATCGAACGCGGAGCTGCCTGGCTTTGTAAGGGCGCAGCGCGCTGCGCCACCTACAAAGCAGGCTGCAGTCGTACTTCCGTCTGAGACGTGCGTGCGGTCGTCCCGACCGCCGTGCGGCGGCACGCTGCACCTACGTCTCATATCGATGCTTGCCATTTGGTATCACCTCTCGACAGAACCCACTGAACGCTTGTGTAGAGGGTGGTATCAAGTCGGGATGTTTGGCTTATCCTTCAGAGTACGTTGAAGCACCCGTTTGGTATCATTCACATAGTTCTTGATACCAGGAAAATGCGGTGGCATTGCTCGCAACTGTGGCAAAATCATCGGCAGCACTGCTGGCACGCGCATTGCACGTTCGGCGACGAGTACCCCCATACTGCGTAACACGCGCCCCAGGTTGTAGCCGGCGGTGGTACCCGCAGGAGGTGCGACGACCATAGCTGCCAGACGACGCAGCTCTTCGGCGCGGGTCAGCACCTGAGCTGTGCCACTACCACACACAGCCGCCTGACACGCCAGACGGTAGCCGTGCTCTAACGCTTCTGGATTGAATACACGCTGCTCGATATGATTGGGTGGACAGAGTTCTTCAGCACCCTGAAGCACCCGGCATTCACAGGTCTGGCAAAACCCGCGACCATCACAGGCAAAGCCAATGTGGGCACCATGCCGTCGAGCAATATCAAGGACCATTTCACCTTCCATAGCCTCCATCAATTCATCGTTGATGATGACCTGTGGCATACATTCCTCCTTATTAGATGTTCATTTCTTCCTGGGCAATCCCATATTCTCCATGCTTTTATGATTTGCGTACCGGCCAGCGGGGATAGTAGACGAACAACGCAAACCACCCATATTCAGTATACCAGTGTTTGCACTGGTCATGCCAGTGATTTTGCCCATTGCTCGCATATCTTTGCCTGTCATACCAAATTCGGGTGAGGGCTGGTAGGCGGTTTGAGAGAGTGTGGAGTGCCTAGCGGCGTAAGGGTCCCCGC
>JAAURD010000011.1 GCA_012034075.1 Chloroflexaceae bacterium | reverse complement strand
GTGCGCTCCTCCCGACCGCCGTGCGGCTGGACGCCGCACCTACAGCGCATAGAGACTGCGCTGGCTACAAGGGGCGGCCGCCGGAGACGTACCCACTTGCCAATCATATACAGCACAAACAACACCGCTGCCAGCACCACCAGCCCAGCCACCAGCCGAAACATGATGATCCCAATAGTCAAAAACCCGACAATCGCCAGAATCTGCACCCAGGCCGGGGCACGACTAAACTGCGCCAACACGCCCGATGTCCGTGGTTCGATAGGATGTTGCATCAAAAACCTCCGCTCTACTGCTCCTGCCCAATGAGACGAACGGTCCGGGCAAAAGTTGCTGCACCGCCCATCAACGGATAATCACCTGGCCGCAATAGTCACAGCGATCACTGCCCAGCGTCACACTCCCACCGCAGTTCGGGCATTTTACCGTCTGCACCTGCACCGCCTCGCCCGCCTTCAGCATGGCAGCCTCAATATCGGCCAGTTGCTTGCGCAGGTCGCGCAGCCGCAGCAAATAGGCTTCGGCTGGCATCTCGCCCGTGTCGCGCAGGCGTTCCACATCCGCAATGCGCTCATAGAGCATGGTGCGCTGGGCACGCAAGCCTTCGATGCTCTGATCGACCGCTGATACCTCAACTGCTGGTCTAGCCGGGTTCGTCGCAAAAAACCAGGCAACCACCGCTACCCCTATCGAGAGCAATACCCCGATCAGGAGCGGGTTATACCACCATGGCGCTGTTTCTCGGCGAATCGTCATAGTTTGCATACCGACCTGATCGCCGACCACAGTCGTCGCTTGCCCATTGACCGTGCCCGCCTCCATGCTCGTAATCTCCGCGGATCGGGCCGCCAGCGGAAAACGGCTGCCGCTGCTGCCCGTAAAGAGCGTTAACCCACCAGAACGGTCACCCACCAGCACATCATCGACGCCATTGCCATCTTGATCGTAGACCACAATATCACGGACACGATCCGCCACCGCCGCCGACCAGAGTGCCGCACCATTGAGCGAGTACGCCCAGACACCGCCATCGCGCCCACCCACCACCAGCTCACGCGATGAGGGATCGCCATTCAGTTCGCCATCGCGGATCTCCGCAATGGATTGGCCTATGGATATACTGAAGCGCTCGCTGCCATCAGCCGCCTGCAACAGAACCAGCCGGCCCGCATCACCACCGAGCACAATCTCGTTCTGGTTATCACCATCCAGGTCAAACGTGCGTAAACGGCGGATTGGTTCACCCAGCTGATACGTCCAGCGTGGCAGACCGCTGGCATCATACAGGGCCACACTGCCATCCTGGTTCGCCGCCGCCAGATAGCGCACACCATCGACGGTGGTATCATCAAGCCCGCGAATGATATCGCCGCTGGACAGATTTGTCCGCCACACCTCGTTGCCGCTGAGATCAAAAGCCATCAATTGGCCGTCTTCATCGCCAACAACCACCTGCCAACCCGAATCAAAGCGCACAAAACGCACCCTGCTGGGCTGCGAGCGCAACCCATTGGCCTGCGCACTCCAGAGTTGCTCACCGCTTGCATTCAGCGCCTGGAGCGCGGCCACGCCCGGCGATAACGTCAGCGCAAGAATCATTTCTTCAACCGCATCGTTGTTGATATCACCCAGCGTGGACATAATCTGATTATCAAACTGCCGGCGAACATGCTCACTGCCATCCGGGTTGAGCAGGGCAATGCTCCTGTCGTTCTGGGCAAACAAGTTCGTCCGACCATCACCCGTGAGGTCCATCAACTGGAGCGTAACGGGTGCCGTCATCGCATAGGACCAACCGGCATGCTGTGTGTATTTCGCCGTTTCGGTCTGGTTCCAGGCCAGCCCGGCAGACGTCCCCATAATCAGCATGATAATCACAACTGCCAGCACAAGAGTCACGGTACCTCGCTGATTCATGAGCCGCTCCTTCGCTGCAACTGATCATACGCAAAGCGCAACACGCCTAACATATCGCTGGCCTGAATCGTCGTTCGGCCCGCCTGGGCCAGAATATTCAGCATCCCATCGCTGCTATCAATCTCAACGATCTGATACTGCCCAATGCGCGTGCCAGGTTGGGCTGTGCTGGTCGGCGCCAGGTGATACACCTGCGGATTGTAAGCAACACGCACCCGCAACTCCTGTAGATGGTTTTTCACCTTCTCCGGCTTGTGTTTCATCTTGCCGCTACGGCTGCGTTTGCGATAGGCATTGCGCACCCGTGTACTCTCGACCGCCGAAATACGCAGCAAATTGCCATCGTAGAGCTTGCTCTTCAGGCGAAACCATTCATCCCGATAATACTCCACCGCCCGGCCACGCGCATCTGGACGCTGCTGCATGCGCTTTTCCGGGCGCCGCAAACCGGTCAAATCCAGGTGACCGGCAAAGCTCCCGCCATTGGCAACGTCATCGCGCAGGGTCTGGATAACCGTGCGAATCGTCTCAAAATGGGCGGGAAATGCAACTGGCTGCCTGGGTGAACCGACGTTGTAACGTCTCAAGCGTGACCAGATCAAGACGGCGCCGATCACCCCAATACCAAACAGGAACACAAGCCGCAATTGAAACCAGATATCACCGATTGGACCAAGCCGGTCAGCCCAGAGCACAACCATCAGCCAGATCAAGCCTACCAGCAGCGTGAACCAGGGAAACCACGCCAGCCAGCTAGCCAACCGCTGCAGGCCGTAGATCGCTTTGGCCGTAACCAGCGCCGCCACCCAGAAGAAGATACCGACCAGCGCAAACAGGCTCGTGCGAAAGCCAAGCACAACATCCAATCCAAACGCGCCAATACCCAGCACAAACAGCAACCACGGCAGCCACGTGCGTTGGGCGATCCGCTGACGGTACTGTTCCTCCTGGAGTGCCTGCTGTTGTTCACGCAAGCGCAGGCCATCCATCACACTGAGGATAGCCTGGGGCGCATCGCCAAACGCAAGGTAGATTGGGTTAGCCATACCCTCCTCGACGTGTTTTGTTACGCATACTACGCGCAAGAGATGCCACGACACACTTGCATTCTCACAAAATTATACTACAATTGAATCTCGTTATGCGTGTCCTTTACACAGCATTTGATGTGGTACCTGGTCCCAAGGGAGCCAGTCTGCATATCACCCAGTTTGTCCGCAGTCTGGTCGCCGGCGGTTACCAGGTTCAGCTGATCACAGCCGGCGATGGTGAGTTGCCCGGCCACGCAACCTATGAAGGCGCCAGCATCATCCGCGTACCACCAGAGCGGCCTGGACTGACCTTTCTGGAACGAGCGGTTGCGTTTGGTCACGCGGTGATGGATCATGTGGCTGCGGCGCCGGCCTATGATCTCGTGCATTATCGTTCTATCTGGAGTGGCTTGCAACTGGCCCAGGCCCGTGTCGGTTCTGGGTATCGCACCCTCTTTGAGGTCAATGGCCTGCCCAGTATTGAATTACCCTACCACTATCCCGACCTGCGCCAGCATCCGTTGCTGCACAAAATCCGTGAACAGGAACTGGCCACCCTCGCCCTGAGTCAGGCGGTTATCTGTCCATCCGATGTCACACGGGCGTTTCTGGTGAGCCTGGGCGTGCCCCGCGAACGGATAACGATCATTCGCAATGGCATAACCCCCAGCGAATTTGCCCCATCGCCCGTGCCGATACCCGATAGCGAGCCACCGGTGATCCTGTACGTTGGCACGCTGGCCGAGTGGCAGGGCCTCGACGTGATGATTCGCGCTCTGCCGCTGATTATCGCCCACCATCCCGCCCGTCTGCGTATCGTTGGGCGTGGCCGCAGCCGCCAGCGCAAACTGCTGGAACGCCAGATTCGCAAACTCGGCCTGGAGCAATATGTGCAGCTTGAACCAGCGGTCGCCCATCACCAGGTACCCGCGATGATCGCCCAGGCCACGCTCTGTGTGGCGCCCCTATCGCTCAACGACCGCAATGTCGTGCAGGGCTGTTGTCCCATCAAGGTGCTGGAATATATGGCTGCTGGTCGCCCGCTGGTTGCAGCGAATTTGCCCGTGGTACGCGAATTAGTGCAAGAAGACCGCGATGGCTTGCTCTTCCGCCCAGATGACCCGACCGACCTGGCTCGCCAGATCACCACATTGCTGCGTGACCCGCAGCTGGCCCAGCGCCTAGCGCGCAGTGCCGCTGAACGGGCACACCACCAGTTTACCTGGCACGCCGCGGGCAAGCGTCTGCTCAAACAGTATGAAGCGTTATTGATGCGAAAAGAAAGACCGACCGTTTGACAACATGATCGCGAAAGTGTGTTAAAATAAGGTAACGTAGAGAAAGAGGAAGTGGTTTGCCGTGGTCGACGTGGACCATGTTTTTAGCCGCAAGGGACACCCGGCCACCAGGAAGGCTAGGTTTATGAGTGATTCGACAACTGAAACGGTTCCACAACCATCCGATGAATTGAAAGCGTGGTTTGCTGACTGGCCGATTATTCGTCAGGAGATTCATCGTTTGATTCACGAGCATGCGCATCGGGATCCATCACTCCATTTTGAAGTAACACTCGCCGAACTTGAGCTGAATGGTATCGACGAAACGCTCCGCCGAATGGGAGCGTTAGGGCGATTGCTCTATCGTGGCGATATCACCTCGGCTGAATTGCAAGCAACTGGCAATTGCTAATCCAGTACGCCTTTTGTACGATGGATAAGCCATTTGCTGCTGTCTGTTGTCAACAGGGTGTGGGTCTTTTGCAGCCACACCCTCTTTATCGTGAACATGTATCCGTCCTTCTTTCATCCCTTCACCTGTTAGCAATTTCGTCATCTATGTGTTTCCGGGTGAAATTCCCGGTCTCACGTCGGGTGAAACCAGTAGGTTGATTCTGGGTAAAACTCCCTGGTATGGACCGGCTTCACCTGGCATAATAGATACATACGTAATCCTCCAGAGAGAAATTTGGTTAAAAAAGTGTAACAGAGAGAACAATAGAAAGGAAATAATCGATGCTTCTTTCTACGACTGCTGAAAAAATTGCCGACTTGCGTGAACGTCAAAAAAACGCCGATACCGACTTGCAAGCGACTCAAAAGCAGCACGACCGGGGGAAATTGACCGCCCGCGAACGGATTCACGCACTCCTCGATCCGGAGTCGTTTTCCGAACTCGATGCCATGGCGGTTCATCGCAGCAATAACTTTGGTATGGACAAACGAAAGCCACTTGGCGATGGGGTGGTGACTGGTCATGGCACCATCGATGGTCGGCCAGTCTGTGTCTTTGCCCAGGACTTCACCATTTTTGGTGGTTCGCTGGGTGAAGTCGTTGCCGAAAAGATTTGCAAAGTCCAGGACCTTGCGCTCCGCATGGGGGTACCCTGCATTGGTATCAATGACAGCGGCGGTGCTCGGATTCAAGAAGGGGTTGCCTCGCTGGCAGGCTATGGTGAAATCTTCTACCGCAACGTGTTGAGCAGTGGGGTGATCCCACAGTTCTCGGTCATTACCGGCCCATGTGCTGGCGGTGCGGTCTATTCACCAGCACTCACAGACTTTATTTTTATGGTACAGGGCATCGGTCAGATGTATATTACCGGCCCCGATGTGATTAAAACCGTGACCGGTGAAGAAGTTGGGTTTGATGAGCTTGGCGGTGCTGGCATTCACAACAGCCGCAGTGGTGTTGCCCATTTTGCGGCCGAAAGCGAGCAAGCATGCTTTGATCAAATTCGCACCTTGCTCTCTTTCTTGCCCGCAAACAATATGGAAGACCCACCGTATATTCCACCCGATGATGATCCACAGCGCACCGATGATCGGCTGAATACCCTGGTACCCGATAATCCCCGTCGGCCCTATGATATCAATGCCGTGATTGAATCAGTCGTCGATGATGGGTTCTTCTTTGAAATCCAATCGATGTGGGCGCGAAATATTGTCATTGGTCTGGCTCGCCTCGACGGTCATGTCGTTGGCGTGGTTGCCAACCAACCCAACTACCTGGCAGGTACCCTCGATATTGATAGTTCGGTGAAGGGTGCTCGCTTTATCCGTTTCTGCGATGCATTCAATATTCCGATCATTTCGTTTGTTGATGTTCCTGGGTTTCTGCCAGGCACGCAGCAAGAATACGGCGGCATTATTCGCCACGGTGCCAAACTGCTGTATGCCTATTGCGAGGCCACCGTTCCCAAACTGACGGTGATTACGCGCAAAGCCTATGGTGGCGCTTATATCGTGATGTCGAGCAAACATCTGCGCTCTGACTTTAACTTCAGCTGGCCGACTGCCGAAATCGCGGTGATGGGCGTTGATGCTGCGGTCGGCATTATCTTCCGACGTGAGATTACCGAAGCAGCGGATCCGGCCACGCGTCGCACGGAATTGTCAGAAGAGTATCAGCGGCGCTTTTCCAACCCCTATGTTGCGGCTGAGCGTGGTTTTGTCGATACAGTGATTGAACCGAGCCAGACCCGCCCAGAGTTGATCCGTGCGTTGCGTCTGTCACGCACCAAGCGTCAGAGCTTGCCGCCACGCAAACATGGCAATATTCCGCTCTAAATGACTGGTCGAGCCATCGAGTGATGAAAGGAGATATGCTACAATGAGTGAATATGATGTCCGTTGGGAAACGGTAGAGCACGGTTGGCGAGCGGTGGTCATGGATACCGTTGGATCGTCGCCACAGTTTACCGCTTTTGTAAAATATGTTGGCGCCCCATACTGGCGTATCTGGGCCGGTTGCCTCTTTAATACCCTCGAAGAGGCACAGCAATGGTGTCGTGCGGAAATTATCAAAAATGCCCATAGCCAACGTGAAACGCAACCATGGCACGCCGAACCACCAGCCTGGCGTTGGTTGTGGGATACGCTCTATACTGAACTAGGCGAGAAACGTACCTTTGAAATTCGCGATGAACTGGCCCGACGGATTAACGATCAGGATCAGCGCTAACTGTACCAGCCAGACAGCAAGGAGAGCACAATGCTAACAATTGAACCAACTCCAAGTGTTGATGAAGCAACCGCCATTATGGCAGCCATTGGATGCTGTCTGGAAATCGTGGTTGATGATCCAGACGGAGCTGCTACCAATCCAAACTGGTCGGGATCACGGCTGCTGATACAACAGGGTGGGGCCGCCCGAAGACCCTATACCGCTCCATCATGGCGTAATATTGAACGCCTCCAACGCGCAGGACGTGGGTTGACGGGTATTGTCGGTCTGTAAGCAGTGCTGCACCAATCAGCGCAGCGAGGGATTCAGTAACGGGTCGTTTGTTCAACGAAAGATTCAAAGGAAAAATCAGAACAAAGGAGTGGAAAAAGAGCGTTATGTTTGACACCGTATTAGTTGCTAATCGCGGCGAGATTGCCCTCCGTGTGATGCGAGCATGCCGCGAACTCAACCTGAAAGCCATTGCGGTCTATTCTGAAGTCGACCGTGATGCCCCCCACGTGGCCTATGCCGATGATGCCTATCTTATTGGGCCATCGCCTGCCAGTGAAAGCTATTTGAATATTGAACGCATTCTCGCGGTTGCGCGTCAATCGGGCGCCGGTGCAATCCATCCGGGCTATGGGTTCCTTTCAGAAAATGCAAATTTTGCCCGTGCGGTGGCCGATACTGGTCTCATCTTCGTCGGTCCGCCACCTGATGCGACCGAGGCCCTTGGCGGGAAAGTTGCAGCCCGCAATGTTGCCCGCAAAGTGGGCGTGCCAATGGTGCCAGGAACACTGAAACCATTGGAAAGTGTCGAAGAAGCCGTCCAGCTCGCGCAGGAATTTGGCTACCCGGTGGCAATCAAAGCCGTTGCCGGTGGTGGCGGTCGGGGTCTGCGCGTCGTTCGTAGCGAAGATGAAATTGAAGCGGCTTTTGAAAGTGCCCGCCGTGAAGCCGAGATTTCGTTTGGCAATGGCGAACTCTATATTGAAAAGTTTCTAGACAACCCGCGCCATATTGAAATTCAAATCCTGGCCGATAATCATGGCAATGTGGTGTATGTTGGTGAACGCGATTGCTCCATTCAGCGCCGTCACCAGAAACTCATTGAAGAGTCGCCATCACCCGTCATTACACCTGAACAACGCGCCGAGATTGGTGCTGCAGCAGTACGCTTGCCCAAAGAGGTAGGCTACTCCGGTGCGGGTACCCTTGAGTTCCTGTACCAGGATGGGCAATTCTATTTTCTCGAGATGAACTCACGTATCCAGGTCGAACACACCGTGACGGAGATGGTCTATGGCATCGATCTGGTCAAAGGTCAGTTGCGTGTAGCTCAGGGCGAACCGCTCTGGTTTACCCAAGAGGACATTGTGCCGCGTGGTCACTCCATCGAATGTCGTATCACGGCAGAAGACACCCTGGCAAACTTCCGCCCTGCCATCGGCACTATCGGCAATTACCGCGAACCAACCGGCCTGGGTGTGCGTGTCGATAGTGGCGTTCGCGCTGGCTGGACCATCCCCCAGCACTATGACTCGCTCTTGTCCAAGTTGATCACCTGGGGCCAGGACCGCGATGAAGCGATTAGCCGCATGCTGCGGGTACTCAATGACTATGTGATCGAAGGTGTGACAACAACGATCCCCTTCTTCAAGGCGGCTCTGGAACACCCGGTCTTTCTTGCCGGTGAAGCAACTGTGAACTTTATTCCAGACCATCCGGAGTTGTTCGAGCGGATTAAGGAACTGGCCGGGCCGTCCCATGTCATTATGCCCACGGAAACCGAAGAAGATTTGATTCGCTCATTCAATGTCGAGGTGAACAGCCGTCTCTTCCAGGTACGTGTTGCCGAGGTAGGCGGCCCACCCATGGTCGTTCGTGCCGGTGGCAGCGCCAGCCGAGGACCGGCGCGGAAAAGCAAGGCTGTCCGCACCGATGGTGCGAAAGCAATGGCTGCACCATCGAATGGTGTTATCTCACCGCTTCAGGGTGTTGTAGGTGCCATTCGTACCGAACCCGGTGCTACGGTGGAAGCTGATCAAGTCATCTTTGTGATTCAAGCGATGAAGATGGAGAATGAAATCACTTCGCCAAAAGCTGGTAAAATAGGAGAAATCCGGGTTGAAGTTGGTGCAAGCGTAGAGGCGGGTGCCGTGCTTGCAACCTATGCCGAAGAGTAATGTAACAGGAGGTTTGATTTATGGCTTACGCAGGAACACACACATCGGGAACGCTGGCACAGCAGGTGTTGCCACGCCAGGGTATTCTTTCCAACAAATGGGTCGCCGATCTCGTACTGGTCGCAATGGGAAGCTGGTTTGTTGCACTCTGTGCGCAGATCTCTATTCCATTGCCGTTTACTCCCGTACCTATCACGTTGCAGACTCTGGCCGTGCTGATGGCTGGTGGTTTGCTTGGTTCGCGTCTGGGGGCGCTGGCACTCATGTTCTACGCGTTTCAGGGGGCGATTGGTTTGCCCTTCTTTGCTGATGGTCGCTCTGGCTGGGAAGTCCTGCACGGCGCTACCGCTGGCTATATCGTTGGCTTTGTGATTGCTGCTGCTGTGGTCGGTTGGCTGGCCGAACGTGGCTGGGACCGCCGCATCTTGACCATGGTCGTTGTGATGGTCATTGGCAATATCATTATCTTTGCCCTGGGTGTGGGTTGGCTCGCCGTCGTCATGGGTAGCCTGCCGGAAGCCCTGGTGGCCGGGTTCTATCCCTTTATTCCGGGTGGCATCATCAAAATTGCGGTTGCTGCAATTGCCCTACCCGGTGGCTGGCAGCTCCTCAAACAGTCACGCATGAAAGAATAAGAAGACAAAAGGTCAGGCATCCGATCAGTGTGTGGTATATTATCTGCGGATGCCTGACCTTTCAAGGTGCTTCTTCTTCCGTCTGTGCTTATACTGGTGGTGATTGGTCCTCGGCGTACAGTTCGATCAGCTTGGCGATCAAACCAGTCCATCCAGTCTGATGGCTCGCACCTAGTCCTGCTCCATTATCTCCGTGAAAATATTCATAGAACAGGATCAGATCGCGCCAATAGGGATCATCGTTCCAGATGTGAGTACCACCATAAACTGGGCGTTGATCTTCATTATTGCGTAAGAACAGATTCTGTAAGCGTCCGGCAATTTCGCGGCTTACCTGCCAAAGATTCATCTGCTGCCCCGAACCGGTGGGGCATTCGATCAAAAAGTCATCCCCATAATAACTGTACAACATAATCAATGCCCGAATGATCAGCACATTGGTCGGCATCCAGATAGGACCACGCCAGTTGGAGTTGCCACCAAACAAACCTGTGGTGGACTCGGCAGGCTCATAACTAACACGATAGACATCACGGTCTACGGTAAATGTATATGGATGTTCATGGTGATACCGTGAGAGGGATCGAATGCCGTAGGTGCTGAGAAACTCTTCTTCATCGAGCATGCGTGTGAGCACACGGCGCAGTTTGTGTTCATCCAGAATAGCCAGTAAGCGGCGACCATAGACACCCGGCTGTTCGAGCGTTGGGATATTGGCCATCAACTCTGGGCGTTGCTCTTGTACCCAACGAACATGTTCCATAAAAGTAGGTAATTTGTTGACTGTTTCGATAGGAACAACCATGGTGGCACACAGGGCGATTAGCCCCACCAGGGAACGCACCTTGAGGCGCACGGCACGGCCATTGGGCAGTCGCAAGACATCATAGAAGAAGCCATCTGCTTCATCCCACAGCTCATCGTCATGATCGCCCATGCGATCCATCGCCGCCACAATCCACAGAAAATGGTCGAAAAACTTACACGCCATCTCTTCGTAGACGGGATTGTGCTGGGCCAGTTCGATAGCCATTTGCAGCATCATCTGAGAATAAAAGGCCATCCATGCAGTACCATCAGCCTGATCCAGATGCCCCCCGGTGGGTAATGCATGGCTACGATCAAACACACCGATATTATCGAGACCCAGAAAGCCCCCTTCAAAGACGTTATTCCCGTTAGGGTCTTTGCGATTGATCCACCATGTGAAGTTGAGCAGCAACTTCTGGAAAACCCGTTCTAGGAATTGGATATCGCCTTGGCCCTGTGTGATCGTTTCGTTCCAGTAAAGGAAATAGCAGGCCCAGGCATGAACCGGCGGGTTCACATCACTAAAGTTCCATTCATAGGCTGGAATTTGACCATTTGGGTGTAGATAACCAGGCTGAAGCATCAGGTCCAACTGCTGTTTCGCAAAGTCTGGGTCTACCATAAACAGCGGGATAGCATGAAACGCGAGGTCCCAGGCAGCATACCAGGGGTATTCCCACGTATCGGGCATCGAAATGATGTCCTCGTTGACCATATGAAACCAGGATTGGTTCCGTTGGTGCCAACGCGATGGTTGTTCATCCACTTCGCCTTCATGTGGGTTCAGCCAGCGCTGCACATCATAGTAATAGTACTGCTTCGTCCAGAGCATGCCAGCGAGTGCCTGGCGCATCACATTGGCTGCATCGTCGCTGACACTTGGAGGGGTTATCGATGCGTAAAATGCGTCAGCTTCGTGCAATCGCCTTTGTAGGGCGTTGGTAAAGTGATCACCAAAGGGACCATCATCCGCATGTTGAGCGAATTGGCGAGAGGTAAGACGCAAGCGAATACACTGGGTTGCCCCTGGCTCAATCGTTACATGGTAGTGAGCTGCAGCTTTGGTTCCTGTTTGAGCAGGATTGACCGCATCATGCTGACCTTCAACGATAACGTTGTTGATGCCATCCTTGACAAAGGGTGTTGGGTTTGGTTTGCCAAAGATGCGCTGCATATTAGTTTCATTTTCGGTAAAGAGCAATGGCACATTATCTGCACAGTACAGATAGTATGTGCCCAGGATATGGTGATGTGTGGCAATACTGCACCATGAGTCCGTTGTTATTCCGCATTCGAGACCAGGCCTGGGGGTGGCATCGCCCCATGACCAGGTGTTCCGAAACCAGATCGTGGGCAATACATGCAGGGTTGCCTGGACGGCGGCCCGATTGGCAATGCTGATGTGAATCAGGATATCTTCAGGTGACGCTTTAGCATACTCCACAAAAACATCAAAGTAGCGGTTATCGTTGAAGATACCGGTGTCGAGTAACTCATATTCCATATCGTAGCGGTTATATTGCCGATTCTTTTGAATAATATCGTTGAAAGGATATGCCATATGAGGATACTTATAAAGGTACTTCATATACGAATGGGTCGGCGTACTATCCAGATAGAAGTAATATTCCTTCACATCTTCGCCATGGTTGCCTTCAGCATTGGTTAACCCAAACAGGCGCTCTTTCAAAATCGGGTCATGACCATTCCAGAGCGCAAGTGCAAAACAGAGTCGCTGTTTATCATCACATATGCCACCCAAACCATCTTCGCCCCAGCGATAGGCGCGAGCACGAGCCTGATCATGACTCACATAGTCCCAGGCATTGCCCGTACTGCTATAGTCTTCACGTACTGTACCCCACTGCCGTTCACTCAGATACGGCCCCCATTTTTTCCAGGGAGCTTGTTGCCCACGTGCTTCCCGTAGGCGTTGCTCTTCCTGCGTTTCATTCATAACAATGGCCCTCCATCGTTGCGTCTTTTTCTGGTTCAGCATAAAACAGGAAATGTGCTGGATCAGCACAAGAAGTATACCATAAACTAGCCAGAAGCCCACAAAAACACGGTTAGCATGCTGCCATACGTTGGCTACAAACCATTGTTTGTGCGATAGTGAGACAGGATATAGGGGCATTGAAGAGCAAATTATATTCCGAATGGGAACACCTATGATGATGTGTTCTGGTTTTACTGGCGATCTAACGACCAGATGAACGCAGCGTTACCAGTGTGAGGCCAGCAAGCAAGAGATTAAGGCCAAGCATCACCACAGCCAGGGCCGATCCCAGACCCATTTCGCCAAACTGCCAGGTTTGTTGATACAGATAAAAACTCAGGGTGCTGGTTGCCCGCCCCGGTCCGCCCGCAGTAATCGCCAGGATCAACCCCACGGCGTTGATCCCACGCAGCGAAAGCAGCAGGATCAGCACAACCAACTGGGGCCGGATCAGCGGCAGCACAATCTGCCATAATAGCGTCAGGCGACTGGCGCCATCGATCACTGCTTGCTCAAACAGGTCACGAGGAATCGTCTGAAGTGCCGCAAGCAAGAGCACAATCGCAAATGGCAAGGAACGCCAGACCGACGCCGCAATGACAATCGCCATAGCCCCAGCAGAGTCGGCGAGCAACGTGCGATCAACCCATGGGCGCAGCAATTCTTGTACAATCCCATAGTCACTCAAAAACATCCAGCGCCACATGGTACCGGCCACCACGTCGGAGATGACCCAGGGTAAAAACAGCAGCACCAGATACAGCGGACTGAAACGCAGCCCCTGGTTGAGCAGCAATGCCAGCAGCAGGCCAAGCGATACGGTTATCAGCACATAACAAGGGTAAAGAACAACGAGTGGAACAGGCTCTCCCAGGTGTTGGGGTTGTGATAGAGGCGCTCGAAATTGCGTAGGCCGACGAAGTGATCAACGCCACCCTGGCGCTGCCAGAGCGCCAGATAGATGGCGTAGAGACCGGGGTAGACCTGAAACAGGAGCAAAATTGTCAGGGCCGGCAGCAGCATCCAGAAGGAGAGGCTACGCCGCACGGACGCCACCCTATGAGCCATGAACAGGGGCACTAGCCGTTAGCATGGAGCTAGCAAACCCATGTTAGCGGATGGTCATTGGCATGATAATATGGACATATTCTTCCTGACCAACCGGTCGAAAGACACCAGGGTTTTGCGCGGTCTGGCTCTCGATTACTACTTCGGGGGTCTTAATGGCATTCAGGGCTTCACTCAAATAGCGAACATTCATGGCAATCTGGCCTTCTACGCCCGCAATCATACCATCGAGTTCACCAGTATTATCGCCAACTTCAGCGGCATTGGCACTGATAATGAGCTTGCCTGGCTCAAGCTCGCTGCCTGGCTGCATCGTGAGTTTGACGATATGCTGGCTATGCGCGGCAAAGTGCGAAGCGAGTTTCACCGCATTACTGAGCGCTTTGGTGTCGAGCACAGCCCGTGTCTGATGTTCCTTGGGCATAATGCGCTCGAAGTCTGGGAATTTGCCCTCAATCAGGCGAGAGATCAGATCAACCGTAGCGGTATGGAAGAGAATTTGACCACCGGTGGATGTCACCGTCATAGATACACGGTTCTCTTCACTGCCAGGCATATTGGCTAGAATACGTGCCATCTCGGTTAACGCACGGGCTGGCACCAAAAACTCTTGCATCGAGTCGTTATCGGGCAAGGCGTCGGCGGGGAGGGCCACTTCGCGCGTTGCCAGACGAAAACCATCGGCGGCGGCAAAGATGAGCTTCTCGCCTTGCAAGCGAATCAAGACGCCAGTCAGCACCGGTCGTGTATCATCGTTGGCCGCCGCAAAGGCAACCTGCTCGATGGCATGGCGCAAAATGTCAGGCGGTAGGCTAACGGTTGCGGTTTGTTCATTCACGGTGGGTATGGGCGGAAACTCATTGGCTTCCATGCCTTTAATATTGGTGATAAATTGAGCACAGCGAATTTCGATGCTCTGGGTCTGATCATTGAGCGTTATGGTCACCTGATCATTGGGCAGTCCACCAATGACATCATTCAAGAGCCGCGCCGGGATGGTCACCGCGCCTTCTTCTTCAATCTGGGCATCGATCCAACAGGTAATGCCAATTTCCAGGTTGGTGGCAGCCAATTTCAAACGACCCTGATCGGTGGCAATCAGGAGATGAGAAAGAACTGGTAATGGGCTTTTGGTAGCAACAGCATGGCTTA
Source organism: Chloroflexaceae bacterium (assembly GCA_012034075.1). Taxonomy (GTDB): domain Bacteria; phylum Chloroflexota; class Chloroflexia; order Chloroflexales; family Chloroflexaceae; genus JAAURD01. The sequence continues at coordinate 32,655 of JAAURD010000011.1, read as the reverse complement.
CCGTGGATATACCATATTTCAGATGATCTTGTAAACACACAAATTTCATAACCGCCTGTACTCCTCATCTCTATAGCAAACCTTCAGCCTGGTACTCCTTGCATCAAATTATACCATAGTTCAAAGGCCGAACATTTGCCAGTTCATCCTGCGGTATAATACAGGTGAGACCGATTTGCCGCTACTCAAGCAATGGGGTCTGTCTGGTAGGAACAACCGTTATTGAAACCGTCCTGTACAACCATCGTTTTGAAGACGCATTGCCATCCAGCCCTTGTTATTCTTGCCCCACCATGGCTCATCCCATCGGGTTCAATCCAGGTCGTACCAACGCCCTATGGCAAAGTAAGGCTACACACAGATGACCATGTGCGATGGGCACAGGCAGATACTGCCGAAGCCTTGATCTACGCGCTACGAGCGTCGAACCTGCCGTACCTGATAGAACTTGTCGAACTGCAAGCCATCAATCACCTGCTTGAACCAGGTGATCTGCTGATAGCGCATGATCTCATTGATCTGGCTGGACCGGTACAGCGAACGTTTTTTCGGCACAAGGGGTATGGTTTTTTGCCGCATAACCCACCCTTTTGTCCAGTCTTGCGCCACTATTGCAGTGCGGCCGCACTGTCGGTGCTGGCAACCATGGCCTGTGATGTTCGTCCGCGCCTGTTTCGGCGTGGCACGTATGCTGCGGTACCAGCGGATGTTGCCTTGAGCGAAGAACACAGACAAGTGCTGATTGATTGGGGGGCAGATGTCGTAGGGACAGGCGTGATACCAACAAGTGGATTAGCGCGTGAGCTTGAGCTGTGTTATGCACCGCTCGGTTGGGTGCAACAGGCAGGCGATGAATCATCAGGTGCGTTGGGCGAAGCGACTACCAACGTGTTACGGGCTGTGATCCAGGCGACGGCGCTCGCGCTTCCAGTGGAACGTGGGTGTGCGTGTGCCAGTGCGATGCAGGGCGTGGTGGAACGAGGATTAGTCGAGCCGGACTGGCAGACATGGCTGCCACCGGCGACGTGAAAGTTCGCTGATAGAACGTTTAATGTACAGGAAATGGGGAGCAATGTTCGTATCAAGGAGGGCAAGCAGCATGCAAACGAGACCACTACAGGGACAATGGCTGTACTCCGCAATGGCAATCGGTTTGAGCTTGATGGTGTTGGGGATCCTCTATACGCTTCACTTGCGTACCATATCGCCAGTACAGGCCCAAGACCAGGAACTTGGTCTGGAAATGAGCAAATCGCTCGTCGGTGATGAAGTCGTCCAGGTTGGTCAGATTCTTGAATTTAACGTCCGTGTGCGCAATACTGGAACCCTGCCCATTACACGGCTGGTGGTGCTTGACCAGTTTGACTCATCGATTATGGCTCCCACTGGCATTGGTCCCTTTGCTGAGCCGGATGATCCACCCTTAAGTGACCCGCCGGGTGAATTCGATGGCACTGATACGATTATATGGGATACCTTTTTAGAAGATTTGCCAGGGCAACAGCTTGAACCAGGTCAGGAAGTTGTATTTCAAGTCTTTTTACGGGCAGTACGACCGACCGAAGAGCTGATGACAGTCAATCGCTCAGAGATTATCGAGGCTATTCGGAGTGACGGCGAAGAGCAGGGGGAGACCATAGGAGATGATGCCGGCGCTGGTATCGGCGGCAATATGCTGCCCCTGGAAAACGCCTGGAGAACGTTGGTCCTGTCGCCGTTGGCGATCTCGTGACGTTTACGCTCACCCTGCGCAATGAGGGGTTGGTTGATGTTGATTCCATTCCCCTGCAAGATGTCTCGAACCCGGCGATTCTCGGTTTTGTGCGGGCAGTACCACCACCATCGTCGGTCGATGTCAATAATGGGACGCTTGAATGGTCTGATCTCCTTGCCACCACTGGCCGTGAGAGTCTGCCACCAGGTGAGGCCATAGAAGTTACCACCGTGTATCGTGCATTGGAAGACGTTGATGCTTCGGTGAATCAAGCAGAAGTCTCCGGGGCACGCGACCGCTATGGGAATGCGTTGGCGCCCAGTCTGGATGATGAGCCAATCCGCATTATCCCAGCACCATCGGATGCCACTGCGACCCCTACCAATGTAACGGCTACCGCGACTGCTGCGACGGCTACCACAACCGCAACCCAGACGGTTGCTCCCGCCACGGCGACGACTGGCATGACGGACACGACGACTACGGCAACCCGCACGAGTACGGCCAGTGCCACGGCAACTGATACAGCCACCGCAACTGCTCGTTCAGACGATGATGATAGCGGTGATGACGACGACGATGATGATAGCAACGACGACGATGATAGCGAAACAATGCCTACTGCTGCCCAAACGGCGGAAACCGCTTCCATCCAGACGCCATCCACGGGCGGTGGAAGGGCAGGCACAGCGACAGCAACCATGCAATCTGTGCCCACGTTACAGGCCCAAATTGTTGATATGGCGACGGTTGGTATCGGTGTGACGGCGACCGGAACGGTGACCAGACCCGCAAGTCTGCCAGATACGGCCGGTGAGACTGAATTTGCTGCCGGTCACCAGCTGTACCAGGAAGAATCTGAGGAAGCTGCGGCTGCGGCTGCGGCTGCGGCTGCCAACCGTGGTCGAATCTTGACCATGATGGTGATAGGATTTATGCTGCTGGTTGTCACCGTTGCACTGTGGGCATGGTGGCGGGATAAACACCAAACAGAGGGTTGACACTGGTATGGATGGTCGTATACAATACAAGGAAGCCAGATACCTGTGACATCTGATTCTGTTTTCTGCAAGCTGAATGCTACCACTGCTCAAAAGGCATCTGTTGCAACGTTGGTGTTATGCTCCTCTATGATTGCCGTGTGGTTCAGTCCGAATGCAATCAGCGTTGGAAACAGGAGCATGGAAGATGCCAATAGATGCTGGTGATATCGATAAACGTACACTCTGGAAGGTTCTCAGATGAGTAAAAAGCAACTCATGCATATAAAGGTTCTTGAGGGGAATGCCCTTGAGAAAGATGGTCACCTGGTAGCTCTGGCTCTCTGTGTCGGAGACCCCAAACCCGATGCGATAGAACCCATGATCGATGATCATGATTTTACAGGCTCTGATCGCGATATGGTTCTCGTTTATACCCATGGCGTTATGATGGCCCAACGGTTGTTGTTGGCCGGTATGGGCCAGCGGGCGAACCTTGATACGGAGATCATCCGCCAGGCTGGTGCAAGAATAGCACAAAAGGCTCATTCGCTGAAACTACCGCAATTTGCCCTGCGCGTACCATCAAGCGAAAAGCTGAGTCCGTCTCAAGTGATCCAGGCACTGGTTGAGGGTGTTCAGCTAAGTCTTTACCGTTATGTTGATCTGAAGACGAACCTCAAAGCAGAGGATATGCATCGGGTGGAATACCTCGAACTGATTGTTGAGCGAGATGCGGAAAAGCTACAACAACAGGTTGATCGCGCCCAGGTGATTGCCAGAGGTGTTATGCTCGCCCGTGATCTTGTGAATGGCCCACCTAATCTGATTACCCCGACCCGTCTGGGTCATGTCGCTCAGGATATTGGCATAAGCACTGGCATGCGGGTGAAGGTCATGGGTCGCCCAGAACTTGAGAGTGAAGGTTTTGGTGGCCTGCTTGCAGTGGCCCAGGGTTCCGAGCAACCACCGCGTTTTATCTGTATGGAACATGGCAAAGCCCGCGATGATGTGGCTACTATTTGTCTGGTCGGCAAGGGTATTACGTTCGATACAGGCGGCATCTCGATTAAGCCTGCTGCCGGTATGGACGAAATGAAATCCGACATGGGGGGGCCGCTGCGGTGCTTGGCGCAATGCAAGTTGTCGGTGAGTTAAATCTGCCGATCCATGTGATAGGTCTTATCAGTGCTGCCGAAAATATGCCAGGGGCCAATGCGTATCGACCGGGTGATGTTTTAACCACCTTGAGCGGTAAAACCGTGGAAGTGTTGAATACCGATGCCGAAGGTCGCATTGTAATGGCTGATGCACTGACCTATGCGCAACAATACCGACCGCATGGGATTATTGATATTGCTACGCTCACGGGCGCTATGGTGATTGCATTAGGATCGCATGCCACTGGTATGATCAGCAATAATCCATCGCTGGCTGAACGGGTACGGCAAGCTGGTGAGACAACGGGTGAACGAGTCTGGCAACTGCCTTTATGGGATGCATACCGCGACATGATGAAAAGCGATGTTGCCGATATCAAGAACGTGCATGGTCGTGATGCTGGTGCGATTGCTGCGGCTGCATTTTTAGAGCACTTTGTTGGCGAGTATGCCTGGGTTCATCTGGATATCGCTGGAACCGCCTACCAGGATACGAGCACCAAAGCCTCTATGCCCAAAGGGGCAACCGGTGTTGGTGTGCGCTTGCTGGTTCAGGTGCTGCTTGATATGATCAATTCATAACTCTCTGGATTCGCTTGTTTGACGTTGGACGACATTGCATGCATACAGATCAATTCCTTGTTCGTATCTGGGGCGCTCGTGGTAGTTATCCTACACCGGGCCGAAAGACTATTCGTTACGGCGGCAATACTACCTGTGTTGAGTTGCAGATCGGCGGTCATACGCTGGTGATTGATGCTGGCACGGGTATTATCAATCTCGGTCAAGACATGGTTCGTCGCTCAAAAGATGCTAACAACAAACCAATTGTGGCGACAATCTTGCTCACGCATATGCACCACGACCATACTCAGGGGTTTCCCTACTTTTTACCGGCTTATCTTGGTAGTAGTGTCTTGCATATTCTTGGGCCTCGAACCTTTGATGAGGAGATTGAGGAAGCCTTAAACCATGCGGTGTTACCACCCAGTTTTCCGGTGAGCTTGCATGAGATGCCATCGTTGAAGGTGGTACGCACATTGCAAGAAACCGAAATGATTTTGATTACGGAAGATCATGATTATCCGCAGATCTACAATGTGTATCAGGATAACGTCCAGCCATCATCCGATATGATTTGCATTCGTGTGCTCAAGAGCTATGCTCACCCGCGTAATGGTGTTTATTTTTATCGCATTGAGTGGCATGGGAAATCGATGGTCTTTGCAAGTGATACCGAAGGGTATATCGACACCGATCAGCGACTGGTCAATTTTGCCCGCAATACCGATCTCATTATCCATGATGCCCAGTATACCCGTGACGAATATGCCAGCAGTAAACAGGGTTGGGGTCACAGCACCCCCGAGATGGCATGCGAAGTGGCAAAACAATGTAAGGCAAAACAACTGGTGCTCTTTCACCATGACCCCCGCCACAGCGACGATCAAATTGCAGCGATTGAGCAGGAAGCACAGGCGATGTTTGCCGACACGGTAGCAGCCTATGAGGGGCTAGAAATGGTGTTGTAACACAAGGACGTATGGAAACCGAATCACCCTACCGTGTGCCTGAAGCGCAACCCGTTGTTGATCCGGTTGCGGCTATTGATGTTTCTCCCGACCATGCTGCCGATGAGCTTCTGAACAGCAAGAATAGACGCAAAAAACGACTTCGCTCGTATCCATCTGCTGGTCGTTACAACACGTTGTGGTACTTTCCGCATGTGACTGGCGGCTATCTCCGCGTCATCCCGCAAAGCCTGGTGCTCATGGTGGCACGTTATATCCCCTTCCTTGGGCTGAAAAACTGGCTCTATCGTCGGATCGGTATGCGTGTCGGAAGACACGCTTCTATTGGCTTTATGGTGATGTTTGATATTTTTTTCCCGCAAGATATCACGATTGGCGATGATACGATTATCGGGTATAATTCAGTCATACTGTGTCATGAGTTTATGCGTCACGAATGGCGGCGTGGTCCAGTCGTTATCGGTCCACATGTAACGATTGGAGCGAATACGACTATTTTGCCTGGTGTGGTTATTGGTGAAGGGGCTACTATCTCTGCGATGAGCCTGGTAAATCGTGATGTGCCACCGGGAGCCATGGTTGGTGGTGTCCCTATTCGGGTGCTTGAGGCGGCGCCAACACAGTCAGGAGCGTGAACCGATGCCGGCCTGGTTGAACTGGTTTGCCATGGTCTTTCAGGCCATTCTGCTACGCCCATGGCTCTTTGCACTCATTCTGGCGGCCAATCTGTTTGGCGCCATTGTGGGCGGTATCTACTGGTATGGTCCCATGCTCTGGACATCGCCCTGGTGGGCGATGCCCTTTGTGCCCGATTGCCCCTTGGCAGCATTGCTCTGGAGTATCGCGGCACTCGGTGTGTGGGCCAAGCAGCGCTGGTATTTCTTTTATGCGCTCACAGCCTTTGCCTGCATCAAGTATGGCGCATGGACGATTGCTTTCTGGCTCTGGACCTGGCTACAAGCAGGCCAGATATTTCCGTTGGAGGCCCTGTTGTTTGTCAGCCATATTGGTCTGCTGCTGCAGGGATTGCTGTTGGTCACCTTTGTCCAACCGCTGGCAATGCCAGGACGCATTGCCGTGGTGAGTTGGTTTATCCTATCGGTCCAGGTCGATTATCGGCTCGGGTTTCACCCACCGCTTGGTGGTTTTGTATCGGTATCTTTTGCCTTCTGGGTTGCCACGCTGCTTACGGCGCTGTTGGCAACAGGTCTGTTGTTGTTACCACTAGATCAGAGGAGGTCCCTTTGCGAAGCATCTACAAGCCCCTGATTGCCTTGTTGTGTGTTCTCTTCGCACTTGCTAGCACACCTATGCCCACGCCCGCCTATAGTCAGGCAGAGACAGCCCGTCTGTCCGAATTTGGCGTCAATGCTCATCTTGCCTCGCGTGCTCGCAGTTTTGAAGAAATGGACTGGCAGTCCCATGTGATCAGTCAGAGCGGTGCCGGTTGGGTCCGCGAAGACTTTCACTGGTTCTCTATTGAGCCACTGCCAGGGGTTAACCATTGGGAATATTATGACCGCATGGTCGATTTGCATACGGCCAACGGTCTCAACATCATTGGCGTGCTCGGCCACCCCCCAGGCTGGGCCACCCGCGAGCAAACTGCCAATCCCTGGGATTTGTCGTTCTATGAACCGGATCTTGACCGCTTTGCGCGGTATGCATCTCAGGTCGTTGAGCGGTATCGCTACCGTGTTACGCATTGGGAAATCTGGAATGAACCCGATAATCCGAACTTCTGGAAGCCGGCGCCTGACCCGGTTGCCTATGCGCGGTTGCTTCGCACCGTTTCAAGCGCTATTCGTGCCGTGGCTCCAGAGGTACGTATTCTCCATGGTGGAATCAATCCCTTTGATATTCAGTTTTTGCTGCGTGTGGCCGAAAATGATGCCTGGTGGGCATTCGATATCCTCAACATCCATCCGTATGTAGACCCTGCGTTACCAGAGGACAATGGCGAGATTGGCGTATCGGCGTTCGCCAACTTACAGATTGTCACCAGCTGGGCCGGTGGCAAACCAGTCTGGGTGACCGAATTTGGCTGGAGCGCACGCCCCAATGAACGCGATCCGGCCGGTCACACCGATGAAGAAGAACAGGCCAATTACCTGGTGCGTGGTGCGGTGCTGCTGCGGGCCGCCGGTGCCGAACGGGTGATCTGGTATAGCATGAAGGACGAAATCCAGAACGGTTATGGCATGCTCCGCTTTTCGGAGCAAGATGGCCCGCATAGCCATCCCCGACCGGCCCTGTATGCGTTTGCCGTGCTGAATGATCAACTGGCGGGTGCCGTCTTTGAAAAACGTATCACCGATATTGAGGTGCTCAGTGGTGGACCAGTCTATGGTTTCCGCTTTCGACGCGGCAACGAGACGATAGATGTTATCTGGGCCTTACGTCATTCTACGGCTCTGCTGACCACCACCCATGCAACTGCGCAGGTGTTTAATCGTCATGGTCATAGCTGGTGGCTCAGCGCAAATCACGGTGTGTTCGAGCTGTATCCTGATCCATCGCCGATCTATGTGCATCGGTTTGACTAACACGCAAGGGATGGCTTGCTCTTCCGAAAAGGAAGTTTGCTGAAACGACCGTTGGTCACCCTCGATAGGATCGAGGGTGACCAATAACCACACGCACGAAACCTACCCATGATGCTTGATACCTATCTCAACCAGGTGATTCAGGGTGATTGCCTTGACACGTTACGGACTCTGCCAACCGACAGTATTGATGTGACGTTTGCGGATCCACCGTTTAATCTCAAGAAGAAGTACCATACCGTGCATGATAGCCTTGAGATGCAGGACTATCTGGCCTGGTGCGAGTCCTGGATCACCGAAATGGTCCGCATTACGAAGCCAAGTGGCTCAATCCTGGTGCATAATATTCCCCGCTGGCTCACCTACTACAGTGCCATGCTCAACCGGATGGCCGATTTTAAACATTGGATTGCCTGGGATGCGCCAACTGCACCGATGGGCAAAACATTACAGCCATCGCACTATGGTATCCTGTTCTATGCCAAAGATGCTCGCCAGCAGCAATTCTTTGAGATTCGCTATCCCCATAAACGCTGCCGTAAGTGCGGCTATTTACTGAAGGATTATGGTGGTAAAAAGGCCAGTCTGCACCCCTTTGGACCGCTGGTCTCTGATGTGTGGACCGATATTCATCGTGTGAAACACAACAAATACCGCGATCAGCACCCCTGCCAGTTGCCAATTCATCTGCTCGAACGGGTGATTTTGATGACAACCGAAGCAGGGGATGTTGTGCTTGACCCGTTTCTGGGGACGGGCACGACCGCCCTGGCAGCCCAACGACTGGGCCGTGCCTTCATAGGACTGGAGATTGACCCGACCTATGCAAGCATTGCTCGCCAAAAACTTGCCCATGAGACAACACGATCGCGTATTGGCGCTGTCTGGGTCAGCCTCTTTCTTGATGCGGTTGTGACACTGCGGGATAAAGATTGGCCAATGCTGTCACCCTTTTATGCTATTCCCGATCCGATCCAGGCGATTGATCATACTGCCATTAGTCGTGAATCAGGGAGCTTGCCGGTCTGTACGACCCATACCGAACAGAATGGATACGCTCAGGAAGATTTGTTTGTTGAAGAGTGAGCAGCAGCATTGCCCTGTTACGGTGGTGTTAATTCATAGAGGTAGACTACGGCCGATCCAAAGCGCTCTTCGTGAACCAGTTCGCCATACGCATCAAGCCAACCGCGTGTAAACTGCTGATGATAGGGTACATCACCATAGGTCGTCAGCGCAAACCAGACGCGTTGATAGTCTGGTGCAAATGCCTCAATCGGCGCAATATGATCGGGTGTCTGCCAGCGCATAATCCTGGCCCGTGCTTCCAATCCTTGCCGATCCGATAACCCTGGCAAGAGATAGGCATCTGTTGCCTCCGGATGGGCAAGGACGAGTGCATCAAATGATTGCCACTCGCTGACCGCAATGGCATCGCCAGGTTGCTGCTGCTGCACCAGATAATCAGCCATTTCGATCATCGTACTTTCACGCGCCTGGGCATAAGCGAAGCCCAGACTGGCGAAATTGCTGAGAACAAACGCAACGGTCAGCACCTGCACCGCCCCATGAGCGCGAAACCGTAAAAAGAGCGCTGCCATCATCAGCGCAAGCGGCGCAGAGAGACCAATCAACCCCCGGTCAACCAGAATAGAACGGATCGTCAGCGATATGATCGTGGCTAATCCAATCGGCGTCCAGATAAGGAGATGCAAGAGCACCCAAACAGAGCGTTCGGCCGGTTTGCGCCGGGCTTCGCGCAGACTGTAGACCAATGTGAGCAAGAGTGCGGCAACACCAGGTAAAAACGTGGCAATGAGATACCAGAATGGCGTAACCAGGCGGGGATCATGGGCAATGGTTGCATGATTGCTTACACTCACCAGCATAAACACCCAGTCAAACCCAGTGCTCGGTTGCACCCAGAAACTGCGCACCACTGCTCTGGTGAGATTGAGCATGTTGGGCAGAAAGGGCAAAAAGGCCAGTGCTGCAACAATCTGTAGGCCCAGCAGCGGGATCCAACGGCGCCAGTCAAGCTGTCGCTGGACCACCGAGTCATACAGTGCCCAGAACGTCAGGGCCGGGAGCGATAAAAAGTAAAACACATGGGTATACAAACCGGCTCCCACACTTACGCCAAACCCAAGCCACCAGAACCAGCGTTGTCGCTGCCATGCCTGCCAGAACAGTATGGTTGTTACCAGCACCAGTACTGCCAGAAGTGGATACATACGTGCCTGCTGCCCATGAAAGATTTGGAATGGAGAAATCGCCATCAATGCTGCTGCGAGGAGCGCAATACCGCTGCCAGATACGCCAAACAACTGCCGCCCCAGCACATACGTCAGCAGTATACACAATGTACTGAGCAGGACCGAAAAGAAACGGAGTGACAGCAGATCATCACCTATCAGCAGCAGCCAGCCATGCACCAGAATATGGTACAGTGGTGGATGGGAATCGCTGATTGTCACCGACTGGACAATCTCACCAGGTGGAAGACGTGCCAGAAACGTGGTAATCATTTCATCATGCCAGTAGCCATTGGCGCCGAGCTGAAAGCAGCGCAACCCCAGACCCACCAGCGTTATGGTAACAAGCATCAGCAACGGGTGGGTCAGAAGAGCAATCACGTGCTGTTTCCGGCTGGTTGGTATCGCCGGCGTAGCCGATTTGGATGTTGATTTGTGGTATGCCATCGGTCTCTATCTCAAACAAACCATGACAATGCGCAAAAGTACATTATCTGTGTGCTTCATCTAAACCATTGCCTGCTGGTCGAGCAACCTTCCGACAGTGCTCATCATACCACAGCCATGGTATCTTCGCTTGTCATCCTTCTCACAATCAAAATTTGCCCTGATGGATTGTTGAGTGTAGTATAGTGTCATGGGTCAGGTGGAACCATCTGTTTCACCCTGGTTTAAAAGAGGGGAGACAAACGTCTGTGTTTGCATTACCATGCGTGAGTCTGAGCACCTGATACCAGTGCGGTACAAGAGACGTTGCATCATCATTTGGTAGAACATGCAGGCTTCAAGTATCGATTCTGAGCCAATTCTGTGTTGTCGGTAATCCAGAATATGGTATCATTGGCATTGTGTCCAGATATTCACCATATGAGCAGACCAGGACGTCATCAGTACGATAGCCGAATGTATGATGAAAGATGATAGGCATCAGGTAACAACACAATATCTCTTCCCCACAACGTACCCTGCCCATAACGCTGGCTCTGTTCTATTCATCCTGGGAGGTAAGATATGTTTTTCATGAGGTCTTCTGTGCATGTTTTTTGTTCTCTAGGTTCCATTCATTGGTTACGGCCTGCGATTACCTTGTTCATGATCCTGACGCTGTTGCTTTCCGTGTTTCCCGGAACGGTTGCTGCTGGTACAACCACGTCGTTGCACGCTACCGAATTGATGACAGCGTATCATCATCAGGTACTTCAGTATGGCATCACTTCTGCTTTTATGCAATCTAATGCCAATCAATCTTTGATCACGACCGATTCTGCAACCCCTGTGTCAGTAAGAGACACGCTTGCCCCTGAAACCACCTCCAGTAAAGAGGGGTATCAGACCGTTCTCAACCAACTCGACACCATGCCGCTATCATTATTCCTAATATGGGGCAGACCGATTCCCAGGTACGCTTTCATGCGAACACCATGGGTGGTTCGCTCTTTTTTGTACCCGGTGAAGTCGTCTTGAGTTTGCCCGCCGATTCACTGCAACGCATGTTGACGGGGCAATCTTCAACGGTCGTACACCTTGAGTTTGCCGGTGCCGCCACCAATCCCCACATGCAGGGCACTGATCTGCTACCAGGAACGGTCAACTATATGATCGGCAACGACCGCTCAAAGTGGCATACCAATATCGAGACCTACGCCGGTGTGCGCTACGAAGATCTCTATCCTGGTATTGATGTTCACTATGATGGCAACCAGGGCAATTTGAAAAGCACCTATATGGTGCGCCCCGGTGTTGACCCCAATCTTATCCGTTGGCGTTACGATGGTGCAAGCCACATTGCGCTTGATCCGGCTACGGGGCAACTGTTGGTGACGCTGGCTGGTTCAATCATCCCCAGCCTGTTTGAAACGGCACCCATTGCCTGGCAGGAGATTGAAGGCCAACGTGTTCCTGTACAAGTCGCCTATACGCTCTCAGCTGATCCCGCTGATCCCGATGGCATGCCCCTCGTCGGGTTTGATGTTGGTGCGTATGATCGTGCTTATCCCCTGATTATTGACCCGGCCCTGCTCTATAGCACCTTCTGGGGTGGCAGCGGCGTTGACACGGGGTATGCTATTACGGTTGATGATTTTGGCACCTATATCACCGGTGAAACGACTTCGCCTGATTTTCCGGGCAATCCCGTGAGCACCCCGCGTGAAGACCAGGATCCGGTGCAGCCTCCAGCTTCGGGTGGTTCGGGTGACTCACACGTCTTTGTCACCAAAATTCTCACCTCTGGCGAGTTCCTGGTCTTTAGCTCTTACTTTGGTGGCAGTAGTGGTGATATTGGCTATGGGATTGCGGTCGATGAAGATGCCAGCGTCTATGTCACGGGGGCCACGCGTTCACCTGATTTTCCAACCGGTCTCGTAACCCAGACCTTTCAGATAGAGAAAGGCGGATTACCAGCTGCCAGTGATGCCTTTGTCACCAAACTCATTTCAACTGGCACAGAATTGGAATATAGCACCTTTTTGGGTGGTGCCCCGAATGACGAAGGCCATGACATTACAATTGACCGTAATCAAAACGCCTATGTTGTTGGCTGGACACAAGGCGAATTTCCAACGACCGATGGTGTTGTGCAACCAGCCTTTGGCGGGCAGCGTGATGTGTTTGTGACGCGCCTTTCGGCTGATGGACAAACCCTGGTCTACAGCACCTACCTTGGAGGTACCGGCAATGATGGTGGCCTCGACAGCGGAACGGGGAATAACGATGGTCCTGGTATTGAGATTGACAGCGATAACAATGCCTATATTGCGGGTATGACTGAGTCTGATGACTTTCCCACAGCGGGTAGCCCTGCACCGTTCCAGGCCGCGTTGCAAGGCGCCAGTGATGCCTTTGCCACCAAACTCAATAGTGATGGAAGTGCGCTGGTCTATAGCACCTATCTGGGTGGTACTGCGGATGAACGGGGGCGCGACATTGCAGTTGACTCGAATAATAATGCGTATGTCACCGGGTTCACTGACTCGGACGATTTCCCAACCGAGAAAGCTCCAGCCGAAGCGCAAGGTACTGGTCGTGATGCGTTTCTGACCAAGTTTAGCGTTGATGGCAGTTCCCTAGAGTATAGTACTGACCTTGGTGGGGTTGGCACAGATGAAGCCCATGGTGTTGATGTTGACATTGACAATAATCCTTACGTTACTGGTTGGACTGATAATGGCGGCGAATTTCCTACTGTCAATGCACCAGGCGAACTATCGAGTGGCCTGAAACAGGATGTTTTTGTGGCCAAGTTTGTCTTTGTCGAAGCCAGTGATAGTCTGCTGCTCAACTATAGCGCCTTTCTGGCGGGCAGTGACAATGAAATTGGGCGCAGCATTGCGATTGACCAGGCACGCGATGCACATATTACGGGCTTTACGATCTCATCGAATTTCCCCATTCAAGGGGGCGAAGGCCGGCCTCCGCTCGATCCAACCTCCGCTGGTACCGATGCCTTTATCTCCAAAGTTGGTTCAACCATTTTGAATATTTCACCGGCTGAACTCATTGAAGGCAACAGCGGCGAGAATGTAATGGTCTTTTCGGTTGCTCTTTCCAACCCCAGTGGGGAAGAGGTAACGGTGGATTTTGAAGCAGTTGCGCTTTCGGCCTCTGATACTTCTGCCACCGAAGATGTTGATTTTGTCCCAATCACCGGGACCGTCTCTATACCGACTGGGGGAACACTAAGCACCGTTGAAGTGACCATTTTCGGTGATGTTGACGATGAATTGAATGAACGTTTTCTGGTTCGTCTTGACCCAGAAAGCGCGAGTCCCGAGGGCACGGTGGTTGGGCAGTCTGAGGCCGAAGGGCTGATTCGCGATGACGACCCCGGTGTCTTGATTGAGTGTACACCCCAACCCTGCGATGAGACCTTCATCAACGAGTCGGATAGCCCACCAACGGGTGATTTCACCGTGCGTCTGATCAATAATCTCACAGGCGAACCAGTGCAAACCAACTCAAATCAGTTTCGTCATGACATCGATGTTGAATATCAGATTCTGGCTGAAGATCCGCCGGACCAGGCACCAGAGATCACCAGTACGACCCCGCCATCACCGTTGACCATGCAGGCACCCAATCAAGTGGAACAAACGATTACGGTTGAGGTCGATAATGACGACGAAGTAGAACTGGATGAAACGTTTCTTGTCGAGATTGATGTCGATAACGATACAGCGGCAGCCATCGTCGTAGCCGATAATAATCAGGCACGTGGCCGTATCCGTTCGGAAGATGTGCCGACGATCTTTATCGACAACCCGGTTGTCAACCCCGAAGGCAATACCGATACCACGCCCATGCCATTCCAGGTGACCCTATCGGCTGCGGCACCTTTTACCGTAACCGTTGACTATGCTATTGATGAGGCATTGAGTAGTGCTACTGCGGGTGAAGATTTTGAACTAATCGATCCCGGTACACTCGCATTTGGCCCAGGCAATGCCGGTCCAATCGCTATCAACGTGCCCATCATTGGTGATCGAGTCATCGAAACTGATGAAACGGTGGTCATGCGTCTGAACAACCCGGTCAATGGTCAGTTTACCGATGATGCCACTGAGCTTACTGGTGAAGGGACTATCTTTGATGATGATTTCCCCTCGATTGCCTTTGAACAGGAAGTTTCCATCGTGAATGAAAACGACCTGCAAGCAACTATTGGGGTCACGTTAAGCGCAGTGCCGGCGCAAGATGTGACGATCAACTACACGGCTCGCGATCAAACCGCTATCGAGGGCATCGATTTTGAGTTACCCGATCCTGATCGGGAATTGATCATCCCTGCTGGAGAGGTACGCGGGACGTTTCCGGTCAATGTCTTCCCAGATGGCGAACCAGGACTGACCAAAACCCTGGAACTCGAATTGTTGATCAACGATGTCTTTGCCAGCAAAGCAACGCTCGGTGAGCCATTTACATCTACCCTGCAAATTCAAGATGGCGATACCGGCGATATTCCCGGTGCACGGTTTATCACTGACACGTTCCGCGTGAATGAAAACGCAGGTGAGGCCTTTATCAATGTCAGTCTCACCATTACGCCATCACGCGATCTCGTCTTTGGCTACCAATCCCGTGATGGCACTGCGCTTGCCGGTCAAGATTACACACCGGTCAGTAACACGCTGACCTTTATCAGTGGTACCAAAGTACTCACATTTACCGTACCCATTATCGATAACGATCAAGCAACCGAACGACAACGCACCGTCAATCTTAGCCTCTCCAATCTCAATTCACCATTGTTAGGCCGTCTGGTAAGGCCGTTTACGTCAACCTTGATCATTCAAGATGATGAGTTTTTTAGTTACGTCTATTTACCGGCTATCTTTGGTCGCCCAGTCAGCGCCCAGTTCACCGGATCGCCGTATATTGTGCTTGAAAGCGAACCATCCGTCGTGATTACCGTTACGCTTTCGGCACCAGTAGGACGATCCGCAACGGTCGATTATGCAACCCGGGATAATCAGGCGATTGGTGGTATCGATTTTGTACCTGTCTCAGGCACCCTGGTCTTTGCACCTGGCGTATCCGTCCTTACTTTTACAATCGATATCATTCAGGACGATATTAACGAACCAGCCAATAAAGTCTTTGGTATTGGTCTGACCAACCCAACTGGTGGTATTCTCCTGGGGAATAATGTAGACGAAACGGTTACGATTGTTGATGATGACTTTCGTGTGAGTCAGCAAACACGTGAATGGACATCTACCCTATTACAAGGCATCGTAAATCCACTATCCTCGAATGAGGTTCGCCCTCCGCAGCGTGCTTACCAAGCAAATCGGCGCTAACGCTGCTGATACAGGGATGAAAGGCGAAAGGGGGCACTGATTCGGAATCAGTGCCCCCTTTCGTAGAAGAACCGTGCTAACTGCGGCCGGTGCGGTCGGCAATGCTCTGCAAGTCAAGGATTTCGACTGTCGAGAATGTCGCGATCACCGGCGGCCAGTACCCGCAACGACTGGCTATCTCTGCACAAATACCAAGTGCTAGAGCACTATTTACCGGTGGATGAACATAAAAAGTAGTCTCTTTCCATTGATAAGCAGGCATTCCACAGGCATCAACAATTGATTTGACCTGTATACGCAAGGGTTGACTCTGATCCATGTAGGCCGGAATATCCCAGATGGTTGATGTATCAAGACGAAGTTGCTGGAGTTGCGTTATGTCACGATCGGAAAAGGGTTGACCAAAGTTGATAATGGTGGTTGGTAAGCGTTGCGATCCCATAGTCAGTGTTGCTTCATTCCTCTATACCAGAGCACAGCATTTCAGCAGGGAGCACCATCCTCTGTCTGGTATACCTCAATAATACGCTTGTGATCTAAGTAATAGTACCGATGTGTTGTTGCGTTCATGGTCATATAATCTTGTTTGTATACTCAGACCCTTACGTAATAGTACTCGAAGGTAGCAATTATTGTCAATCAGGTTTCCATGATCCTCATCAAATGTATTCTGGGCTATTATGGAGACGAGAACTACCTACGTAAGAGTACCTACGCCGCTGTTCACCAACCAATACACATCAGTAGATTTTGCTCGCAGAGCATGAAGCAAGAGGGTCTGGGATAGATAAGACTATGAGGGATTGATATAGGTGATCGGTGTGTTCTTATGGATTCTGGCGATTATTGCGGCAATGATCGAGATAGTCCTGGAGAATAATCGAGGCAGCTACTTCGTCAATACGAGCTTTGCGCCGTGCTGGTTTCACGCCCATATCACGGAGCATTTGCTCGGCCACGACACTAGTCAGGCGCTCATCAAAAAGCAATACAGGCACTGAGCCGCCAGTGACGTTGTTCAATGTCTGCTCAAGCTCAGTGGCAAAGGTTTGCACCAGGCGTGCCTGTGGCCCGATATCGCCGCTCATGGTCAGGGGCAGACCAACTACCACACGATCAACGCCATGCTCCTGTACCAGGGCAACAATGCGTTGCAGTGCCTGCGCTACGGCACCACTGCGCGTAGCAATCGTGGTCAGGGGTGAAGCGAACCGACCATCAGCATCGGTCATGGCTACGCCAATGCGCTTTTCACCCACATCAAGGGCTAAAACTCGCTGACCAGTGTACTGGTTCATGATGGGTTGTCGGGAGACACAACTTTCAGATCAAGCAGGAAATCCCAGGTTGGTATGGTGTCGAGGTTTTGGGGAAGATCGTAGCTACTGATTACACCCCGCAGCTGAAATTCTTTGAGTGCAACTTCGGCTTCATCACGGTTCTTGCCTTTCAATGCATCACGAATAGCTGCACGGGTTTGCGCATTGAGTCCAGCCGTTTCACCGGTGGGAAGAAGCATGCCATCCACCGTAATACGAGTGCCGTCCCACTGCCAGTGGTTAATCGCCGCGACCATCCCATCTGGTAATTGGTTCACACTGGCCAAATAGTTGGGCACGGCAACCTGGAGTTGCTCTTGCAGCGATTGATCTTGTGGTACAGCCAGTGCGCTAAAGTGTCCATGAGCTGCTACTGAAAAAGTGGGATCGCTAGGCTCAACAGCAGCCCCAATCGGCGGAATAATCGACTGTTCATAGCCATGACCCGCTTTCAAATCGTTGGCCGTAGGGATAATGGTGGTCACCTCCAGGGCCAATCCATTTCCTTGACGGGTCAGTTCGGTTTCTAATTCCTGGCGGGCACGGTTATTCAGACCGGTCAGTACCTCACCCAGCACCTGCTGAACGTCGATGTCGCGCACGACGCGGATCGGTTGCTCAGAGCCGCCGGTAATAGGCCCATGCTCGAGCAGCAGTGCGCCGGTATTGACGGTCAACGGTTGCTGACCGGGAATAACGAGCTGGGTAATTGAGTCAGCTTCAATATTGCTGTCGCTGCCGGGCGTGCGTGCAGTGATCTCAATATAGGCTTCACCAAAAGTGATAATAATCTGCGGACCCTGACGTACCGTTGTGACGGGCGGGATCGTGACCGGAATATCGTTGGTGAACCGTACCTCACGGCCTTGGGGGTTGTAGCCAATAAATTCGGTGCCCTGGGGCAGGCTAATCGCTTGCTCATTCCGATTGTACATGGTGACCGCACCACGGGCATAGGTTGCGGGCACCATCGTTTCATTGGCTGCCTGACCAGTGACGGTAAATGCCACCATTGCGCTCATAGGGCTGGCCTGTATTGCGGTCGCATCGGTTGGCTGGCCTACCTGCACCATCGGGATAACGATACCGTTGAGTTCCTGCTCTTCGGTTGGCAGCACTGGCGGCGCTACCGTCACCGTGACCGGTTGAACTGATGACAGGAACGCAGAAGCACGTCCGGTGAAGAGCAGAAAGGCGATCACCGCAAGCAAGATACAGAGAATAACCACCAGGACTATCGGACCGCGGCCACCCAGGAACGACGGTTTGCTGCTGGCCTTTGGGTCAGCAGTAGAACTGGA
Organism: Chloroflexaceae bacterium; assembly: GCA_012034075.1. Lineage (GTDB taxonomy): Bacteria > Chloroflexota > Chloroflexia > Chloroflexales > Chloroflexaceae > JAAURD01. Next base: position 14,050 of record JAAURD010000011.1, on the reverse strand, counting down.
ATAGCGCGACCCGGCCGCTCGTCGTTTTTCCTCGGGCGACAATTCAATATCTTCGGGACGCACACGTGGACGCTGTTTGGCCTGGTTTAAGGCAGTCGTATCGACGGATGCTGCTCGTTTCTTCTCTTCAGGGCTGAGTTCAATGTCTTCGGGGCGAATGCGTGGGCGCGGTGCTGCTGGTGTCCTGTCCGCGGCACGTGCTGGTTGGGCCGGTCGTGATTCGTCCATCGCGGCGCTAAAGTCATCCAAGCCGCGGCAAAGTCGTCATCACCAGCGTCACCTGATGATCGGGACGGAGCCGGTCGCGAATCGTCCATCGCCGCGCTAAAATCATCGAGTGCCGCCGCAAATCATCGTCATCGGCGTTCCCCGATGACCTGGCGGTGGCTGGTCGTGAATCGTCCATCACTGCGCTAAAGTCATCCAGGGCCGCCGCGAAATCGTCATCGGCCGCATTGCCCGATGATCTGTCCCTAGTCGATGATGGCATGCTGTCTTCCGGGTCCATGCGCATCAAATCTGACAGATCATCGAGCTCGGCCATAAAGTCAGCATCACGATTGGATGTCTCCGATGCCAGAGCTGCTGCTGTGCTTGCGGCGGCACCAGCATCGCGTTTTCTGGATTGGGTTGACGGTGTCCGTGCGGCGGGTCTGGCGACGGGGGTTGATGGTAGCGTAACCTGGGTATCATGCACCCCAATAATGCTGATATTGGCTTGACCAGCGGCCTGGAGCGTCGCCTGATCGGATGCAATCAACAGCAGGGTAATGTTCTCGCGCGAAGCGGTCTGCTGGATCCTGCGGCAACGGTCGCTGTCCTGAAACAGCAGCACACCTTCGGGCACCAACAGTTCAACGTTGGCGGTCTGTGCCTCACGTACTTTCACGATGATCGTCTCCACGGTGTCATCGGGCATCACCAGTACGAGTGCCGGCTCATCAACTTTCATGGTGGTTTTCCTCCATCAAACGTCTTGTTTTCCATAAGCCCGGGGGGATCCCCAAGCCCTGTATGCTGATGCGAATACATGGGCCTGTCATGGCGTTTCCGCCTTGTTCTGGACTTGTGCGGCGATAAACTGGCTGACCTGCGCCAGGGCAGCCTCAAGCTGATTGGCATCGCGGCCGCGGCCTGGGCCATGTTGGCTCGACCGCCCCCGCCGCCCCCGACAATCTGTGCCAGTGATTTGACGAGCTGACCGGCATGGTAGCCACGCTGTACGAAATCAGCGGTCACCATCACCAGGAGTTGTGGCTTGTCTTCGATGACTGCACCAAGCACCACAATGCCACTGCCCAGTTTATCACGCAGCCAGTCGCCCATATCACGCAGATTGTTGGTATTGGCTACTTCAACCTGAGCTACCAGGAGCGGGGGATCATGATCGTGCTGAACCTGGCTCAGTAACTGTTCCATATCCTGGCGCATGCTGCGCAGACGGAGCTGTGCGAGCTCGCTCTGCTGTTGCTTATGCTCTGCCAGCAACGCATCAACTCGTTGCACAAGTTGACCGGGTGGCACACCCAGGCGCTCTGCCAGATCATGCAGCATCGCCAAGTGTGACTCGACCCAGGTTTCCGCGCCTTGACCGGTGACTATTTCGATACGACGCAAGCCACTGCCAATGCTGCTTTCACTCACCACACGGGCAAAACCAATGTCGCCGGTGCGGGCGACATGCGTTCCACCACAGAGTTCAAGCGAGTCACGACTAGCAAAATCAGTCGCCAATCCGGATTCAGCGCCATTGCGGCGGATATGGACAACTCGCACCTGATCCCCATACTTTTCACCAAACAGCGCAATCGCACCGCGATCCAGGGCTTGCTGATAATGGGTCACATCCCAGGTAATACTGCCATTGGCGCGGATCCAGGCATTGATACGATGTTCTATCGTGCTCAGTTGCTCTGGTGTGACCGGTCGGGCATGGGTAAAGTCAAAGCGCAGACGTTCAGGCGAGACCAGCGAGCCAGCCTGAGCCGCGTGTTCGCCCAGGATATCACGCAATGCACGATGGAGCAGATGGGTAGCAGTATGATTACGCTGAATCGCTGTCCGGCGATGGCTATCGACGTGAGCGGTCACCTGATCGCCGGCGGCAATCTGGCCTTCAGTAACAACACCGTAGTGGGCAATCACCCCTGGTATCGGGCGCTGCGTATCGTCCACGCGGACAAGGCCGGCTGGCCCGTGCAGCACGCCAGTATCACCTACCTGGCCACCCGATTCGGCATAGAATGGCGTCCGGTCCAACACAATCTGCACTTCTTGGTTGGTCGTGGCCATGCTAACGTCATCACCATTCGCTACCAGCACCAAGATCTGACTTTCATCGACCAGCGTATCATAGCCGCAAAAGCTCACCGCTGGCAGATCACGGTCGGACCAGATGTCGGCATCAACATCGCGTTTAAACTGCGCCGCTGCTCGTGAACGAGCACGTTGCTCATCCATTGCCGCATCAAAACCAGCTACATCGACCAGCATCTGGTGGTCTGTGGCGATCTTCTGGGTCAGGTCAAGCGGAAAACCGTAGGTGTCTTTCAGACGAAAGACGTCTTCACCTGGTAGTATGTGCTCACTGGTGGCCTGTACCTGCTCGATGATGGCATCGAGTTTGACTAGACCACTCGATAATGTGCGCAAAAACTGACGTTCTTCGGCATCAACGGCTTCGAGAATGAAGTTGCGGCGTTGGGTCAGTTCAGGGTATGCTGCGCCCATACTATCGATGACGGTGGCAACAACGTCGGCTAAAAAGGGCCGTTCACAGCCGATACTATGCCCCTGATAGACGGCACGGCGGGCGATGCGGCGCAATACGTAGGAACGGCCATTATTCCCCGGCAAAACCCCATCCGCAATGAGAAAAGCGGTTGCCCGGCTATGATCAGCGATGGCGCGATAGGCCGCCCGGTGCGTCTGATAGTGGGCTTCATCGCGATCTATCAAGGCAATGGTACGCTGGATAATGGGTGTAAAAATATCCGTTTCGTAGGTTGAATGTACCCCTTGAAGCACCATCGCCATACGTTCCAGGCCCATGCCGGTATCGACCGAAGGACGTGGCAGGGGTTGCATGGTACTCCGCTCGAATTGCATAAAGACGAGGTTCCAGATTTCGACATAATCGGGGTCGTCACTATTCACCCCGTCAGGGGTCATCGCATCGAGGTCATCACCGATATACATCGTAATCTCGGAGCATGGCCCGCATGGGCCGGTATCGGCCATCACCCAGAAGTTGTCTTTTTCGCCAAAGCGCAACACGCGTTCGGGATCAGCCCCGACGGCTACCCAGAAACGAGCAGCAGCATCATCGGCGGGCACGCGTTCATTGCCACCAAAAACGGTAAACCAGAGCCGCTCAATCGGCAGTTGCAATGTTTCGACCAGCAGTTGCCAGGCCATCTGAATGGCCTGCTCTTTGAAGTAATCGCCAAACGAAAAATTGCCCATCATCTCAAAAAAGGTGTGATGACGGGGTGATGGCCCAACTTCTTCCAGATCGTTATGTTTACCGGAAACACGAAGACACTTCTGCGCTGTGGTTGCACGTTTATAGGGACGCTGTTCCAGCCCCAGAAACAGGTTTTTAAACTGCACCATGCCGGAATTGGCAAAGAGCAGTGTCGGATCATCCGTTACTACCAATGATGAACTGGGCACGATAGTATGCTCGTGACGTTCAAAAAAGGTAAGGTATGCCTGACGGATTTCTGCTACACTCAGTCGTTGCATCGATGCTCCATTTGCAAAGGACCTGCTGCTATTTCTGTTCCAATTGTATGCTATTGCGATACATACTGTCAACATGCAAAGGACAGGAAAACAGTGAATATAGGACGAGAATCAAACCACCGACGGCGTACCTGACACATCAGGTACACCGGTCGGTGTGTGCGGGAGAAGACACGATCGTTGGTTCGTTTCAGATTCGCTTCACTAGTTGTCTTGTCATCGCTGAATCATCGGTAAGTAGACCAGTGCTGTGCCTTCACCAGGGGTCTGGATATTCACCAGCACGACAGCAAATTCGGCGGCACGGCTGGCAGCTGTTTCGATCTCGATGACATCGCCATGCCATGTGACAATGGGATCATCAGCCAAGTCTTCCCAGAGTTTTTCGGTTGGATTGAAGCGATAGACGCGCAGTCGTTTGAGCAGATTCGTGGTAGTGCTGATCGTCGTGGGATCAACCTGTATCGTCATGCTCATCGGTTCAGCAAAGACAAAACCGGGTTGCAACCGGCCTAATCCATCGAGAACATCCAGTCGGAACGACCGCCCAGCAAACTGTTCGACCTCTTCAAGTGCTTCAAGCTGTTCCTGCTGTGTTGGTTCGGACTGTTCGGTATAGCTCACCGTCACGGTGGTATCAACCGCATCGGGCGGGAACTGGATACCGGTGGTCAGACTCTGGGCATTGGTAAATGCGAATCTGCCCCCTTCATCTGGCGTTACGCTTGTCTGGGTGCCACTGGGTTCGACGATCACCAGCGCAAACTCGGCCATGCGGTCAACCGGCAGCGATACTTCAAACAGATCATTGACCGGCGTGATGGTCAGGCTGCTGGTCATGGTATCAGTCCAGCGCCCGCTGATTTCATCCATGAAATAGAGCCGCAACGAACGCTCCAGATAGCCTGGCAGATCAGCTGTCTCAATTGGCTCAGCCAAGCTAGCCGGGTCGAACTGCAACGATACCGTCATCGGTTGCTGTGGCACAAAGTCTGGCTGATAGATGCCCGCCACACTGGCTGCGCTCACAATAAACGGCACGACCCGCAAACTGTTTCACATCGGGGGTGCGATCCAGCGCATTGGCATACGTTGGTGTCAGCAATTCGGTGTAACTCACCAGCGTCGTCTCACTGGTAAAGCCACTGGGAATGGCAATCTGGGTTGTCAGCGCCTTCAGTGGATGCGTATAGGCGAGCGTTGCTGACAGACCGGCTGTCACCGTGATTTCGGTGCTACCAATGGGATAGCTCGGGCTTCGTTCGACCGCCGTTTCAATACAAGAACTATTGTTCAGGGCATTATTGTCGCCCTCAATATGCAGTACAGCGCAATGATCGATCTGGTCTGGCGCATGTGGTCGTACACCGACTGTCATCGTAAACGTGCTGCTGCTGCCGGGCATCAGTTTACTCGGGTTGTCGCAAAACGTCTGTGAACCATATGACTGACAGAACCAGCCATTGCCCATTGCCGAGACAAACTGCAAATCGTTCGACCAGTTATTTTCCACCGTCAGACCATCGATTGGCATATCGCCAACATTGGTCAGACGCATTTGATACGATCCAGGTTCACCTTCGACAAAGGACGATGAACTCATCTGACTGATTTCCAGGGTACAGTCACAAACGCCGTCATCAGCTTGATCGCTTTGGAGACCAACACGAGTTGAACCACATCCACGGCCTTCAACTTCGCCAATGGGTGTTGGCGTTGGTGCGGGCGTTTGCGGTTGCCGCGCATTGATCAAGGTAGCAGGTAAGAATAACAGGGCAATAAACAGGAGTGATGTTGCAAGAACAAACAGGCGTGTTGTTCGGTATTCCATGTAGTTAGCTCCTCTCTGGTGATTCGTAGGTCTGGGACTTCTTAGTCAACATCGATACAATTCCCTTTAACAATCAACGATTCCGGATAGACATTTCCGCCAATTGGGCATTTCTTCTCTTTTTCATTCTGGTTTACCCTTTAATAAAAATAAAACCGGCCCAGTAAGATGGGTGTTGGTATTGCTGCAAGGCTTTGCGCTGCGCCATAGCAAGGGTTGCGGCCGGATGCTGCCATGGATCATAGCTGGTATGGGGCGCATAAAAATCGACCATCAGCTGTGCAGCTGCCTGGTCATCAATCTTCCAGAGACCAACGATGAGACCTGATGCACCGGCTGCTAAAAAACCGCGCCCCATGCCCAGCAGGCCGCCACCACGAGCCTGACCACGCCCGGTCTCGCACGCACTCAGCACCACCAGCGGATGCTGCGGCAAGGTCATCGTGCAGAGGTCGGCCACCGTAAGTTTGCTATCTGCCAGGCTCATCCACGAAAAGAGCGGGTTATCCTGACGATACACCGCATGCGTCGCAATATGGAGCAGTTGCACGGTTTGACTTGACGCTTGCAGGCGTTCCAGGGTAGCTTCTGCTTCGAGCATCATGGTGGTTGGCATGCGCCTCCCAATGTGAGTAGCTGCCTGTTGGGCTTCTAACACGGCATGCGGTAACCGACCATGGTTTGAATAACCGATGACCAGGGCATTGGTATGCCGCTTTTTGGGCTTTTTCTGTACGTAAGGGGCATTCCCCGGCTGTTTATGCGTGTTGAGTAACACCTCAGGCGCGGAAAGATAGCTCACATAGCACCGTTCAATAAGGTACTGACTTCCATCAAAGAGCGCAGTAAGGGTAGATCATGCCATCCTGGTGGTAACACCAGCAGCAGCGATTGACAGGCTGCAACAAACGGTTCAAGTGGCGCCAGCAGTGCTTGATACATCCGATTCAAGTGAGCCAGGCCATGCTGTAGCAGTTGCTCGCTTGTCTGGTCCGCAGAGTGGTGCTGGAAATGGTGCAGATGCAAGCGCCACGAGCGCAAGATGCGATTGAGCCGTTTCCCGCTGATCAGGTTGCTCAGCATCTGCACCGTTTGTCTGGTGACCACCATAACATGGAATTGATCTTCGATCACCGTATAATGGAGCAAGAGTTCATCTCGTGCTAGTTGTTGTTGAATATGTGCACAAAAGGCAGCCATAGTCGCCGGTAAAAAAACAGGAAGATCCGTTTCTACCGGACTGGCGGACAATGTACGCACTTGCCAACGATGGGTGAGATCAGCCATCTCGGCCTCGATCTTGCGCATTTGCTCACGCAATGCAGCCTCATCAGCAGGTTTGCGTCGTTCTGCCGGGTCCGTCTCCAGATCGTTATACCCTTCGAGTTTGCTTTGGTACCAGTGCCATCGTTCACGCAACTGCTGCAAGCGTTCACGCAGTTTTGCATCAACCGGCTGATTGGTCGGTACTGCACGCTCAACCCCGATTGGCAATGGCATGCTCGATTCAAAGCGCAAAAAAGGAGCCGTATGGGCCAGATTCAGCGTATAAAGCACCTGCTCTGGTGGCGCAATCGCCTGACTGAGACGCACGGTATCTTCATAGATTGCCAGTTTATCGTGCATAAAGCCCATCTGAAATGCATCGAGCGGCAAACGATGGCGCATCTCCTCGATCTTGTGAATAGCGGTCTGATAATACTGTAACGCCCCAATAGGCTCTCGATCCCGTTCCAGAATATTGCCCAGCAGGTGATAGGCGGCAATCAGGACATCGGAGAGATGATAGGTCTGTGCAATAACTAGTCCCGCCTGGGCATGTTTGCGTGCTGCATGCTGATCGGGTGGCTCCTCACGCAACGCACAGCGAGTCAGTAACAAATGCAGTCGTGCATGCAGCGTCGGTGCGGTCTCCAGATCAAGCTCATGCGCTACCTGATGCGCAAGCTCGCTGGCTATTGCTATCTGGCCCGCTTCAAGCGCGATCAACGCACGATCAACATTCAGCATCAACATTCTGGTCTGTGCACCATGGCGTTGTAAGATATGTTGTGCCTGCGCCAGCATATCCGCCGCCGGTTCTAGCAACCCCAGGCGTTGATACCCAATCCCCTGATTGATCAATGCCAGCACTTGCTGCCAGCGGGTTGAGTCCTGTTTAAACTGCTTTTCGGCCTCAGCCGCCATGCTAATCGTCTCTTGCAGCAAGTTGAGATCACGGTAGATGAACGAGCGATACAGATGCACTAGCGCGACATCACCCGGTATCGGAATGCTGGCAAAACCATTGTACGCCAGCTCCAGGCTGTGTAATGCCTGCTGGTAGTGCCCACGACGATAGGATAGAATGCCCAAATTGAGATCTGCGCGAGCGACTTCCTGATACTGACCGGCAAGTATAAGCGCTTCACGTGCCTCGATGAGCAGTAATTCGGCTGTATGAAAATCATCTTGCTCTTCAAAAACATTGGCCCGGTTAATATCAATTCGAGCAACTTCAACCATATCGCCGATCTCAGCAAAAATGGTGTGTCCTCGCTCAAACGCTGACAGTGCTGCTTCCAGATTGCCAATCTGTTGATAGGCCAGACCGATATTCATTTCAAGCACGGCCAGATACTCACGGGCCTCGGCCCCAAGCGCCTCGCATGTCGCACGGGCCTGCTGTTCCAGCGCCACCGCTCCCTGAAAATCGCCCATCTCTTGCAGCACCACGACCTGGTTTACCTGCAAAATGGTTACCTCCAGCGGTTGTTGCTCGCGTGCATACACCACTTCGGCCTGCTGATACGCGGCAAGTGCCTCATGATGTCGACAGAGCGGATACAGTGCATTGCCCTGCGCCCACATTGCCAGGGCTTCAGCTCGTGGTGAACCAATCAATTGCGCTACTTTATACGCCATCTCGGCAATGTGCAAGGCATGGCGCGCATTACGCAATTTCTCGCGATCAACAGATTGTTTCAGCAGGGCAATCACATCTTCAGAGAGATACGCTTGCCAGGTCGTCACCCATTCGCCAAAATGGGGATCTTCCATTTGTTCAATGAGCTGTCCTGCAATATATTCAGCGTCTAAAGTCAGCACCAGTGCGATCATCCTCTCTCGGTAGAACCAGCAGAAACGGAGAGGGTCGTTGTGTGATCAAGTATTCTGCTTGATTTCAAGAGGCAATGCCGGTCAGGAATATTCTGTGTAACACTCTGTTACTGTACCACGTTTTTTGCTTTCTGGTCAAGAAAATAAGGAAAAGGGGGAAAAATGTACCGGTGGCAGCGTAGGATGTGGTATTGGTAAGCGATGCAGTGAGGCGCAATCGTTGATTGTGGCGCGAGTTTTCAGGCAGCAAGAACCGCCCCGGAGCGGTCAGAGCGGGCTACGGTCACCAGTTGGCTGCGAACACTGGTGACCGTAGCAAAGGAGTGTAACACCACCATGTGGGTGCCACCTTGTCAGGCAATAACCACGTCTTCTATCAGAATCTGCTCTGGTGCTGATTCGATATGGATGACATAGCTACCTGCGTTCACCTGATCAAGCAGGAAATAGCCAAACTCATCAATGCCATCGACAAAGACCGATTGGCCCTGACGCACCAGATGGACTTGCGCACCCTGTAAAGCTGCTCCGGTTGTCATTGGCATGGTGATATGGCCCTCAATTTGCCACAGCGGTTCGCTCACTAGTGGCGGCACCACTGAGAGCAGGATCTCATAGTCACCAGCACGATAGAGCAGCTCACGTGTCTGCCCACCGCGCACGGCCAGGGCAGGCTGACCGATTGCAGGCTGCAAGAATGCCCGAATAACGTGCAGACCAGCCTGCTCCAGGCGTTCACGCAGCGAAGGTCGAGGCGCCTGGGCCGGTGCAGGATTAACGACCCCCACATAGGACACAAACGGGGTGGGCACGGCGTCAATATCGGCCAGTTCGCGTTGGCAGTCGGTACAGGTTACCACATGTTCGTGGGTCGTTTGCCATTCTGCTGCATCAAGCAAACCAGCCTGGTATTGCAGCAGAACATGTGCTTCTGGGCAACCGACACGGTAGAGCGCCGCACACAACAGCGATTCGAACAGATGCATCACGGGCGCGTTCGATCCATCATCTGCATGCGCCGTGAGCTGATTGAAGATCACAGCCGGGGGGATGTTTTCAATGTACGGCACAGGCGTTCCCTTTTCTAGCGTATACATTTTGAGTAGATAAAACCTTTTTTACTATTGAATTGAATGCGAGTGAGCATGAACATACCACAGAGATTGTACAAAATATCTCTCTTCATTGCCCATCAATTGCGTCCATTATCAATAGCAACAACATTCTCTGGCTTCCATGCTACTCAACGCGTGGTTTTTTCCATTTTCGCCATATCTCTGGTCTACAACAGAATCAGATATCGCTCTTTTGGTTCATTATCGCAGGGGTCGATGAACGAAACAATGCACGATCAGCCGGTTGTCCTGGGAAAAATTCATCTCCACCAGGGAAAGCGATCAGCAACGCGATCAGTCGTGTAGACTGCTTTGATATATATGACGTTGTTGCGGCAACAAGGGTTTCAGTGGCTCAACGCACGGCGCATACGTTTAATAATGCGCTCTTTAATCCGAAAGACGGCCTGCGCATCAGCAAAAAACTGCGGATAACGCCGCGCAATCTCGCTCGGTTTCAGCCCATTCTGAAAGGACTCTTTCAGCACGATTAGCTCTTGATCATCACTGACGTGCTCGGCCACCCAGGCCCGCACCTGGGCAATTTGTTCATTCCAGAACATCCTGTCCAGTGCTTCTTGTTCTGGCGATGCCCGTGGTGGGCGTGCCGCTTCCATCAGGCTCAGTCGTTCAAACAGGCGTTTGCGCCGTTCTTCACTGCGCCGATGATCCTGCACCGTACTGATCACACACTGGTTTAGGTATTTGAGCAGGGCGCCCACATGCTCAAATTTTTCGGTAATCTGTACCAACCGTAACGTGCGCCAGAAACGTTCCAGTGCTTCGCGCACGATATCCTCTGCCTCTTCCTGACCGCTCTCCGGGTTGTAGGTATAACACCACTGCAACGCGAGCCGGCTATATTGCAGATGAATAGCGGCCCAGGCATCATCCTCACGTTCTTCGAGCGCACGGCGAAAAAGCTCAAAGCAATAGCCCTGCTCACTTGCCCGATCTTGACGTGCTGCTTCTTCCTGGCATCCCCGAATGATAGCGTCGAGTGGCTGTTCTTTCATTTCCAGACCGTCTGCTTACTGGTGGTCAGTATCCCATTCCTATCACATGTTCGTACACGAGTTTCGGCAGGGGATCGACGACCAACCGTGAATGCTCTTAGCTTACCAGAAGCAGCCTTGCTCTGCAACAGACCATTGAAATGGCGTGTGCTGGCCTTGAAGGAGGCGCTCCTAGTTTTCGTGCTGTTCATTCTATCACAACTGTCGGTCGTTTCGGGCCAAAACGCCCGGCAATGGCTGCATGGCACACCGCACACTGCCCCTGTACTATACGATTTTCTTGCAATGCAAAGCCCCACCGACGGATCAATTCGCTGCCACAGGCAGGACACCATGTCTGTTCACCCATGCTGCCCAAGGTATTGCCCTGATAAACATACTGCAAGCCCTGCTCCAGACCAATCGCCCGCGCTCGTTCAATGGTTGCTATCGGTGTTGGCGGAACTTCAGTGAGTTTATACGCTGGAAAGAAGCGGCTCACATGCCATGGTGTATCGACGCCTAGCTCATCGGCAAGAAAGCGTGCCAGTGCAGTCAATTCCTCGGTACTATCATTGAAACCTGGGATCACCAGTGTGGTAACCTCCAGCCACATGCCAGCAGCTTTAAGATAGCGCAAGGTGTCGAGCACAGGGTCGAGCCGTGCGCCCACCACCTTGCGGTAAAACCGGTCAGAAAACGCCTTAAGATCGATATTGGCTGCCTGCACCAGCGGTGCCAGCAGAGCCAGTGTCTCACGCGTCTGATAGCCATTGCTCACCAGAATAATCTGTAGCCCGGCTTCACGCCCTAGCCGCGCAATATCAAGCGCATACTCAAAAAAGATAGTCGGTTCAACATAGGTAAAGGCAATACTGTGGCACCCTGCCTCCAGCGCCGCCTCGACCACCGCCGCCGGCGACATCATATCACCCTGAATCTGCTGGCGATCACGCGGCATCTGCGACACGGTAGCATTCTGGCAAAAGCGACAATGCACATTACACCCCGGCGTTGCCAGCGAGTAGGTGAGCGAGCCGGGATAAAAATGGAAGAGTGGCTTCTTCTCAACCGGATCGACATGCTGCGCTACGACCTGACCATACACCAGTGTCACTAGCTGGCCGTCGCGGTTTTCGCGCACCTGGCAGATACCCCGACGACCAGCGGGAATAGTGCATTGATGCGCACATACATGGCAATGCACCCGACCGCTATTTAATCGGTCATACAATAAACCTTCTTTCATGTGGTCTCCTCCGCTGCTTCGGTTGATTCGGCTTCGGTTGCCTGCGCCTTTTGCTCTTCACGCCGCTGCTGTTCGAGTATTCTCGTGGTGCAGCTGGTAGCAAAAATGGTTATCGCTTCATATTGCGCATCATAAAACTGGGTGCCCTCAATCACCACGGTATCTTCGGGGTCCTCAACGGCCGCTTTAATCCGCCGCCATTGCCGCTGCCCAATATAGATGACATACGTTGTCGGTGGCAGCGGGTCTGGTTGTGGCACGCCCTTGGGCAGGTTTGGCAACGGCCCCGTATATTGCATCGTGGTTATCACAAACCCCTGCCGCTCAATAACTTTGCCCAGTTTGCCAATCAATGTCACTTTCACGCTTGCTTTCCTTCTGTGCTCAATGCTCACTCCAATGGATGTTCTGTTCGCCGGCTCCTGTTCCCACTGGGAACCAGCGTTCGGCGCAACGTGCTGCGCCACTACCGATAGCGCTGTCTCTGCACCGTAGTCGCATGCTGTCATCGCCCAACCACGTGCTACGCTGCATTGCTCCTACACATCATACCGCAAAATAGGCCGAACATGTACCATCGAACAGTGACGCATTGGCAATCTCTCCAGTACGTTCGCAACTAGTCGTTATGGCGTCCCCGCCACCTCGATAGACACCTGCGACAGGTTAAAGCTCAGTTCGCGTGGGTCATCGCGCTGCCCCCGGTCTGCCGCGGTGGTTGGCGGCTCGATGCTGCGCAAGCGCAGGCGATTTGTACCGGGCTGCAACGGCAGCAACAGCTGCACCTGGCGAATCCAGCCCTCCCGCAAGGCCATCGTGGTAAGCAGTTGATCATTCAGCAAGACCTCCAACGTGCGGTCACCGCCAATCCCCGCAACGGCAAAGCGGGCCGCCACCTGCTCCTGTCCACACGGCACAATCAGCAGCGAGCCATCCCCGCCCACGGCCCAGCGTCCGGGCGTCTGACCATCGCCAACCAGGTCAAGCTCATACCACTCATTGGGATCATGCGTCCAGTAGGGCTGGGCCGGTCGCTCTAGTTCCACCGTATACACATGCGTTGCTTCGTCGGCATAGTCCGGCGCGATATCGCCAAAGACATACGCCTCAACCGCGTCAATCCGTTTGCGGGTGACCTGCCCGACCGCTTGCTGATAAAAGACCACCTGCTCGATGCCCTGGCAGCGCAATGCCGAACGGATTGCGGCCGGACTCTGATCGACGCCCATATCATCCCATGTGGCCATAACCCGGATCATCGGATCCATCAGGCGCATACGCCGCCAGACATGCCCCCTGGGACGCGAAATATTGCCAGCAGTAGTCGGTCGTCTATGGTGGGTTTGATAAAACATCGAGAGATAGTCGAGGTCCGGCACTTCCAGGATCGGGCCGCCCGGACCTTCGCTGGCCCATGCACGATAGACCGGCGGAATCTGCTCGCTCCCGATCGGTGTCAGGGTAAATGGTCGCGGCCAGTACTCAAACAGCATGCCCGCTGTCAGCACCACCAGCACGACCCAGCGCCAGCGCAGGGCCAGCCGATGCCGTCTGCCCGCTTCCCACAGCCATGCCAGCGCCAACCCCACCAGCACCGCCAGCGCCAGCGTCACCATCGATACAAAGCGGCTGGGGATGCGATGAATATCCATAAAGGGCAATTCACGAAAGAGCAGATAGGGCAATGGCACCGGCCAGCTCTGCTCCGCAGTATTCAGCCCACCAATGCGTAGGTACGGCCCCAGCGCCAGCAGGCCGAACACCACGGACGGCACGGCGGCCAGATTGTTCGCCAGCAGTTGTTCGACGCTGTGCCCTGCAATCGGGATACGCTTCCAGCGCCTTGTTCAGGTTATCGACATACGCCTTGTGATGCTTGCCGTAGTGAATTTCCATCGTCTGCTGGTCGATATGGGGTTCGAGCGCGTTCGGGGGAGTGGGGGAGGGGGGGGGAGTGCGTGTGGCATGGGATGCTCCTGGTTTGGGGTTTCGTGTAAATACTTAAACCATGTCG
>JAAURD010000180.1 GCA_012034075.1 Chloroflexaceae bacterium | reverse complement strand
TTCTCCCACAAGGGGAGAAGGGAGCGCGGACGTTTTCTTATTTATCGCGCAAAATGGCGACACCAGGCAATACCTTGCCCTCTAAAAGTTCGAGTGAAGCGCCACCACCGGTGCTAATATGGCTGATTTTGTCGGCCAGACCAGCCTGTTCCACTGCCGCTACCGAGTCACCGCCACCAACAATCGTCATGGCATTGGTCGATGCAGCATCGGCCAGCACCTGTGCAATAGAACGTGTCCCTTTGGCAAAAGGTTCCATTTCAAACACACCCATAGGACCGTTCCAGATAACCAGTTTGGCCCCTTCCAGGGCTTCCTGATACAGTTTGATTGTCTCGGGACCAATATCCAGAATGCGCCAGCCATCGGGCACACTATCCACCGCAACCACCTGTTGCTGGGCATCTGCGCTAAAGGCATCGGCAATCACCGCATCCGTGGGCAGCAAGAGCTTGACGTTGGCTGCACTGGCTTTCTCAATGAGCGAGCGGGCAAGATCGAGACTCTCGGTTTCCACCAGTGAGTCGCCCAACGCATACCCTTGTGCCAGCAAAAAGGTGTTTGCCATACCGCCACCAATGATCAATGCATTGACTTTGGGCAACAGATTTTCGATGACGCCAATTTTGTCACTAATTTTGGCGCCACCAATAATGGTGACAAAGGGTTGTTGTGGATGTTCCAGCGCACCCATCAACGCATTGAGTTCGGCTTCCATTAAAAATCCGGCCACTGCCGGCAGATGATGTGCGACCCCTTCCGTACTGGCATGTGCTCGATGCGCGGAACCAAAGGCATCGTTCACAAAAACATCACCCAGTTTTGCCAACTCCTGGGCCATTTCCGGATCGTTGGCCTCTTCACGGGGATCAAAGCGTGTGTTCTCCAGCAGCAACACCTGGCCTGGTTTCAGTGATTCAGCTGCCGCCTCTGCGGCCGGTCCGGTCGTCACTTCCGTCTTTTTCACTTCCTGGGCTTCCGGCAATAGCTCAAACAGGCGCTCAGCGGCTGGTCGCAGTCGCATCGACTCAACGACTTTTTTCTTGGGTCGTCCAAGATGCGACATCAGCACCACACTGGCGCCATTTTCCAGCAAATACCGAATAGTTGGCAGCGAAGCACGAATACGTGTGTCATCGGTAATATTGCCGTCTTTATCAAGCGGTACGTTAAAATCGACCCGCACCAGAGCCCGTTTTCCACTCCAGTCGATATCTCGAATGGTCTGTTTATTCATCCTCTTGGCCTCCTCTGGTATACAATGGGGCTAAGCCTTAGATATTGTAGCATATCATGAGCAAGACGATGTGAGCAACTTTGGCTCAGAACCTGGCAGAGATCACCGGGCCACAGCCCCTGATAGTGCCCAATAGCAACAGTTTCGGTCGGTGCAAAGCAAAACCGCCCCAACCAGGGCCGCCGCGGTATATCCCCTCCAGAGCGCTCGACACTGCGGCTGTTTGCCCTTCTCAAAAGCATCTGGTATGATGCAGTGATGCAGCGGATACACCATGTGCCATCAGAGCCAGAGGTGGTACCAGACGGCGCCATCAACAGGCCGAAGCCGGTTTTTTCGTAGCAATTTTGTAGCACTGTTAACGCGAACAACACAAAGATAACAACAAACACGTGACCTTTTCACTTGATATTCAAACACTTGAACGTTTGCGAACAGCGACCCGTGTCGCTCTCCTGACTGGAACAGACCTGGCGATTGAGACCGGCGTTCCCACCTTTCGCCAGACCCAGACTGCCATGGGCCAACTATGATGTGACCGAACTGGCGACACCGCAAGCATTCTTGCGGCATCCGCGCCGGGTCTGGAACTGGTATGCCCACCGCGAACGCATTATGGCCGATATATCCCTGGTCCAGCGCATTATGCCCTGGTCGATCTGGAACAATACTACGACCAGTTTTTGCTGATGACCCAGAATATCGATGGCCTGCACTGGCGTGCGGGTAGCCGCGAGATCATTGAACTGCATGGGAATATTAACCGCAAACGCTGTTTTGATTGCGGTGAATATGCGCGATCCTGGGACGAAGATGGTGAAATTCCGCCACCATGTGCGCTTTGTGGCGGCATGCTTCGCCCTGATGTTATCTGGATGGGTGAAGGTCTACCACAGCATTTGCTCCGTCTCGCCTATCATGCCGCCGAACAGGCCCATGTGTTCTTCTCTATCGGTGCATCTGCGGATGTTGCACCGGCCGCTGCGCTGCCCCTGATTGCCAAACGCGCCGGTGCCCATGTCATTGCCATCTCTGACGAAGAGCACACCCAGACCCTGCTCGCCGACATCTGGTTGCGCGGGCGGGTCAATGATATCTTACCTGCACTGACCGAACAGATCATGCAGCGCGGTAGCAGCATATTATGATGATAACGCGGATGCATTCTCGGGTGTTACCGCTGTCTGGCAATCGGCACAGCAACCATACACCTCGAGCAGATGGTCCTCAATCACAAAATGGGTCTGATGCGCCAGCTGGACAATCAGGTTTTCGAGCGAACATCCATGAAACACCATGACCTTCCCACACGATGTACAGATAAGATGGTGCAGATGACCCGGCCAACTGAGCGTATAGCTCGAATCTGAGCTACCCGAATGGATACGCGTGACCCAGCGTTCATGGAAGAGTTGCTCAACCGTGCGGTAGACCGTGGCCCGACCAGGTGATGGATACTGCTGGTGCAAATCGGCATACAGCTGTTCCACACTAAAAGGGGCACGGTACCCGGCGATGACTTGTAACACCCGTACACGCGGTCTGGTCAGGCGATATCCCGCTGATTGCCAGGCCAACTGCACGGCGTTCACCCATGCTTCCGGGTCAATCGCAATCGGCATTGGCGGGCCAATAGTATCCACAGCCAGGTCTCACGTTCCGTTTCGCTTTAGACTCGCATGTGGGTAGAATCTGCGGGTAACAGGCGAGATGACGCGCACGTTTAATCGCCGTTGCCAGTCGCCGTTGCATCTTGGCACTGACACCCGTGCGCCGGCGCGGCAAGATTTTCCCTTGTGGCGTGAGATACTTCTGCAAGCGTTTGACGTCTTTATAATCGGGAGTAATGCCCTGCTCGGTAAATTCACACTCTTTCCCGCGGCGCCGCTTCATACGATGCATACGATAAGCCATAAGATCGATCAATTCCTCAACCATTTCAAAGCAATACAAAACCTCTGTGTCTGCAGCAGCACACACCCTTATAGTATACCACAAACTGATCCCATACGACAAGGACCAAACAATGCTGCTGGCGCCGGTTATTTGCACCGTCTGACGTCTATTGGTATACTATGTCTGGTGCAACTCCGTGTCAGCAAGATTCAACCTACCTGGAAAGGTGTATGAAGAGTGACAAGAAAACTGAACTTCATTGATGTCACATTGCGTGATGGCCATCAGAGCCTTGCGGCCACCAGAATGACCACTGAACAGGCCATGCGTGTGCTCAAAATGGTAGACGATGCTGGCTTTGCCGCATTGGAACTCTGGGGTGGCGCAACCCTCGATAGCTGTGTGCGCTTTTTGAATGAAGACCCATGGGAACGCCTGGAAACGTTTTGTGAGACCCTGGGCGGTGGCCACAAAATTCGTGCGCTCTTGCGTGGTCAGAACCTCTTTGCCTACCAACCTTACCCTGATGATCTCGTCGTCGCGTTTACCCGTCAGGCGGTCGAATCTGGTGTAGGCATTATGCGTATCTTTGATGCGCTCAACGACCCACGCAACCTGCAAACCGCGATGCTTGCCACCAAAGCCTATGGCGGTGTCGCCGAAGCAGCGCTCTCCTATACCACAAGTCCGGTCCATACGACCGATTATTTTGTTGACTTGGCTCGCCGCTTCCAAGCTGATGGCGCTGACCAGATTGCCATTAAAGATATGGCGGGTCTGCTCTATCCAACCGATGCGCTCGAACTCTTTCAAAAGCTCAAAGCTCAGGTCTCCCTACCCATCATCCTGCATTCACATACCACTACCGGTGTGGCAACCCTCAATACGGTGATTGCCATGCATCAGGGTATCGACTATATGGATACTGCGATTACGCCTTTTGCCGGTGGTACATCGCATCCGCCGATAGAAGTGCTGATCGTCTTTGCTGAAGAGATGGGACTTGACCATGGTCTCGACAAGGAATTGATTTTACGTGCCCAGGAAAAACTCTTTGACGTTTTTGATGAGCTCAAAGATAGCATCCCGCACTATGGCAAATACTATCGCCGTGTGCATTATAACGATGTAGACCGCGCCAAAGTCAACCAGATTATCGATCTGGTGGCTACCAGTGAAAAGGAAAAGATCGAGCAGGCCATTCCGATCATGCGCGATTTGCTGCTCTCGCTGGGCTATCCCCAGTATGACGACAAGATTTTTGAGGCCCAGATACCTGGTGGCATGTATTCCAACCTGCACAACCAGCTGAAAGGTCAGGGTCGCCTCGATCTGATGGAAAAAATCCTGGATGAAGTGCCCATCGTGCGCCGTGATGCTGGTTATGTGCCATTGGTTACGCCTACCAGCCAGATTGTCGGCACCCAGGCAACCTTCAATGTTATGGGCAATGAGCGCTACCAGGTGGTCACGGATGAATTTAAGATGATCCTCAAGGGTGAATTTGGTCGCACACCCGGCCCCGTCAACCCCGAAATTGTCGAAAAGGTGCTGGGAGCTGGAGAAGAACCATTGAAATATCGTCCCGCTTCCTATCTGCACCCGATCCTTGAGGACGTCCGGCCCTGGAGCTTTGTGAAAACGCATAAAGACCTGCTGCTGCATCTGCTCTTTAAGCAGTCGGCCGATAAGTTTTTGCGCAAGCGTTACCACATCGATACGATCTTCTGTGGGCAGTGTGGCGCCGAGGTGATTACCCCCACCGACGCAACGCCCAAGTAGGAAGTGAGAGGCAGACCGGTTGGAACAACACACAGAATCGGCAGCGATTCGGGTGAGCATTGTTGGCGCTTCGGGCTATGTTGGCGGTGAGCTTTTGCGTTTGCTCTCCGGCCATCCACACGTCACCATAGCCCAGGCGACCAGCCGGCGTGCCACCGGACGCTATATCCATCAAGTCCATCCCAATCTGCGACCGGGCGCGGCGGCCGGTGGGTCGGCCCGGCTGCAATTTTCGCATCCCGATCAACTGGAACCTTGCGATCTGCTCTTTCTGGCGCTACCCCACGGCGAGGCAGCCGCGACTATCGAGCGCTATGCTGCCCTTGCACCGCGTATTATTGATTGCAGCGCCGATTTTCGCCTGAACGATACCAATGCCTACCAGCGCTGGTATGGCGCCGCGCACCCATCGCCCGGCTGGCTGGAGCGCTTTGTGTATGGCCTGCCCGAAGCCTACCGCGATCAACTGCGTGATGCGAGCTATGCCAGCGGTGTCGGCTGCAATGCTACGGTGACTAATCTGGCGCTGTTGCCGCTGGTGCAGGCCGATCTCATCGATCGCGAACAGCCGGTGATTGTCGATATCAAAGTTGGCTCATCCGAAGGCGGCGCGGAACCCAGCGACAGCAGCCATCACCCCGAACGCGCCGGTGTCGTGCGTTCGTTTGCGCCAACCGGCCACCGCCATACCGCCGAAGTCAATCAGGTCACCGGTCTAACCAATGTCCATCTCTCCATTACATCTGTAGAACTGGTGCGTGGGGCGCTGGCAACCGTGCATGCGTTTGCGGCCCGCCCGCTCACCGAAAAAGAGCTCTGGCCGGCCTATCGCACCTTCGTCAAAGAGCAGCCCTTTCTGCGCCTGGTCAAAGAACGCAGCGGTATTCACCGCTTTCCCGAACCCAAGTTGCTGGCTGGCAGCAACTTCGCCGATATTGGTTTTGCCCTGGATGAGCAGACCGGGCGCATCGTCAGCATTTGCGCTATCGACAATCTGATGAAGGGTGCCGCTGGCAGTGCTGTGCAATGCATGAACCTGATGTGTGGCTTTGCTGAAACGGCTGGTCTGACGTTCCCCGGACTGCACCCGATTTAATTGTCACAAGGATATCCCTTTCCCTATGCTGGTTGTAAAAGTTGGCGGCAGCGAAGGCATCGACTATGATGCCCTGTGTGATGATATTGCGACGTTGTGGCGCAATGGACAGCGCCTGGTACTGGTGCATGGCGGTTCCCACGAAACCAACCAGGTTGCTACCCAGCTGGGTCATCCACCGCGCTTTGTTACTTCGCCCAGCGGCTATACCAGCCGCTACACCGACCGCCGCACACTCGAAATCTTTATGATGGTCTACTGCGGCAGTGCCAACAAAAGCCTGGTCGAACGCCTGCAACAACGCCAGGTCAATGCGCTGGGCCTAAGCGGCATTGATGGCCAGCTGCTCCATGGCAAACGCAAGGCGACCATCCGTATTATTGAGCAGGGGCGGCAAAAAGTGCTGCGCGATGACTGGACCGGTACGGTCGAGCAGGTCAATGCGCCCTTGCTTCAGCTGTTGCTGGAGCAGGGCTATTTGCCGGTCGTCGCACCACTGGCCGGCAGCGATCAGGGCGAAGCGCTCAATGTTGATGGCGACCGCGCCGCGGCGGCCATTGCGGTGGCCCTGCGAGCCGATACGCTGCTGCTGCTCTCGAATGTGCCGGGCCTGCTGCAATCCTTTCCCGATGAAGCCAGCCTGATCCCCCAGATTCGCGCACCGATATCGAAGCCTATCTGCCCTATGCTGAAGGCCGCATGAAAAAGAAGGTGCTCGGTGCTAGCGAGGCCCTGGAACAGGGCGTCGGTCGCGTCATTCTGGGCGATGCCCGTCGTCACCAGAGTGTCTCCCAGGCGCTTGCGGGTCAGGGCACCGTGATACAATAAAGGGCTTATACCAGAACGAAGTCATCACTCTGGTTCTCCCAATAACGGCTCATCCCGCGTGAGCACCCGCCGTAAGTAGGGCGCCAGCTTTGCCCGCAGCACCGGGTCTTCTAGCCACTGCGCTAAGATATCCTGCTGCGGCAACAGCGGCGTGAGCGATACCCGCACGACATGCCCGCGCTCACGCTCTTCCGACTGACCGCCGCCCACCTCGGCAACCCCAAGCACGGTCAGTTTGGCGCTGCCATCGCTGGCACGCGCTACTTTCACCGCCATTTCGATTTCAATGCGATCCATCACAAACATCGGCGGTGATGTTGACTGTTGCTGCACATAGCCATCGATTAACTCGCGCTTGATCTGGTCGATCACTTCGATAAACCCGATTTCATCCATATTTGCTGTATTCCTTTCTGATAGGCGCATCCACCTTTCTCCCCTTGTGGGAGAAGGGCCGGGGATGAGGGGTATGCGCTCGGGACGACCGCGCTCCATAATCTGCCAGGTTATACAGGTACATATTGCTGGAGTGTTGCGATAAACCGGCCATCCACGCGATTGTTATGTATATCTTCCTCCTGGGCATCGTCCGCTTCTACTACAATACCGAGCTGTTGGAGTTCGGCAACAACGCCCGGCGAGCAGAAGTGATGATTGATTATGAGCTTTTGGAGCTGATGGATCGCCGGGCTTTCGATCAGCGCAGCGGCGCCAATATCGCTCAACGTGCCCAGCGATAGATCGAGCACGCTGAGCTGCTCCAGCAAGGGTGCATGGGCCATGGCAAAGGCAATTTCATCACTTATTGCGCTATTGCGGATTGCGAGTGACCGCAGGCGCGGAAAGGGACACCGAAAGAAGATCGGCGCCAGATCATCAATCGTCACCGTACTGCCCCGTTCTGCTGCGCCAGTCCAGATTTCCAGATGCTCCAGGGCCGGCGCATGCCCGGCGGTGATCTCCTGGACTACCCGTGCAGCTAAGCCGCCGCTCTGTATCGTCAACGCGTTCAAACCCTCATGGTGCAGCGTATTTCCCAGGCTCAGGCCATGGCCGCCACGCAGGCCCAGCCAGCGCAGTCCTGGGTATGCCTGCAACAGCGCTGAAACATCGCTCTGCGGAATCGCCGTGATCGCACATTCCGCCGGAATCATATCACCGAGAAAGAGCGTGGTCAGCCCGCGCAACCGGTCGCTTGCTACCACCAACGCCTCAAGCATCAAGCGTGCATCTTCATACGTCCCCGTTTCTGGCTCTGGTAGCCAGTTCCCCACCACCAGGGCGCTGATCTGTGTCACTGCTGGTGTATCCAGCAAACATGCCAGTTTATCGACCCAATGCATCCCCGCTTTGGCCTCTTCTGCTTCCAGCCGTAGCCGATAAGCCAGGGTTGCCGGGCTGTGCAACGGTTTGCCCGGATACCAATTTTCCACCGGCTTGCCATCAAGATGAGTCATATGGCGATCAATCATCATACCCCCTTTTTTGCTCTGTCATGCAGTGTATCGCTACCGTGTTTTATGATACCATAGGAAGACACCGAACAAACACACACCAGTTTGACGAGCGGTGATACACCACGGAGGTACGGAGGCACGACGTATGGTTGAGCCTCTTGCATGCATACAAAGGAGCCGAACGACCCTATGGCGAGTATTACGTTTGAGCATGTCTCTAAGCGCTTTGGCGATGTAACCGTCTTAAACGACCTGCATTTTACGATCCAGGATCAGGAGTTTCTGGTGCTGGTGGGGCCATCCGGCTGCGGCAAATCGACCGTGCTGCGCTGTCTGGCGGGGCTGGAAGAGGTGAGCGCCGGGCGCATTCTGATCAATCAGCGCGAGGTCAATCAGCTGCACCCCAAAGATCGCGATATTGCCATGGTCTTTCAGAGCTACGCGCTCTACCCTCATATGACGGTGTATGACAATATGGCCTTTTCGCTGCGTCTGCGCAAAGATGCTAGCCGCCCACTGGCGCAACGCATACGTGATCTGTTTGCGTTGCGCCAGCGCAACGAAGCCCGAAAACACATTGATCAGCAGATACGTGAAGCGGCCCGCATTCTGGATATTGAGCATCTGCTCCAGCGCAAACCCAGGGCGCTCTCCGGTGGGCAACGGCAGCGGGTCGCGCTGGGCCGGGCGATTGTGCGCAAGCCATCGGTCTTCTTGATGGATGAGCCGCTCTCCAATCTGGATGCTCAACTGCGGGTGCAGACGCGGACTGAAATCAGCAAACTAGCACCAGCGCCTCAGAACGACGTTCATCTATGTGACCCACGACCAGACCGAAGCAATGACGATGGGCAGCCGCATTGCGGTGCTGTATGGCGG
>JAAURD010000179.1 GCA_012034075.1 Chloroflexaceae bacterium | reverse complement strand
TTGCGTGCCCTGGGCATCGATCCTCAGAACCTCAACAACAACAACTAAGGCAGCGCTGGATCGCAATCGTCCTGCATACATGCAGGTAAGGCGATTGTGTTCCCGAACGTACCCCCCTGAAGAGTCCTGCCCTGTAGAGATACAGATCATACCAAATTTGGTTAGCGATACGCGATAGACTAATTCCGTATCATACCACATTCGGGTGATCACTGGTATGCGCTTTGATAGAGCGCTGTAGGGGCGCAGCGTGCTGCGCCCAACGACGGGGCGCAGCGCGGGGCCCGTACAAAGCAGGCTGGGCGTCGTACCTCCTCTGATACGTGCGTGCTTGGCGTGCGTCCGGACAGCGTGCGGTCGTGCCGACCGCTGTGCGGCTTGTAACGACGCACGCAAAGCGGCAACTAGTCGCTACGTGTTGCAAAGCGCATATCAGTGATCACCTGGATTTGGCATGACGGGGTATACTAATACACAATTGAGACTAAACAGGACAGAACACATGCAGGTGCAGTTGTCCACTGTACACGCACGTAGGTGTGGCTTACCGCCCCGCCACACGGAGGAGTTTTTAGCAGATATGCACGAGCAACCAGGCGGGAGCGTCAGCTCATAGCTGCTCACGTTCCGCCTGCTTCAAGCCCTTTACCACCAGCTGGTATGAGTCATCAATCATCGCTAGCAGCTCGTCGTCGGCTATCGAGCCGTCAATTGTGATGGTGTTCCAGTGGCGTTTGTTCATATGGTAGCCCGCCTGCACTGCGGGATACATGTCACGCAGCATCTCTGCTTTGTATGGGTCGCACTTGAGGGTTATGCGCAGGTTTGGACTGGCGGCTACCAGCGCAAACATTTTCCCCTTCACTTTATAGACGGGGACGTCATCGCCAAAGGGGAAGTCTTCGGCGGCGCACTTCTGGGCAAGGCAATGGGTCTGAATCTGTTCCCACGATAGCATAAGGATCCTTTCTTGTTTAGTTGGTGCTCATCACCAGACCTGCTTCCACAACGGAGCAAAGGGAGAGCGTCCAATGTTCTCCATCCCCGACCATTCTGCCACAACGGAGAAAAGGGAGTGTTATGGCGTCGCCTTATCTCGCCGGCGCGAGTACCAGGCGCAGGCCATTGCCGCCGTGGCCCAGGTCCACCAGCGGGAACCAGTAGCGTGCGGCACAGCGCACGTAGGTGATATTGTCTAGCCATGAGCCACCTTTGAGTGCTCGGCGTTCATTTTTTAGACCATCAGTGCTTATCTGATGACTAATTGCGGGATAATGTTCATACGGACTACAGCACCATTCCCAGATATTGCCTGCCAGATCAAGCGCACCGCAGGCAGCCGCGCCCTGCCAGCAAATCCCCACCGGAGCAGGGTGACCGATTTTGCTCTCATCATACATCGCATGCTCTGGCGTTGGTTGCGGCGTGTCACCCCAGGGGTAGGTGCGACAATGACCGCTGGTATCACCAGCATAGGCGGCAGCGGCCTCCCATTCAGCCTCAGTGGGCAGACGCAGGGTATAGCCATTGGGCAAGTGCTCCTGCAAGCGCGACTGGATCCAGTTGCCAAAGGCCATCGCCTCATACCATGAGATACCAATGAGCGGCTGGTTCGGACCATCGTAGCCATTGCATTGCCACTGGTAAGGGGCAATGCGCTGCTCCTGTTCTTTCCATTGCCAGCCACGGGCTGACCACCAGGCGCGGCCGTCTTCGGCATAACCACCATCAGCCATGAACTGCTCGTACTGCGCCACGGTGATGGGGTAGCGGGCGATCCAAAATTCGGCAAGCTCAATATCGACCGCCGCGCCTTGTGCCTCCCAACCACCTATGCGATAGCGCCCCGCCGGCACATAACACCAGTAACTGGCTGGTCGTCCAAATAGGCGATTGCGCTGCTGCAACGTATCCAGCCACTGCTGCAAGATCACCGGGTAACGTGGATCACCCAGCGTCCCCAGACCCTGAGCCGCCTCAATCCGCTGGTTCAGACGCATAGCCGTGACCGGTTGCTCAATCAACGCGAGCAGCGCCGTATGCAGGTCCGTCTCAAAGCGTTGCAGGTCAAACGCACGACCCGCCAGACGTTCGCGGCGGCCCAGTTCGGCATAACATTGCAGTGCAAACAGCGCATCGTACTGCCACTGTTCGGCACGCTTGATGATCGTGCGAGCGGTACCGCGTTGCTCCTCGCGGTACCAGACATGTGGCTCATTTTCCTCACCAGGGGCAACCATAGCGGTATATTCGCGTGTTGCCAGCTGGCGCAACCAGGCCGAAGCCATCAGATATTTTTCCTGCTGGCGCAGGCGACCCATTAGCAACAGCAAGACTTCACGCCAGCGGTCGGGTGATTCGCACCAGAGCGTATAGGCCAGTTCTATCGACTCACTGCCGGCGAGATAACAGGCGGCGAGATACTCCTCAAACGTGAGATGGGGCAGGACATAGCGCTCATCGCCCTCGTCCTGTATCAGGCCGGTCTCCGCGCTCAGGATCTCGATCAGGGCCTCGCTACGACGGGCACGCTCGGAACGGGGCACACGGGCCGGATTGACCGGATTGATTTTGGCAGCAAAAAACGTATCCAGGGTTTTATTCATCAGCGCTTCAGAGAGTATACCACGACCGTCTTCCCCTTCCTGATGCGCCTGAAACGCAATTTCATGGATAACCGGGCGCAGCTCTGGCAGCAACAGCCCCGGCAAATCGAGCCGTTCGGCCAGCGTCAGCGGTCGCTGATCCTGGTCGGATGAACGCACGCCTTCCCAGCGGTCAAGCAGCAGCACCACCAGCGCTTCATACACTTCAGCGCGTTGTTCGGGAATTTGCTGGCGATTATAGTCGAGCAGCACCAGCATGGTGAGCAAGAGCGGCGAACTGACCAGGATCTGCAATTCGCGGCGCTGCTCGAGTTTTGCCAGCAACCGATCGCCCCGTTGCAGTGCATGAAACGAAGTATAGCGAGCATTTGGCGGTAAACAGGTCTGCTGATACCACGAAGGCACAAAATGGCGGACCTGGCCCATACTGAATGGCTCCAGGGTGCGTACTACCCACGGTTCGCGCAGTTGCCAGCGCTCTTCCTGGTCGTATGGGCGAGTGCGACAGGTGACCACCATATGGATCGCCACCGCTTGCTGCGCTAGAAGACGCAGCGCAGCAGCAATGCGTTCACGTGGGCTAAGCAGACCCTGCCGCGTGGCTACCGGCTGGCTCGAAACTTCATCCAGACCATCGAGACAGAGCAGCACCCCGCCCTGGCACCAGCTGACCAGCAGCGAAGAGCGCAAGCTCTCACGCAGATGTGCAATGCCGGTGACCGAACGCAACAGCGCATCGAAGAGAATCCCAGCATCGGCGTCGGTGTCGGCGTTGTCGTTGAGGTATGGCGCAAGGCGGCCCAGTTGATAAAAAATGGGCACGGGTAGAGCGGTCCGGCCTTGCAGCAGGTCTTCGGCCAGCGAAATAGCGAGGTAGCGCAGCACGGTGGACTTGCCTGAGCCGGGGCTGCCCAGCAGCACCAGCCGCGGCTGGTTCAGGATGGCATCAACGGCCAGTTCGGGGCGGTACCAGCAGCCTGCCGGGGTCTCAGTCCAGGGCATGTCGTTATACTCTGCAAGCTGCGCCCGCACGGTGCGCCACGATTCATTGAGCGGGCCGCCGGGAATATTGATCGCCAGATGCATGGGGGCCTGCAACAGCGGCAAACACACCTGATCCGGCAACACCTTGTGCGGCGCCGTGCGGTCCATCTGCTTCAGAATGGTTTCGATAGGGAGATCAGCAAAATCGCTGTTGGGTATGGGGAAGCGATGATCGGTGGTGAGCGAGGTATAAACGCTTCGCAGGGGCAGGGTCGGTGCAGCGTTCTCGCCGCGTCCTGTCTGTTCGTGCTCAAGCAGCTTGGCAAAGCGGACGCTGCCATGTTGGGCAATCAGCGTCCGCAGGTAGTGCTCAAGCATTGGCTTGAGCTGTGTTGTTTCGTTGTGAGCCATCGCACCAAAAAACTGGACAATGGTGCTATGGGCAATCGTGCCAGCCGCATAATCACGGCCAGCCTGTACCACATGGCCACCGGCCGAGATGGTATCACGACCAGCTATGGCAGCTGGTGCTTGCTCTGCTTGGCGGCTCAGCGCCGCCACCTGTGCCTCAAGTTCGGCTATCTGACGCTGGAGTGCAGCCTGTTCGTCGGTCATGGGCATGCTCCTGCAAACAACGTAACGATGTACCGTCCATCAGAACACATTGATACCACCGACCCGGATCTCTATTGCCTCTTTGCGCCTTTGCGTGAACAATAAACGCCGTTCTCTCGGTTAGAGAGATTATAATGCCTTTTTGCAGAAGTACCAGTCTACACATTCATACCCTTCATTGACGCGGGCTTCGGCTTCTTCGGCGGTTTTGGGCGGTGGTACGATAACTTTATCGCCTGGTTGCCAGTTTTCGGGCGTGGCGATTTGATGTGCATCGCTGGTCTGAAGGGCCTGAACAAGCCGCACAAACTCCGCAATCGAGCGACCATTGGTCATCGGGTAGTAGACCATGGCTCGCAAGATGCCCTTATCGTCAATCACAAATGTTGCCCGAACAGCTGATGTGTTGCTGGCACCGGGTTGAATCATGCCGTAGGCGTAGGCAACTTGCATGGAGATGTCTTCGATAATGGGAAAAGGAATGTTGACGCCAAAGTTGGCTTGAATGTTGCGGATCCAGGCCAGATGGGCAAAGTTGCTGTCAATCGATAGCCCGATCAGCTCGCAGTTGATGGCCTGGAACTTCTCATAATAGTTGGCAAAGGCGATAAATTCGGTGGTGCAAACGGGGGTGAAGTCAGCCGGGTGCGAGAAGAGAATAACCCATTTGCCACGATAATCTGAAAGTTTTTTGGGGCCGTGGGTGGTGTTGGCTGAAAAGTCGGGAGCAGGTTCGTTGAGACAGGGCATTTGGGGTGCCCGTAAGGTTGTTTCTTCCATGTACATGTTCCTCAATACTCCTCTATACAATGCAATCTCTTTATGACGTATGACGGTATTCTTGCAACCAGAACTACCAGAGGTTAGTATACCCGATTTTGGGCGAACGTGAGGAGGGAATCAGCGGGCATGCAGGCAAGATGCCTGCGTTCCCGGATGCTCACATCCTGCTCTGTAGGGACGCAGCGTACTGTGCGCCCTACAGAGCAGGTAGATGGAAGAATGGCGGTGGTGAGGGGCAGAACAGGGCTACGATGGTTGGTCCAGACGGGCGTGGTTCATCGGTATACCCGACGGCTTTGGTGTATTGCGCTGAGCGCCAACC
The DNA here is from genome assembly GCA_012034075.1 of Chloroflexaceae bacterium. Taxonomy (GTDB): domain Bacteria; phylum Chloroflexota; class Chloroflexia; order Chloroflexales; family Chloroflexaceae; genus JAAURD01. Next base: position 3,873 of record JAAURD010000179.1, on the reverse strand, counting down.
ATCTGCGGCAACAGCGTTGCGCCCATCAGCACCACCGCAACCCCATGAGCAGGGTACCCGCTGATATAGGGTCGCACTGGCTCCCAACACATCGAAGATGAACCCAGCATACAGCGGCCCCAGCACCATCGTCAGGCTCACCAGCGCGTTGGTGCTGCCGAGCACACGGCCCTGCTGGTCGGCTGGCGCACGCTGCGAAATAAGCCCGGTGATGGATGGCGTGGCGATACCGCTGCTCAGCGCCAGCAGCATCAGCAAGGGGTAGAGCATCCAGCCGCTGGTAACCATGGGAATAAGCGCAAACCACAGGCTCGTCAGCGCCAGGCCGGTGACTGCCAGGCGGGCCTCGCCAAAGCGCGGGATGAGCTTGCCAATCAACACGCCCTGCACGATAACGGTGACCAGACCAACCAGCGCAAAGACCAGCGCGTTATCCAGCGGGGTAAAGCCAAACTGCACATCAGTGAAGACCGCAAAGTTGCTCTGCATGCCGGAGAAAGCCAGATAGAACAGAAACATGCCGCCAATGAACACGTTGAGCGAGCGATTGGCAATGAGGCCGCGAAACTGATTGAGCGGATTCATCTTGGCAACCGGTATCTGCGTGCGCTGTGCGGGTGCAAGCGATTCGGGCAGTAAGAAGTAACCGGCGATCACGCCCGCAAACGATACTCCAGCAGCCACCAGCGCCGGCGCCTGCAGGCTGATGGTGCTGAAGAGACCGCCTATGGCCGGACCCAGCATAAAGCCAAGGCCAAACGCTGCGCCAATCAGGCCCATCCCTTTGGAGCGCTCCTCTGGCGTCGTTGTATCGGCAATATAGGCTTGAATAGTGGAAATCGTGCCGCCGGTAATGCCATCCAGAATGCGGGCGGTGAACAGCACAATCAGCACTACTTCAATCCCCAGGAAGAGAAAGCTATCGGCCATAGCAAGCAGTATATACGAGAACGCTGTGCCCAGTAAGGAGACCAGCAAGACCGGCCGCCGCCCAACGCGGTCGGAGAGGGCGCCGAGCACCGGCACAAAGAGAAACTGCATCAACGCGTAGGAGGCGGTAAGCGCCCCAACAACAAAAGCACGGTTATCGGCCAGCAATGGGTTGCCTGACTGTTCAATGATTTTTACATAGTAGGGCAAAAGCGGCAAAATAATGCCAACACCGACCATATTGATAAATGCAATGAGAAAAAGCAGTATTTTTGGTGAAATCTGTTTCATGCGATGACCTCGCTTTCGTTTTTGAAAGAAAAAGGGACTGCCCCGGGTTGCGGTTGTGCAACACCTACCTGCTTTCGGAGAACACCAGACACTCAACACTTTACCGCTATCCCAGGGCATCCAGAGATATATTCAATTTAATGGCATTATACTATCTTATTTCTGTCTTGTCAATAGCTTGCACAGATTTTTGCGAGGTTTTTGCACGGTTTCGGCGTTGGAGCGCATGGATCCTGCCGGCATGCGGCGGGACGTCCGCGCTCCATGGGGATCGGTCGCCAACAAGACCTGATACCAAATTCGGTTAATCGGTATGAGACATAGGCGCGGCTTGCGCCCTCGCGGCGTAAGGGGACCCCCGCTGCGCCCCTACAAAGCAGGCGCTCCGTGTTCGATCAAAGCGCATACCAGTGATCACCCGAATTTGGTATGAGACGTCGGTGCGGCTTGGAAGCGTTGAAGCGCAAAGCGGCTGCAAGCAGGCGCTCCGCGTTCGATCAAAGCGCATACCAGTGATCACCGTGAATGGCGTATGAGATTCATCCAAAGGACGATTGGTGTCGCGGTTAGCGTCGTGCAAAGAGCGTGTCGATAGCGGCGATCAGCTGGCGCAGGTTGCTGACATGATGCACGGCATCGCAGTAGTTGGCGTATTCCAGCATATCGCTGTTCAGACTACCGGGGTCATACATTCCCCACATGTGCGGCGGCTCAGGGTTGAACCAGATCACACTGCGGGCACGCTGTTTGATGGCGCGAAATGCAACCAGGTTGGGGTCGCGATGGTTGTTGCGCCCATCGCCCAGAAAGAGCACGGTGGTGCGCTGATCGACACAATCAAAGTAGTCGCAGGTCAGCGTCTGAAGGCTGTTACCCAGATCAGTAGCGTAGGAACCGGGCGGTCGAATGCGCTCCTGGATCGTATCAATCGCCTGGTCCGGTCGCGATTGGGCAAAGTCCATGCTGATATCTTCGAGGTCATCAATAAAGGCAAATGAGCGCGTGCGGCTCACCTGGTCTTGCAGCGCATAGATCAGCAGCAGGGTAAAGCTCGCGACCGGGCGCATGGAGTAGCTGAGGTCACAGATTACGGTAATTTTGGGTTTGAGATGGCGCCGGCGGTGACGCACGTTGATCGGCACACCACCAAAACGCAGGTTTGCACGGATCGTCGATTTGGCATCGAGCTGGCCGGATTTGGCGCGGCGCTGGCGCAGGGCCGCACGTGAACGAAGTTGCGCGGCCAGACGCATCACCGTGCTACGCATCTCCTGGGCCTCCTGTTCGCTAAGGCGCTCAAAGGGCCGATCCATCACATCATCAATGGATGGCGGCCGCGGTTGTTGGCCCTGGGCCATTTCCAGCATCTGCTGACCGACCTGCTGCTCAATCTGTTCCGCCAGGGCCTGCTGGTTGCTGCGTGCGGCCTGTTCAATGGCTTGCAGGCTGTTCTCATCCATGCCGGCATCGCGCAGCTGTTCCAACAGTATCTGGAGCAGTTGTTCGAGCCGTTGAAACTGCAACTGGCGCATTGCCCGCCGCGCCATCCAGGATTGATAGTAGGGATGGGTCATATGCGGCGGCGCCAGTTGGTTCAGCATCTCACGCAACTCTTCGTTGGACATGCGCTGACCGCTCATCATCGATTGCATCAGCTGCCCCAATTCATGCGGTTGCAGATTCTGAAGCATCTGCTGCAGGGCCTGCTCTAGTTGCTGTTGTTCTTCGGGAGTCAGATTGCCATCACCGCCAGGTTGCTGCATCGGCGGCTGATCGCTGCCAAAGTAAAACGGAAAGAGCCGTTGAAAGACTTCAATGCTCTGCGGGTCCTTTATCAAAGTGGCCTGCATCGCCGCACGCACGGTCTGGCGGTTGTCAATACCGGCAGCCTCCAGCGCACGCAAAGCATCCACGCTTTCGGCCACACTGATGCGAACGCCGGCCGAACGCAGCCCCTCGATAAATTCGATCATACGACGGTCCATGGGGTTCTCGCTTTCTGCTTATGACTGCTGCAGGAACGTCCGAATACGCCGCACATGGTCCTGCAGCGTGGGATCATCACGTTGATAACTGCCACTCAGATAGAGATAGCTGTCCGATGCCAGCACCAGACTCAGCCGCTGGCTCGCTGCCGCCCGCCGCCCGCTGCTCACCGCCTCGGCCCTGACCTCGCGAATCTGATCGAGCGGGATGGTGCTGGTACGGCGGCCCAGCACATTCCAGGTTTGCATCAGCAGCTGCCCATGTGGTCGATCAAAGGTCCAGCTTTCGGCCTTGGTCAAGACCAGAATCAGCAGACTACCGCCCGAGAGCAGCATTATCGGCCAGGATGAAAACTGAAAGACCAGGATCAGGATCAGGCCACCCAGACCAAACCAGGCAGCCAGGATCCAGACCGTCCAGGGACGGTAGCGCACAATCAGCTGACTATCGGTCTCGACAATCGTCTGTTCTTGCAGGCTGATTGCCATCGGCCTACTCAGGCAACTCGCTACGGCTGCGACCAGTCGGCTGCATCGCACGGCGGGCGCGTTGCAAATCACTCTCATATTTGAGCAGCACACTGAGCGTGTTGTTAATCGTCTGGCGGTCCAGACTGGCAGCATTAAGCTCAACCAGCGCACGTGCCCAGTCGAGCGTCTCGCTGAC
>JAAURD010000178.1 GCA_012034075.1 Chloroflexaceae bacterium | reverse complement strand
CAATGCCCATAGGAGAGCTTATATCCTGATTTGCAGGGGGCGCAGCGCGCTGCGCCCCTGCAAATCAGGCGCTCCAAGTGCGATCAAAGCGCATACCAGTGATTACCCGAATTTGGTATCAATTGCCAAAGAGTGCCCGTCCTGTTTGTCTTTGGGCAGTATGACCGCCTGGTGGGCAACTCGGAGGTCGCCCGATCCCGTGTGCAAGATGTTCCTCAAGCACAGGCGGTAGTTGTCGATGCGAGCCACTTGATGGCAGCTGAACGCCCAGACCTGATCAACCCCTTGATGATCGACTTTTGCCAGCACCTAAAATGAGATACCGAGACCAAACACTATTGCCGCCGCGATAAGCACTAGCACAACCAGAATCACCAGCGCCCAGACGGCAAAGGGAATGCCGGACGGCTCACTGGACGGAGCAGGGCGAGGGGCACTGGCGGTTGGTAGCGTGGGTATTTGCGGCTCTGGTGGAAGAGGTGTTGGTGTTGGTATTGGCATGGGTGGTATCGTGGGTGGTGCCGCAGACACCGCCGTTTCGGCACTGGCCGCATCACTATCGAGAATACGGGTATAGTTGCCATCCTGCAAGCGTGGCTCAATTTCATCGCGAACCAGGTCGAGCAACGCATACGAGCGTTCCAATGGTTTAGTGGAGGTACCATCACTTGCACCTGGTGCTGACGCAGCGTGCCAAACGGATCGCGTCCTTGCTGCAATATCGTCAGGCGCGGTGCCTGCGTGGGAAAGGCCAACGAGCACTGCCAGCTAACAGTATACTGCTGATTTCCAGCAAAGAGATCAAGTGATAGGGTTGCGCCATCGTCTTGCCAGACAATCTGGGCTTCATAGCCAGCCAGGTGCAGTTGTTGTTGTTCTTTTTGCAGACGCTCAAGCAGTACTGCTGTGTATTCGCTCTCGGGTTGTGACATCGGTCCTCCCATCTCCTCACCGCAACAATGGCGTCCATCAGCGTTACCCCAATTATAGCATAGCCTGAACCATAACTAAACCGACAGGCGTAAACGATCAAACAGACAAACAGGAAATTGCACTGTAACTCAGAATGGTATCATAAACAAAAACATGTACATTATAGGAATATTGATCTGTCAATGAATGACAGGCAGAAAGACGATGGGTACAGAGCTATGTCTTCAGGAATCGGAACAAACAAAACCCTGCGTGTCAGTGTGATCGCAACAATCGTCCTGGTTGTTATGGTGGTGTTGCTGTTGGTGTTGGTGCTGGCACCGAGCATCTTCTGGGGCACCGCACAAATGTTCGGCGCTGAGAGCGATACGAGTATGGACATTGTGAGCTTTAGTACGAGCGATGGCTTAAAGATTATTTCGGACGCTGGACCCAACAACCTCGAAGGGCGTGAACCCTGGCTAGGCGCGGTAGCCTGGACTGAAGCGGTTCAGGCGGGCCAGGAGTATGCCAATCAATTTCCGGAAACACAGCCTTCGGTACGCATACTCACCGAACTCAATACGGAACAAATCTGGCAATATATGATCCATATCTCCGGGGCGCTGGGGGTGAGTTGCCAATATTGCCACGACCTCAGCAACTTTGCCGCCTATACCTACCCGCAAAAAGCGGCAGCGCTGAGTATGCTGATTCTCAACAGCAATATCAACAAAGAATATATCTCGCAAATTCCCGAATGGAAGGGCAATTATGTACAGTGTGCCACCTGCCATTATGGCTCACCCAAAGCTATGCCGGCCGTGAGCGCAGAAAATGAGGCGCACCTGCGACAGAATCCCGCTATTGGCGAACTCAACCAGACCTGGGTTGATACACCTGCGATTGACCCCGACCGGTCTTACGTCTTGCAACATCCGACAACTGGCGTTATGCTGAACATGACCAACTGGATGCAGGGAAATTGGGGCACATCGGGTACCGTACCGCAACCCGAAGAACCAGCATCATTTGTAATTGATCGCCAGCACTTTGGTGTCTTTAATGAAAACTATTATGCCATGCCAGGCTGCTATACCTGCCATCGGGGCAACCTTATTCCGCCCGGCGCCATTAATCAAGTCGACCTGGACACCTTTGGCGAAAACAGTATCACCGTGCTGCCCATGGCTATTCGCGGCATCACCACACCCTGATCTTGGTATTGTTGGTATCACAGAGAGCGAGACCTGGGGCGCAGGATGCTGCGCCCCAAAGCTGATTCTTACGGGCATGTCATAACACCCACTGAGAACAAGGGAGAGAAGAGAACAGCATGATCATGGAAGGATTCACTCCGATTGAAGCCAATCTGATCTGGGCGGTACTCCTTATTGCGCTGATCAGCATTGGGTATGGTTTCTGGCTCTGGCGTCAGGTGCAGCATAAAGCCGCAGACGAGATTGCGGCGGCCGGGGCCACGCTGGTTTCAGGAACGCAGGTCTATCTTGCCGCTGGTCGGGGCATGCTGGCCGTAGCCGTGCTGGGTGGCGCTGTCCTCATGGCTGCCAGTGCCTTGCTAGCAGCACCGGGGGCAGCAGCGGTGCAGCAGTTTGGCAGTACAGCCGAGGCCCAGACCTGGGTCGCCATCGGGCGTGCCGGAGCGCTACTGATCGGCGCAGGCAGTGTGTTGCTCATCGCATGGCTCGGGCTGGGCGCAAGCGCTCAAGCCAATATGGCGCTGATTCCCGCTGCCCGCAAAGGCTACCCCCAGGCGTTACAAGTGGCCTATCGCCCCGGCAGTAGCAGCGGCCTGCTGACGGCCGGTCTGGGATTGCTGGTCAGCACCGCGATAGTGCTGGTGTATGGCGCTGTCAGTGTCGATATCCTCTTGAGCTTTGCCCTGGGTGGCGTGCTGGTCGCAATCTGGCTAGCGGTGAGCAGTGGGATTGGCGCCAGTGCTGCCGATACTGCCCTCTTTCCTACCGATGAACCAGGGGTGTCAGGATCAGCCGGTTTGCAGCACCCCGTCACAGTGGCCGGACTAGTGCAGCGTAGTGCTAGCCGCGTCGCCGCAGTGGCGGCCGATTTGTTTGGCACCATGGAGATTGCCCTGGTCGCTGCGCTGATCCCGGGGTTGATGCTTGCCGACATAGCCAGTGGGGCGACAGGTGATGGTCTCTATGCCTTTTCGTTTGTGCTGTTTCCACTGGTGCTGAGGGCCATCGGTATAGTCGCAACTATTATTGGCACACTGCTTATACGAACCGATGAACGCAAACGCAATGCCCGTGCCGCGATCAACCGGGGGCTGTATATTGGCGCGGCACTTGCCCTGGTGGCTGCCCTGGGCATTTCATATATCATTGTGCGCCGCCCAGATGCTGCAGTCTTCGACTGGCGGCCTTTCTGTGCCGTCTTTACCGGTGTGGTGCTCGCATTACTGGCAATCAAGATCAGCGAATACTTTACCTCCAGCAGCGCCCAGCCGGTCAAACTGGTCAGTCGCTTTTCGGCTCATGGGGCGCCCCCAGCATCCTAATGGGCAGCGCCAATGGCGCCGAGGCAGGCATGTGGAACCTCCTGCTGCTTGCCGCGCTAGTTCTCTCATCAGCATCTATCTATGGCAATGAACCACCTGCAACGCACTTTCTCTCAATAGGCTATGGCATTGCCCTGAGTGCCATTGGTCTGCTGATGCTGGGTGGTATGCTCAGTGGCATGCAGGCCCTGCCATCCATTGCCGAGGGCGGGGCAGCCATTGGCGATCTCACCGCGCTCGAAAAGAACCCGCGCAACGTGATCGATGACCTGACATTCGTCGGCAAAACCATCAGCGTCAGTAGCCGCAGTGTCAGCATGCTCGCCGCTGGAAGTGCATTAATTGCGCTACTTGGAGCATCGTATCTCTCGTTTTGGGCCAACCAGACAGGAGGTGATGTGCCAGAACTGTTCAATAGTAGCATTTTTGCGCCGCTCGTCCTGGTGGGTCTGTTTATTGGCGCAGCTCTGCCCATGTTGATCATATCGTTGGCCCTGGCAGCACTGCCCAGAGTAGCGGCCAGCATAGCCCAACCCACCGCACGCGACCCACAAGCGAGCAAAGCGGCTGAAGCCGAAGGGAAACCGACAACAGAGCAAGCCAAACTGCCCGCCGATGCCACCCTTGCCCTACGCAACAGTACAAGCGCTACCATGCCTGTCCTGATCGTGTTACTGTCGCTCGCGGTGGCCGTACCGTTGCTGGTCGATTTCTTGTTTGGACTTGAGTCACTCGGCGGTATGCTGGGCGGTCTCGTGGTAGCCGGCTTGCTGCTGGCACTGAACCAGACCGCAGCAGGGAGCACCTGGGAGCAGGCACTAAGCTATATCGAGGATGGCAATATAGGCGGCAAAAACTCCAGTGCGCATCGTGCAGTGGTGCTAAGTGCTGCCGTCGGTCGGGCCTTTCAGCGCCCCGCCAGCGAAGTCGTGATTGCGCTGATCAAAGGGATTGCGCTGATCAGCCTGATCGTGGCGCCAATCATTGGCTCGCTACGCCAACCGGGCCAGTCGTTTGGCATCAGCATTGGGATTGCAGTACTGGTGTTTCTTGCTGCGTTTGCCTGGTCCGTACTGAGCAAGCCAGCCTCAACAGGCTCAGGGCAGCTCAGCACCAAAAAGACAACCAAGCGGTAACTCCTATGGGTGCGGTCGTCCCAACCGTACCCCATTCCTCATACCCAACCCTTATCCCATTTACCTGCCCTGTATTGGTACAGTGTACTGTGTGCTACGTCCCTACAGAGTAACTACTGCTCATCCCTTTTTCCACAAAGGGAGAAGGGTATCGTCGAGACGCGGTCGTCCCGTGCGCAGGTAGGATGTCTGCGCTCCCAGGTAATGCCTACACCCGCCACGACAACCAGATCCAGCGCACCCCCAGCAGCAAAATAATCAGCGACGGAATCGACGCAACCACACGATGACCCGGCCAGATCAAATCGACCAGCACAAAAATAATCGCCGTTAACAACACCACCGCTACAAAATAGAGCACCAGACTGCCCGCTTGCAACTCCTGTTGCCACGAAGACATTCGCTCGATGCCCTGATGGGCGGCGCACTTACGACACAGGCCGCCCCGCTGACGATAACGCAGTCGTGCCCCACAGCGAGAACAGACTGATGATGGCATAGTCGTTCCTCCCATAGCCAACCACTTGACGATAGCGCTTCGTAACGAAAAAACGCAAAGACGCTGGCTTTTTCGAGCAGACAGTAGAGAAACCACCACTTCGTTAAGACCGTGGTGAAGATGAATCACCACCGTTGCACCAGCCCACGGGGCACCACTCTTCCATCTCGCAATCAAAAAACAGGCCGATTTCATCAACAAGATGAGCCAAAAATCAGGGTTTTCCGCTTGACACCTCAGGGAATCCCTGATATCATCTTACTACATATTTGGTTATCATACAACCACTAAATAATGGTGTTGTACCATTCATCTTTGTTACGAACCTGTAACTCGTGATTGTATAGTATTCTTCACAATTCGATAACAAAGTTGGATGTCAAAACTCGTAGAGGAGGTTTCATCATGCAAGAGCTGCTTATTCGTGTCGTTCTCTCCCTGGGTGTCCTGGTCATTGCCTACGGTATGTATCTCGCTGCCCGCTATGATCTCAGCGGTCGCCGCATTCGTCAGGCCGTTACCGATATGCGTCAGAACTCCATGCTATCGCGCGATCGCGCCGATATGGATCTCACATAAGCAGGAACGAAACCCTTCCTGCAACCAGTCTCGCTGTCCACGTACCGCATGCTTAACGTATGCGTCATAACGTTTATGGCTTGCGCCTAAAGCTGTGTACAAGGTTTCTGCCCCCTAGGTTGAGACCAACAAATACGATGGGCTTATCATGTACCAAGTTTCGAGATTGATACCTAATCGTGCAATTATTGTGAAAAAAACCACGATATCCTGCGGTATCAATAGAAAACGCGTGTGACCTGTCTCCTCCAATAAGATTACCCTTCATTGATTTTCGTGAAACCCCCTGACAAATGTCAGGGGGTCTTTTATTCAGTGCTTTTTCCTGGCATGACTCAGGGTTTTCCTGATAGACCTTTTTGCCAAATTGTTACAATAATGTAACAGGGCATGTGTATAATACAATATCTTCAGTGATGAAACAGTTGAATAGCGACTCATAGTCGAGGAGGTTCAAAGATGAGTGCCCTTTTCCTTCGGTTAGTCCCTTCTTTTGGCGTTATTGCGCTTTTTTACGCGTTGTTTGCGTCAAACTGGATTGCACGTCAGGACTTTGGTACTGAACGGATGAAAGAGATTGCTGGTTATATTCGCCAGGGTGCGATGGCTTTTATGTCACGCGAATATGGTGTTTTGGCAATCTTTGTCGGTATCGTAGCATTGCTACTGGGTATTTCAAATGCATCATCCAACGAAAGCCATGCATTAGTTGCGCTTTCGTTTGTCGTTGGTGCAGGGTGTTCGGCCCTTTCTGGGTTCGTCGGTATGCGCGTAGCCACGCTAGCCAATGTGCGCACAGCCTCAGCCGCTCGCACTGGCCTGGCAAAGGCCCTTGGAGTTGCGTTTGTTGGTGGCTCCGTCATGGGTATGTCGGTAGTGGGCCTGGGTATTCTGGGTCTCTCTGGTCTGTTTTTGCTCTATCTAGCGCTCTTTGGCATTGATCTCACCTCTGTTCCTGCCAACTTGCAAGACCCTATGTTGGTAGAGACAAAACGCGTTCTGACCATTCTCGCTGGCTTCTCGTTAGGCGCCAGTTCGATTGCGCTCTTCGCCCGCGTCGTGGTGGTATCTATACCAAAGCGGCCGATGTTGGCGCCGACCTGGTGGGCAAGGTCGAGGCGGGCATCCCCGAAGATGACCCACGCAACCCCGCTGTGATTGCCGACAATGTTGGCGATAACGTTGGTGATGTTGCCGGTATGGGCGCCGACCTCTTTGAGTCCTACGTCGGGTCGATTATTGGCGCCATGGTCATTGGAGTAACCTGGGCACCCTTCATCGGTGGCTACAATGCGGTGATTTTGCCGCTCTTCCTGGCCTGTGCCGGTATTCTGGCCTCAATCATCGGCACGTTTTTGTCCGCACCAAAGAAGGCGGTAATCCCCAGACCGCATTGAATACAGGCACGTTGAGTGCCGGTGCTTTGATGATTGTGGCGTCGTTCGGCTTGATTATGTGGCTCATACCAAACGAACCCTTTGCCCTGTTTGGCGATGAGAGCACGCTCTACTCGGCCATGGGCATCTTCCTGGCAACCGTCACCGGTCTCGTCGCCGGTATTGCGATTGGCCTGATCACCGAGTACTACACCGCCGAAGGCAGCCGCCCTGTGCATGAGATTGCCCATGAATCTCAGGCCGGTGTAGCAACCAACATTATCGCTGGCCTCAGCATCGGTATGATGTCCACAGCCCTGCCAGTTGTAGTGATTGCGGTAGCCCTGGTGGTTGCGTATCAACAGGCGCATCTCTATGGGATTGCTATTGCTGCGCTGGGTATGCTCTCTACCACCGGCATTCAGCTGGCAGTAGATGCCTATGGCCCGATTGCCGATAATGCCGGCGGCATTGCCGAAATGGGTCATCTTGACCCCGAAGTACGCCAGCGCACCGACCGGCTTGATGCGGTGGGCAACACCACTGCTGCTATCGGCAAGGGATTTGCTATTGGTTCGGCGGCGCTCACGGCGATTGCGCTGTTTGCCGCGTTTACCGCAGTAGTGCGCTTGCCCGGCATCAACATTATGGATCCGTCGGTGATGGCCGGCGTGCTGGTTGGCGGCATGCTGCCGTTCCTTTTCTCTTCGCTGACCATCCGTGCGGTTGGTCGTGCGGCCAGCAAGATGATCGACGAAGTCCGCCGTCAGTTCCGCGAAATCCCCGGCCTGATGGAAGGCAACGCCACTGCTGAGTATTCGCGCTGTGTTTCGATTGCCACCAATGCGGCGATTAAAGAGATGCTGCTGCCAGGTATCATTGCCGTTACTGCACCGGTGCTGGTCGGCTTTCTCTTTGGCGCGGAAGTGCTCGGTGGCTTACTAGTAGGTGTCACCGTCACCGGCGTTTTGCTCGCCATCTTTATGTCCAACACCGGTGGTGCCTGGGATAACGCCAAAAAGCATGTTGAAGGCGGCGCCTTTGGTGGCAAAGGCAGCCCCGTGCATAAAGCCACCGTCGTTGGCGATACGGTAGGCGACCCGCTGAAAGACACATCCGGCCCATCGCTCAATATTCTGATCAAGCTCATGTGTGTAGTGAGCCTTGTCATTGCGCCATTGATTGCGCTTTCGTAGCAGATAGGCCCTCACCCCGGCCACTCTCAAGTGGGAATAACGATATTGGGAATGCACGAATACCCATTTTCTACCCTGTAGGGGCGCAGCACGCTCCGCTCCTACAGGGTAGGAAAATGGAACAAAAACCGGGGATGCGTGGTAGCAGCTGATTCACCAAAAAGCACACAAAGGCAACATAAAGACCCAGACCACTGTCTATCACTCCTTGCAGGCAACAGGAAATGCTCACGCAAAGCCGCAAAGCCGCAAAAATTTAACCCATTATCCATTGTCCATGACCTCCGTGTCTCCGTGGTGACGTTTCAACGCTCCAACGCTTCAACGCTTAGATCGCTCTCCCCGCTTTGCGCTTTGCGCCAGACTATGTTACAATAAGCCAATCAACAAAATATTCACGTTCCGTTAGGGGAGCCCAGGCTGACTGGACTGAGAGGATAGGAAAGTGCCCTATCGACCCTACGAACCTGATCTGGGTCATGCCAGCGCAGGGAAACGGTATCAGAACATGTGTCCGGTATGATTCTGAGTGTTGCCGTCCCGCCTGGGGCGGTTTTTTTGTATAACACGGGTAGGAAATGCTATGAACCAGAAGCACATCAGCTGGGCCGTCTATGTCATTACCGATAGAGCCGCTACCCGTGGCCGCACAATGCTGGATGTTCTGCGGGCAGCCATACAGGGCGGCGCCAGCGCGGTGCAGCTGCGCGATAAAACCGCCAGCACCCGCGATATGCTCGCCCTAGGCGAGGCACTGCATGTCCTCACCCGCGCCGCCAACATTCCGCTCATCGTCAATGATCGTGTCGATGTCGCCCTCGCTCTCGGTGCCGAAGGCGTCCACGTGGGGCAGGATGATATGCCCGCGCCCCAGGCCCGCCAGCTTATCGGCCCCGACCTGCTGCTCGGCGTGTCGGCCTATACCGTCGAGCAGGCGGTGCAAGCCGAACGTGATGGCGCCGACTATATTGGCGCCGGCGATGTCTATGGCACGCCCAGCAAAGCCGATGCCGGCGAA
>JAAURD010000177.1 GCA_012034075.1 Chloroflexaceae bacterium | reverse complement strand
AGCAACACACCAACAACCGAAAACGCAATGACGCGTGGCGACCAGTATGGAGCATGGACGTTTCATACCAAATTCGGGTAATCACTGGTATGCGCTTTGATCGCACTTGGTCGCCTCGATGCCGTAGCCGCGCTGCGCCCCTGCAAATCACGCTTCTACCTATGGGTATTGCAACGCCATTTGCGCAACCCTCTTCACTTGTGCGAGGGCATAGGACAGATACCGCATCAGCATCTGAATGTAACACCAGGAAACGTGCATCGAGAGGATGACGAAAAAAAAAGATGGATGGGGTAGGCTGGCATCGTCTACTCTCTCCAATTTGGGAGAGGGGTTGGGGGTGAGGGCCGCATCAGAAAGCGATCGCAGTCCAAACGAAATGCAAGCAAGCCTGCCATAAACGATGAGAGAACGAAGCACGTGTGTGTTACCACCCTAAAAATAAAATGGCCACGGGGTAGGCGCGAGAGGGCGGCGATCCCCAAGCAAAATGGAGTGCGGACGGGAAGCCCGCTATCGAAGAGGCTTTTGCATCTGAGCCTGGGCTTTGAACCTCACACGCTGCTGTACCAGTAATACTCTTAAAAGCACTGTTATAGTACATAAAATACTCACGTAAAGCCGCAACGTTTTGGCACATGATCCATTATCCATGAACTCCGTACCTCCATGATGCATCGTCGCTCCCCGCTTTGCACTCCAACCGCTTGCCATGCATGGTACAATGGTACAATAGTTCCAAGCAACGATGCTCACGCAAGAATCAACAGAAGGAACCTAACCTATGGCTCATGAAGCCGACATTGGCAGTAAACGCATCTTTGGCCAAGACCCCCTCGCCTGGGTCTATTGGCTCATCAGCATCCAGCACCTCGTTGTCGATGAGGTCCTCGGCGCCGCCGACTTTCAGTGGGTCGCACGCGCGACCGATATCGTCATCAAAGTGAAAAGTAGCCTCCATGGCGCCTTTATCGTTATCATTGATATCCAGTTCCGCTTCGAGGCGGATATGGGACGGCGGGTGCAGGCATACGCTGCGCTCGCCGAAGAGAAGTTTCACCTGCCGGTCTACCCGGTGGTGATCTACTTGTTTCCGCCCGGTCCGGAAACGGTCATTCCAGAGCGCTATGAGCAGGAGTTTCTGGGGCTTTCGAGTCACCGCGACTATCGTGTGATCAAACTCTGGGAAGAAGACGCGCACGCCGTGCTGCAACAAAAGCGGCATTTCTTGCTGGCCTATGTGCCACTGATGCGCGGCGGTGATCAGCCAGAAATCCTGCATCGGGCGCTGGAGATCATCCGCGCCGACCCGGCGTTAGCCGACATGGAACCGGTGCTGGCCTTTATGGCGATATTTGTGTATGACCGAGCGTATATTGAACAGAACATGGGGTGGGATATGACCGTTATCACACAATCACCGCTCTACCAGGAGATGAAGCAAGCATTTCTCGCTGAGGGCGAAGAAAGAGGCTTTGAAAGAGGAACACGCAAGACCCTGCTGGATGGTCTGGAACTACGATTTGGTCCTGTATCACCAGATGTAGTACAGCGGCTGCAAGGTCTCAGCTTGGAGCAATTAGAGCACCTGTTCAAGACGATGATGCTGGCGCCAACGCTCGATGCCTTTCTGGCTGAGTTGCCCAACGGCACCAACGGCGCATCACAATAGCAGGGATAAGCGTCAGCAGCACCCACACCGGGAGCGGTGCCGTGTGCCGCTCCCCGCTTGCTGATTTCTAATCCGTTCCGTGCCTCCGTGCCTCCGTGGTGTATCTGCTATCGCCAACGTTGTGTATGACCGAGCGTATATTGAACAGAACATGGGGATGCTTGCCACTTACCTGCATCCGTACCACGTGTGGCATGCATCCGACCTGCGAGCGGTCGTGCCGACCGCTGTGCGGCTACCAGCCGCACCGACGATCTTGCCCCGACGATAGGTGCGACCCACATGCTACGACGTTTGCGTGCGTGCGGTTGTATCGACCGCATACCCATCATCCACCCTGCTTTGTAGGCGATGCAGCGTGCTGCGCCCTACATCTTTGCATCACACGCCTGCTCATAAGCGTCCTCAATGTGCAGCAGCAAAGCGTCCTCCTGGTAGCGTTCTTGCAATGTCTGCCGGCCGCCGGCGATCAGTCGCTCACGCCAGGCTGGTTGCTGCACCAGCTCGACCACCGCCTGCCCCAGCGCGGCGGCGTCATTATACGGCACCAGCAAGCCATTTTCATGGTGCTGCACAATTTCACGCACCACCGGTATATCAGTGGTCACAATCGGGCAACCCGCCGCCATAGCCTCCAGCAGCGGCAAGCCAAAGCCCTCATAGCGCGTTGGGAAGAGCAATGCATCGCTCGCCCGGTACAGATTGATCAGCTCCGCATCGCTACAATACCCCAGCATATGCACATGGCGCTCCACCCCCAGTTCGCGTGCCAGCCGCAGGCCATCTTCGCGCTGGGCCTCATTCAGCCCGGAGACGATCAGCAGCGATGCTTGTGGCAGCACTGCCAGAACCTCGGCCAGTGCCTGGATTGCCAGATCATACCCTTTGCGGCGCGTCAACTGCCCCACAAAGAGCAGCCACGGTCGCGGCAGGTCCAGTACCGGCGGCTCATGCGCCATCTGCTCAATCCACGGCACGTCTACCCACAGCGGCACCACCACCTGTGGCTGCGTCATCCCCATCTGGCGCATGATATCGGCCTCAAACTGCGAACATGGCAGCAGCAATACGGCTGCCCGCAACGGCCAGTGCAGCCGGTAGTTGCGCAAGATATCGCGTGGTCGCCGCTCAAGCAGCAGGCGCTGCCACAGCTGCCGCCGCTCAAAAATCAGTCGGTGGTAGGTTGCGGTAACCTCAAAGGGATGATCGCGGTCCGGCGTCAGATAGTGATCATGAAACGGGCCCAGCCAGGTATAGACCGTTGGAATGCGCTGACGTTTAGCCCACGCGGTCACCTGAGACGCCAGCACATTGCGCGGATGCATCAGATGAATGATATCGGGGCGCGGCCCGCCCGCAGCGCCGCCGACAGTTCGGCATTGGGCCAGTAGGCCGAACGCACCCGCCGCACCAGCACGCCATCAATGATATCGCTGCGGTCGGCCAGGGCTGGACGCTCGCGGTCACGTGTGCCAATCGACCAGACCATATGCCCCCGCCGTGCCAAGCCCAGCGCCAGCACCCGTTCGGGCCAATGGCGAAACGTGCGTGTCACCCCGCCCAGCCCAACAATCAGTACATTCATCGCGGCACCTGCCACAGCAAGACAAAATCATGCTCCTCACGCAGCGTCTGCCATTGCCCGCTTGCTCGCAGCTGCGCAAAATCCTCGGTATAATCGGCCGGCACCTCATACGTATCGGCCAGCAGATACTCCCCCCGCTCGACCAGTTCTGAGGCATAGATCAAGCCGCCACCGGGATAATAAAACAGCTCCTGTCGCTTGGCCATATGCGGGCCAAACGCGCTGGTTACCGTCAGCGCGGCATCCTCTGGCACCGCCTGCATAAACTCGTGGGCCACCGCTATCCGCTCAACATCACGCGGCGCGTCGCCAGGTTGATCAGCGGCGAACGCAGCACCAGCTGCGACCCCAGCGCGGAGAGCAGCAACAGCAGCGCCAACCCCTGACCAATTGGCAGCTTCGCATACCAGCGACGTTTCCCGCCATCAACAGGGCTATTCGTGCGCTGGTTGCGCTGCAAACAATCACCAATCACATAGATTGCCGCAATCAACAGAAACGGAATCACAAACGCCTGGTAGTGATAGCGAATACTCCAATGGATGCGGTCCGCTGAGAGCAGATTCAAACCGAGCGACGGCAGTGCCATCAGCAGAATATCTGGTCGCAGCAGCGGCAAAAAGAGCAACGGGCCAAACAGCTCGAGCAGATACCAGAGCTTCTCCGGGGTGAGCACATGGCTCGCCACATAACCCGGCTGCAACACCAGCGTTTGCAGCATTTCCAGCGGTGTGTCTCCCAGCCAGCCATAAATGAATGTATACTGAAAGCTATCATCGGTGCGAAAGGCCGGTATCAGCACCCGCACACACAGCCACAGCCAGCCCAGCCCCATCACCATCGGGGTGATGACCCAGGGCCAGCGGTAGCGCTGGATCGCCGCATAGCCGCCCATCGCGGCCAGCGCCAACCCCGCGTCCGAGCGTGTCCAGATAGCCAGCAGGGCCGCCAGCACAAACGGCCAGAACTGACGCCGCGCCAGAAAGAGAAAAGCCCACAGAAAGCAGACCGTTCCCACCGTGCGAATCTGGAACTCATACAGAATGGCGTGCTGCACCGGTAACGCTGCCAGATAACAGAGTGCCCCCAGCAGGCCATACCAGCCGCTCCCCAAACGGTCACGCGCAATCAGAAAGATCGGCAGGCTACCGCTGGCGGCCAGCACCACCTGGAGCACGAGCAAGGTCTCGGTGCGTGGCAGCAGGGCATACAGTGGCGTCAGCATCACCTCGACCAGGATAATATCAATCCCGAAGTACGATTGGGTATTGCCAAAGGGCGAGACCGCCGCAATACGGCCATGCATGGTATTCCAGATCAGTTGCTCATGCACGCCCAGGTCAAAGCCCATCCAGAAGGAGTGGAATTTATAAATCGCCGCAACCGCAAAAATCAGCGCGTAGCTCAGCGTACCACCAAACAACAACGCCCAGATCAGCCGGTTCTGTTTCATTGGGCTGCCTTGATGGCGGTTGCCAACAAGCCATTGCCGACGGCGGGGGGATAGGGAATGAACCAGCGCAGCCGCAGCCGCCGTGAAGAAATCCAGCAGACTGGTTTTAAGCCTGTGCGCCAGCGGACTTGTGCAAAGCCAGCCGCACGCAAGGCCCGTGCCAGCCGCGTGGGGGTATAGAGGTTCACATGGGTTACGTCGGTATAGGCGCTCCAGGTTTTGCCCGCCAGTGGCGAAAGCCAGCGCCGAACATCCCAGAGATTGGGTGTCGTCACAATAATCCGCCCACCGGGCCTGAGCACACGGGAACACTCGCGCAACAACGCATCGGCATCGGTGAGATGCTCGACCAGTTCGCTTAAGAGGATGATATCAGCGCATGCCGTAGCGCATGGCAGGCTCACCGAGCTATCACTGCATGCCACGCCCGCATCAGGGGCCAGGTGAGCCGCCATCTCCAGCGCATAGCGGCTGTGATCGAGACCAAGCACCAGCGCACCCTGGTTGGTCAGGTAGCGTAGCGCCGGACCCGCGCCACACCCCACATCGATCACGCGCTGCTGCCAAAGCGCTGACACGCCTGCCAGTGTCAGAATACGCCCATATTGCCAGGCCACTTTGGCATCGGACTTGCGTATCTGGGCAGCAAAATACGCCGGTCCATAGGCATCTACCGAAAGCGTATCGTCTTGTCGCATTTGAAATGGTTCGCCTGTACACACTCACTGCCCGACACACAGGGCATAGTATAGCACATCTTACGCGGTGTGCAAACTGTCAGGCAGTAAGCCAGTCAGCATGCCAACCCGTCATGCCGGCTCTATCGATTCGCTGCGTTGTTCGGCCAGGCGGTCGAGCAGCTTGCGATGACGCTCACGGGTGAGCGGATAGGCAAAGGCAAACACCATGCCGATGATCAACAAGACCGTCGGCAACGGGCCAATCATCACGCGGATCGCCATAATCGCCGATGCAGGTTGCTCGGCCGCACTCGCCGTTTCATCGAAGCCTTGCCATTCGAGCAGGTTGCCCACCAGAAAAATACTCAGCGCAATGCCGAGCTTCTGAAAGAAGATCATCATGGCATAGCTGATGCCTTCGAGCCGTTGACCAATCTGAATCTCGTTGACTTCGATTACATCGGTCATCATACTCCAGGGCACCAGATAGGCAGTGGCTACGCCAGCACCGGCCATGGCAGCCAGGATAATGCCCAGGGTTGTCTGATCGGACGGCAAAAGAAAGAGACCAGCCTGCACGAGCACCCAGAAGCTCATACCGGCCAGATAGACCGCCTTTTTGCCAATACGGCGGCTGATGATGCCCCAGATAAAGAGCCAGAGCATGGCTGATCCCTGTACCGTGAGCAACACGGTTGCTATGAGATCGGAACGACGCAACCAGTAGATAATATAAAAGGGCAGGACATTACTGGTAATTTGCAGGGCGACCCAGGAGCAGAGAAAGATGCCCATCACAAAGCGAAAAGGGATATTGCCGAGCACCGAGCGGAACTGGGTGAACAGCGAGAGACGCGGCCCTTGATCGGCAACGGCGGTAAAGCGTTCGCGGGTGCCTGCGACGCACCAGAGGAAAGCCGGTATCATGATCAGTGCCAGTGCACCGGCCGCCACAACATAGCCCTGACGCAGTTGGGCTGGGTCACAGGTTTCGAGCACGGGGCAAAAAAACTGGACAATGCTTTGATGCAGCATAAAGCCGACCAGACTGCCGCCAATGCTAAAGGCGAACCGAAATGCATTGAGCCGGTGCGTTCGTCGTAGTCCTGGGTCATATCCGGGGTAAGCGCGGTATAGGGCACGCTCACCGAGGTAAATGCGATACTAAAGAGGAAATTGACCGCCAGATAGTAGAGAAAGAGACCAGTCGAATCGAAAGGCGGGACAATCCAGAGCAAAAAGAACGTCAACACAAAGGGTATTGTGCCATAGAGAATCCATGAGCGGCGGCGACCATGGCGTGACTGGGTTTTGTCGGAGAGCCAGCCAATGAGCAAATCGTTGATGGCATCCCAGAGGCGCACGATGAGCAGAATGGTCCCAGCAGCAGCCGGGTTCAAGCCGGCCACGGTGGTGAGAAACAGAAGTTGCAAAAATGAGATGATCGTTGCGACCATGCCCTGACCAAGGTCACCGGCCCCAAAAGCCAATTTGGTCGGAAACGAAAGCCGTTCAGCAGCAGGTGTGTGTCCGGTAGTTGTTGTTAATCCATTTGATGTGGTCAAAAAAACACTCCTTTCACAAAAGTCACCAGGTTTGGAAATGGGATCGAACATCCTCCAGCAGGCGGTCTTTGACACTGTGACGCATATATTCGATGCTGTGATCGACGCCTTTATAGATATGCAGAGTCGCATGGGGACAACGTTCGTGGATTAAATAGGCATTTTTGACCGGTACAACCGTATCGGCATCGCCATGGATGAGCAGCGTCGGCACCTGAATGTACTGCACGACATCCATGGAAGAGACCGGCTTGATCTGGCCCAGACGAAGGCCAACCAGCGGGGAGAGGGGGCGCGCCCATCGTTGTGGGGCAACATGACTGGCGATGAATGAACGAAGCCGCCCAGTCAACAGATAACTGATTGGAGCTGCAATCGATACCAGCCGCTCAACGCGGTGGTGTTCGGCGGGTTCGCCATTGGCGGCCCAGCTGCCCAGGGCGGTCAGGCTGATCAAGCCGCCCATGCTCTCGGCAATCAGCCCGATACGCTCATAGCCAGCGGCACGACCATAGGCAATCACGGTCTCCAGGTCCTGTTGCTCATCCAGGCCGAGGCTGGCTTGTCCACCGCTCTGCCCAAAGCCGCGCCAGTCAAAGGTCAGGACATCCCATGGCCCAGCAAGGGCCTCGGCAAGCCACACAATCGCCATGCTGCGCTGGTTGGCGCCAAAACCATGGCAGACAATGAGCAGGTCTTGTTGTTGGCAGGGGAACAGCGTGGCAGCAATGGTTACGCCATCGCTGGTGGTGAGCGATAACCGTTCGATTTTACGACTATAGAGTGCTTGTTGCCAGTATGAGAGAGGGATGAGCGTTGATCGCAGGCGTCGCACGGCATACATATGGTGGTGCATGGGGTCGGGATAATCTCCTATGGCTGGTTGAGTCAGACGAGTTCCATCGATTCAATTTTGTGCAGAGCAAACATCCGTAAATCATGGCGAAGATAACAATAGGCCCGTAAAAAGAGGCCGTTCTTCTGCTGAATCAGTTCTATCGGTCGAACCAGGCGGTCGGTGCCCGCAGGTGTGCCGCGCGAGACATAAACAATGCGGAGACAGCGGCCCTCGTGCAGGGCCTGGGTGATCAGTGGCGGCGGTTCAGCGGTTGCGGCTTTGGTGAAGATGCCTTGCTGATAGGTGAACACTTGTTCAATGGTGACAATCTGGTGTTCGGCCATCAGAAGCACGAGGTATTCAAACAGTGCTTTTAAGGCGAGCACATCGCTCATTGCGCGGTGCGATGGCTCTGGCAAGTGCAACGATGCGGCCAGGGCATGCAAGCTATACGAGGAAGCCTGCACAAGACGGCGGGCCAGACTCAAGGTGTCGAGCACGCGGTTGGCCGGTGGTGGGTAGCCCGAAAGCGCCAGCTCATGCAGCAGAAACGCCTGATCGAAAGCTGCATTATGGGCAATAATCACCGCATCACGCAGCAATTGCAATACCTGAGGTAATACCATCGCAAAGGTTGGGGCGCCCACCAGCATATCGGCAGAGATGCCATTGACCTCAGCGGCACGGGGGTTGAGCAGTCGTTGCGGGTTGATCAGGGTCGTAAACTGGTGTTCGACGCGCCCCTGATAGACCCGCAACATCGCAATTTCACAGACACGGTCACCCGCTGCCGGCGTCAGTCCAGTAGTTTCCAGATCAAGATAGACGATGGGCACCGTTTGTATGTTCTGGACCAATACCGGTAGCGCTGTCATTCGGCGACTCCTTCTTGCCAGAGTTGATAACCGGCCTGTTCGGCTTCAGCCTGGGTGGCAAAGCAGACGGTGGACTCGGTCTGGTCGTAAAATGGGTTATCGGGCATCACATAGACTGGTTCGTTCTGGGTGTTGCGAGCGCCTTTGATCGGATGGGTATCGGGGCACGTGCCATCACTTAGCGGGGTGCGCCCGATAGGCTGGAATTGATCGGCCAGCGATGGGCCGGTTGGTTCGTTCGGCAACGGTAGCTGTTCGGCGATCTCTGGAGGTACATCAAGTGACCCTGCTACTACCCAACCGGCAACGCTACGCTCGTTACGAATATGGTACCAGCCGCCATCTGGCGTCTTTTCGAGCAAGGTAACGTTTTCACCGGCATTGATCTGGTCGATGATCGTATCGGCGGCAACACGCGGTTCTGAGCGGACATCGCTGCTGAGCAGAACTGCAACTTCAGGACCAGTTGGCACGGGGGTTGGCATTTCAAACGCCTCGGTTGGTGACTCCGGAGCAGCTGATGCGGCTGGTGGCGCTGGTTCAGCCGCCACCGGGGCCGCTGGAGCCGCATCAGTGGCAGCCCCCTCGACTGGCACCTGGTC
>JAAURD010000176.1 GCA_012034075.1 Chloroflexaceae bacterium | reverse complement strand
TTAATACCCATACACCCACCAAAACACCACCGAACGTCCCTTCATCTTGCAATTGCTTGATCATCTGGGCCTTGTGTTCGGGCAGGGTGTTGGCAAAATAGTGATCGATGCCCAGACGCTGGGCCATTTTGCGGGTTGGTTCTGCTTGATCGCCGGAGATAATATAGGTTTGCATGCCCATCGCATGCAGATGCTGGACAATCATCGGGGCTTCGGGGCGAATGGTTGGTTGGAGTTCGATAGCGCCGGCAAGGTGATCATCGACCGCCACAAGCACCAGCGAATGCCCCTGGACATGGCAGGCTGCTTCCTGCTCGGCAACGTCATGGGTCAGGGGGATACCTTCCATCTGCATAAAGCGGTCGCTACCGACGCGGATCAGGCGCTCTTCAGTTCGCACTTTGATACCATAGCCCACTTCATAGTGCGCATCGTGAATATCGGGCAGGGATAACTGTTCGTTGCGGGCTTTTTGCAGAATAGCACGGGCAATCGGGTGGGTCTGCTTATATTCGGCAGCAGCGGCATAGGTGAGCAATTGCTCTTCGGTGTAGCCGTTCCAACTGTAGATCTGGCATACGTTGGGTTGCTCAAGCGTAAGGGTACCAGTCTTATCGAAGACAACGGTATCAACCTTTTTCAGCAGCTCCAATGAACGCCCATCTTTAATCAAAATACCGCTGTGTGCGGTAATTTGCAGATAGTTGAGCAGGCTTAGTGGCGCAATAATACGCATGTTGTAGCCAAGCGAAGAGAAGAGCACGGCCAGCGCCGCCTCAACACCCAGCAACGGGAGCGCAAGGGCGCCCAGGAGCAGCGTTGGTGGTGCGGTAATATCGGCCACCCGCTCGCCGCGTGATTGAATGGAGAGCTTAAAATCGGCGGTCTGTTGCAAAATCGTACCGATGCGAGCGGCAACGGTGTCCTGACCAGCACGTTCCACCGTCATTGCAATGCGCCCCGAGACAACCATGGTTGACGCAAAGACCGGGTCGCCAATCTCTTTATCGGCTGGTTGCGACTCACCAGTGAGCATATGCTGATCGATAGAGGCGATGCCTGCCACAATGGTGCCGTCAATCGAGATCATCTCACCGGCATGGACGACCACCGTATCACCGACTTCGAGTGTTTCAAGGGTATCTCAATCTCGGTGCCGTCGATCAAAATACAGACTGACTGGGGCTGTTCACCAAAGACATTGACCAGACTCTGGCGTGATTGTTCTTCGGTTCGGGCAAGCAGCTTGCGGCTCCAGAAGAAGAGTGTGGTGCCCAGTGCGGCTGCTAAGAAGAACCCCCCAAGGAGCATGCCTGGCAGGACGATGAGATCCACAACTGCCATATTTGCCTTGCGCTCGTGGACAATTGCATAGTAACCACGTTGCACAAAGGGGTACAATGCGTAGGCAATACCAGGGATACTCAGCAGGGTTAGTGGGGCATAGAGCACTGATCCTGCGATAATCAGGCCGAGTGAAGCGGTAGAGACGGCCAGCACGCGGTTGAGTTCACGTTCTTCCAGCACCGGGGGCGCATGGTGCTTTGTGGTATCGAGCGCCGTCTGTGGCTGACTGGGGATTATCGAACGCAACCACGATGGTAATCGACTTTTCTGCCGATACGGTACTGGTTGGGGATGTGGTACCGGCCGGGATAGCTGGTTTGTAGCACGATCATGCGCGAGCATGTGCCCCAATGAGGATTTCTGCGTATGTTCTTGATAAGCTCGTACTCCGGCGTAGAGCACCCCTGCAGTGATGGCGGTTTCGACAATCAGCATGGAATACCCGATATGTTCTTTTGTTGTGCTTACACTCTGTTATACTTGCACGAAATTTTAATCGTAACCAAAGTATAGCATAATTCTTGCTATTGTCCAAATTGACCCAGGCAACACTATGGGCATATGGGCAGCAAGTTGACAGTATGGGGAACACCTGCTATACTCCTCTATGCTATGAGAATATTCGTAGATAAACCGATCAAGTGCCACAAACTGCCGGACGTTTCGTCTGGATAGCGTCGCTTGAACGCGTGTTTGCGCAACATCCGTCGCACCAGACAGCAATGTGTGGCGGTTTTTTCATGTATGATATAGAACCCTATGCAAGTACCTGATCGTTTTTTTCTGGTAGAGACCACCCTGCGTGAAGGGGAACAATTTGCCACCGCCCATTTTAGCAGCGAGCAGCGTCAACAGATCGCTCGTGCGCTCGATGCCTTTGGCGTGGAATATCTCGAATTGACTTCGCCGGCGGCGTCGCCACAGAGTGCCCGTGATCTGGCTACCATTGCCGCCATGGGCCTGAAAGCGCGGGTGTTAACCCATACCCGCTGCCATCTCCATGATGTGCGGCTTGCGGTAGAAAACGGCGCTCATGGAGTGAATGTGCTGTTTGCTACTTCGGAGCAATTGCGCCATGTCAGCCATGGGCGATCCTTCGAGCAATTGATCGAACAGGCCCTGGAAGTCATTCACTTTTTGCAGCAATACCCGGTCGAAATCCGCTTCTCCTGCGAAGATGCCTTTCGCACACCGCTAGAAGACCTGCTGCGCGTGTATGAACCGGTTGCCGCCACCGGCATCAATCGCATTGGTCTGGCCGATACGGTGGGTATCGCAACACCGCACCAGGTCATAGAAGTGGTAAGTCGGATACGTGAACATGTCTCCTGCGATATCGAGTTCCACGGTCACAACGACACCGGCTGCGCAATTGCCAATGCCTTCTGTGCGCTCACCGCTGGCGCAACCCATATTGATGTGACGTTGCTCGGTATTGGTGAACGCAACGGAATCGCCCCGCTAGGTGGCTTTATCGCCCGTCTGGCGGCCATCAATCCGCAACTGGTAGCTCGCTATAACCTGGCGATGCTGCACGAATTGGACCAGATGATTGCCGATATGGTCGGTATTGAAATACCCTTAACAACTACATTACCGGCGCCACCGCCTTTACACACAAAGCTGGCATGCATACCAAAGCGGTGCTGGCCGACCCGCGCAGCTATGAGGCACTCGATCCCGCGCTGTTTGGGCGCACCCGCACCGTAGCCATGGGCCATCGCCTGACTGGTTGGCACGCGATTGCCGAGCGTGCCCGTGAACTGGGTATCTTTTTGAGCGAAGAACGCGCCCGCGCCGCAACTGCGCAGATCAAAGCACTTGCCGATGAAGGCACGCTCTCTGCCGATGAAATCGATACGATCTTGTTCGAATATGTGGAGTAAGTGAGAATGGCAGCACAGACCCTTTCTGAGCAAATATTGAGCCATGCCGCCGGCCAGGTCGTGAAAGCCGGTGATGTGGTAACCGTACAAGTTGATCTGGCTATGATGCACGATAGCCTCTCTCCCAGCATCATCAAAGTGCTGCACCAGGAACTCGGTGCAGAGAAGGTGTGGGACCGCGACCGCGTAACGGTGGTCATCGACCATGTTGCGCCGGCTGCCAGTGTGCAGACCGCCGAACATCAAGCACGCCTGCGCCGCTGGGTCGCCGAGCAGGGAATCACCCATCTCTTTGATGTTGGTCGTGGCATCTCCCATCAGGTGCTGGTAGAAGAGGGCCTAGCCCAACCCGGCATGATTATCGTAGGGAGCGATAGCCACAGCACGGCTTATGGTTGTGTCGGCGCCTTTGGTACCGGCATGGGCACCACCGACGTGGCGCTCGTCGTCGCAACCGGCCGCACATGGATGCGTGTCCCCGAAACGGTACTGGTGCGGGCCAGCGGGCGCTTTCGGCCCGGCGTCAGCGCCAAAGACCTGGCATTACGCGCCGCCCGCATACTACGAGCCGAAGGCGCAACCTATGCCGCGGTCGAATGGCATGGCGTCGATTTTCTCAGCATCGGCGACCGCATGACTCTGGCAACTCTCTCGATTGAAGTTGGCGCCAAAGCGGGCCTGGTGCCGCCCACCGGTGCTGCCGCTCATCTGATGCGCATCCCTGCGTGGCTCGGTGTGCAGCCCGGCGCCAGCTACATGTGGGAAATTGATATTGACCTGGATCAACTCGAGCCCCAGATTAGCATGCCCAACTTTGTCGATAATGTCGTAGATATTCGTGATGTCGGTCAGGTCGCAGTCAATGTTGTCTACCTGGGTACCTGCACCAACGGGCGCTATGAAGATATGATCGCGGCCGCCCGTATTCTCAACGGCCGCAAACTGGCGCCCGGCGTGCGCATGATCGTCGTGCCCGCCAGCAGCGAAGGCTTGCAGCAAGCAGCGAGCGATGGCACACTCACCACCCTGCTGGCTGCCGGAGCTACTATTGGCACACCCGGCTGTGGTGCTTGTATTGGTCGCCATATGGGCGTTCTCGCACCGAATGAAGTATGCCTCTTCACCGGCAACCGCAACTTCCGTGGCCGTATGGGCAGCCCCGATGCGCAAATTTATCTCGCCTCACCCGAAGTAGCAGCCGCTACCGCCCTTACCGGCTATATTACCCATCCGCAGGAGGTCATGTAACATGGCTCGTGTCTGGCTCTTTGGCAAAGATGTCAATACCGATCAGATTGTACCAGGGCGCTATGCCCCCTACATGCTCAAAAACGAAGATGATCTGCGCAAATATCCCTTTGTGGAGGCCCGCCCTGAATTTGCCTCAACCGTCCAACCGGGTGATATTCTGATCGCCGGTCGTAACTTTGGTTGTGGCAGCTCACGCGAATACGCCCCGCTGGCATTGAAGATGGTTGCGATTGGCGCCGTGGTTGCCCCGCTCTTCGCCCGTATCTTCTTTCGCAACGCGCTCAACCTGGGTATTCCATGTTTTACCGCCGACCTCACCGATGTGCTGCACGATGGGCAAGAAGTCGAACTCCTGCTCGATGAAGGCATCATTGTCACGGCCGAAGGGCAGCGGATTGAGTTACCGCCACCACCGGGCTTTATGCGTGAGGTGTGGGCCAGCGGAGGGATTGTCCCCTTCTATCGGACATACGGTCGTTTTCCGGGGGAAGCGCCAGCATAGGCTGGCAACAACAGCAGATAAGGCCGACCATCAACGATCAGGAAACAACGATGAAACTTTGTGTTATTCCAGGTGACGGTATTGGCGGCGAAGTGATCACCGCTGCCCGCACCGTACTCACGACCATGCTGCCAGAAGTGACAATCACCGAGGCGGAAGCTGGCTGGCATACCTTTCAGCAGACGGGCACCGCCCTGCCGGAAGCAACCCTCAGCGCTGCGCAGCAGGCCGATGCGGTGCTCTTCGGCGCCGTGGCCTCACCGAGCCATCCAGTTGACGGCTACCGCAGCCCGATTGTGGCATTGCGCCGTGCGCTTGATCTCTACGCCAATATTCGCCCCACCGTCAGCTATAAGGTGGTCCCTGGCGTACCACCAGTCGATCTGATTGTGGTGCGCGAAAATACCGAGGGCCTCTATGCCGGTCGCGAACGCCTGGAAGACAACGGCAATACCGCCATTACCGAGCGAGTCGTGACCCGTCGGGGTACCGAGCGCATTGTGCAGCAGGCATGTACCCTTGCCAGCCAACGCCCACGCCGCAAGCTCACACTGGTGCATAAAGCCAATGTGCTGCGGGTGAGCGATGGCCTGTTTCGCAGCATTGCCCTTGAGGTAGCTCAACAGTATCCCACCGTAACCGTGGAAGAACTGCTGGTAGATACCGCCGCAATGCATATAGCTCGCTCACCAGAACGCTTTGATGTGGTAGTAACAACCAATCTCTTTGGCGATATTCTCTCCGATGTGGCCTGTATTCATGGCGGTGGTCTAGGATTAGCCAGCAGTGCCAACCTGGGTGAGCAGCAGGCCCTCTTTGAGCCAGTCCATGGCGCGGCGCCCGATATCGCCGGTCAGGGCATTGCCAACCCGCTTGCGGCACTGGGGTGTCTGGTGCTGCTCTTTGAATGGCTGGCTCATCGTCACACCGATACGCTAACCTATCATCTTCTGGCCCAATCGCTTCGTGCAGCGATTGCCACTACCCTGCGCGAAGGTCCTTTTACACCCGATCTTGGTGGCACAGCAACAACCCACGATGTCATCCAGGCAATTCTGGATCGCTTATTTTGAGGAGTCATCCGTATGATCATTGTTTGTATTGAATGTGGCGCCGAAATAGAAGTACCTGATGATACCATGGTTGGTGAAATCATTGTCTGTCCCGAATGTGGTGCAGAACTGGAAGTCACCAGCCTCGATCCGCCGGTTGCGGTGCTGGCACCACCTGTAGAAGAGGACTGGGGGGAATAGTGTTATGCGGATCGCCGTTCTTGCTTCACGCATTCGCACCGAAGAGAAATTGCTGCTCGCCGAACTCGAACGGCGCGGCCTAGCCTACACGCGCATCGATGATCGTGAACACATCTTTGATATTCAGGTCAACGCCTATCCGTTCGATGTGGTGCTTGAGCGCTGCATACAGCACAGCCGCGCACTCTATATGCTCAAAATCTTTGAAGGTGCCGGTATTCCCACGGTCAACGCCTATCAAACCGCGTTGACTTGTGGCGATAAACTGCTCACCACCCAAGCCCTGGTACAGGCAGGTCTACCTATCCCGCGTTCAGTCCTGGCCTTTACGCCCGAAATGGCCCTGACCGCTATTGAACACATGGGCTATCCAGTCGTCTTAAAGCCGGTCATTGGCTCATGGGGCCGTCTGGTCAGCAAAATCAACGACCGTGAAGCCGCCGAGTCAGTGATTGAGCACCGCGATGTGCTGGGCAACTACCAGCATGCGATTTACTATATTCAGGAGTATATTGACAAGCCTGGTTTTGATATTCGCAGCTTTGTGATTGGTGATACATGTATTGGTGCGATCTATCGCAGCAGCCCGCACTGGATTACCAATACGGCACGCGGTGGCACCGCCACGAACTGCCCGGTGACGCCCGAACTGGCCGATTTGAGTCTCCGCGCTGCGCAAGCGGTTGGTGGCGGCATTCTCGCTATCGATCTCTTCCAGACCAGTGATGGGCGGCTTCTGGTCAACGAGGTGAACTACACCATGGAGTTTCGTAACAGCATTGAGACCACCGGTGTGGACATCCCGGCTCGTGTGATTGATCATCTGCTGGCGGTCGGTCGGGGCTAACCCAGGGTTCGATATGCGGGTTATCCCCATGGGGGATTGAAACAACATCATGCCCAACCGCCCGCTCCCGATCTGGCTTGTGGCTGTCGCGCTGGGCTTGCTTGCGGCGGCCCCGCGCTGTCTGAGCTTGGCCGACTTCTTCACACTCGATGAGGGCTTTCACTGGGTCTGGCGTGTCCAGCATTTTGCCGCTGCTATCGATCAGTACCGCTGGGCCGAAACCAACCTGACCGGTCATCCCGGCGTGACCACCTTATGGTTGGGCACGCTCGGTCGCTTTTTTGCCCGCACAACGGGTCTGGAGGGCTCCGGCTGGCACGAAGGCAGCAGCACCTACCTCGCATGGTTGCGCCTGCCGTTGGCCCTCGTCAATAGTCTCGGCGTCGCCCTAGGCTACCTCTTGCTGCGTCGTCTCCTGCGCCCCGAAACGGCCCTGCTCGCTGCTCTGTTGTGGGCTACATCGCCCTTTCTCATTGCCCATAGCCGCCTGCTGCACCTGGATGCCCTGCTCACCACAACCATGACATTGAGCATCCTGTTGCTCTTGCTGCCCCAACGCTGGTGTCTGGTCGCCTCGGCAGTGTGTGCTGGGCTGGCCCTGCTGACCAAAGGCCCTTCGCTGCTGCTGCTGCCACTGGCTGGGGTGCTCTTGCTCTTCACCAGCACCGTCAGCCCATGGCCGCGCCGCGCGTTCTCGGTCCTGCTGCGCTACAGTGTCTGGCTGCTCATTGCCGCACTGGTCATATGGCTTGTCTGGCCAGCCATGTGGGTGACGCCACTGGATGCCATCGAACGGGTGCTCAATGAAATCAGCTCCAACGGCGGCCAACCGCATCACACAGGCAATTACTTTCTCGGCCAACCCGTCGCTGACCCGGGCTGGCTCTTCTATCCGGCGGTGGTGCTCTGGCGCACCACGCCACTGGTGCTCGTCGGGCTGTTGCTATTGCCGCTGGCGTTGCGTCAACCCCACACGGAACGGCGACCACTCTTGCTGTTGCTGCTCGTCGCGTTGCTCTTCACGCTGGCGCTGAGCCTGCTGCCCAAAAAGTTTGACCGCTATCTCCTGCCCATCTGGCCGATCCTAACCATACTGGCTGCTGCCGGGTTGCTCGCCCCACTGCGTCTGCTCCAGCAACAACGCCCCCTGCACCGTCTGACGTGCCCACTGCTGGCCGCTCTGGTAAGCCTGCTGCTGCTGCTCAATGTCGCCTATCATCCCTACTACCTGGCCTATTTCAACCCATTGCTCGGTGGCGGGGAAACGGCCCAGCAGGTATTGCTCGTCGGTTGGGGCGAGGGGCTAGAACGTGTCGGCGCATGGCTGCGTAGCCGTCCTGATCTGACCCACAGCCAGGTCATATCGTGGGGGCCGCGCTCGCTCGAACCATTTGTCCCCGTACCGGTCACCTATCTCAACGAATATAGCATCCTTGCGCCTGCCAGTTACGCCGTGATCTACAGCCGTGGCGCCCAACGCCAGGAATCAGCCAGCGCTCAGGCAGCCATGCGGCAGGGCATTCCGCTCTATCAGCTCACCATGTATGGCATCGACTATGCCACTGTCTATCAACCCCCGCGCTCGTTTCAGCAGCCAGTTGATGCTGTCTTTGGTGCGGGCCTGCATTTGCGCGGCTTCAGCCAGTCACTGGTCAGCCACACGCTCACCATCACCCCATCCTGGAATATTCAGACCAACCAGCCCGGTGGGCAATTTAGCTTTATCCATGTCCTTGACCGCAACGGGCAACGCATCGCCCAGGTCGATGCCCCCATTGACGAGGGCCTCTTCCCAGCCTGGCAGCCGGCCAACAATTTGGCAGCCCGCTGCCCATTGCGCTCCCTGCCGACCTTGCTGGTCAGCCCTATCGCGTCCTGATGGGGGTCTACCATCCAGCGACGGGTGCGCGTCTGCCGCTTACCCGTGGCACGCCCATGCCAGAGGTGCTCAATGGCAATGATGTCATCCAACTCACCACCGTGCGTTGAAGTTTTGGAGCGTTGCAGCGTTGCAGCGTTGAGGCGCAAAGCGGCGGCAAACCGCACCTACGTCTCATACCAAATGGCGTTCATCTCAAGACACGTAGGTGGGCTTGTAGCCGCACAGCGGTCGGCACGACCGCACGTTGTCCGGACGCACGCCAAGCACGCTGGCACCGGACTGAAGGTACGACGCTCAGCCTGCTTTGTAGGGT
>JAAURD010000175.1 GCA_012034075.1 Chloroflexaceae bacterium | reverse complement strand
CGCCCGTGGTATTGGGATGACCCGCAGTGGAATGGCGCTGATCAGCCGGTTGTGGGGGTGAGTTGGTACGAAGCGGTGGCCTATGCCCGCTGGCTGAGCGACCAGACGGGGCGCGAATATCGCTTGCCGACCGAAGCCGAATGGGAAAAGGCGGCCCGTGGCAGCGAAGGGCGTATCTGGCCCTGGGGCAATGAGTGGCGTCAGGACCTGGCAAATACAGCTGAAACAGGACTTGAGCAGACACTGGCAGTTGGGAGTTATCCCGACGGTGCCAGCCCGTATGGGGCGCTGGATATGGCTGGCAATGCCTGGGAATGGTGTGCGACCCGGCGCATCAAAACCTACCCCTATGAACTGAGCAATGAGTGGACTGATGACTATCTTGAAGGCACAGAGAAACGCATCATGCGTGGTGGTTCGCATATCGATATTGCCAATGATGTGCGCACCACCAACCGCAACGAGGCCAATGAGCCAGGGGGACGTAACTTTAACGTGGGTTTTCGGCTGGTCAGCTATTCGCCACTGTGATGCTTTATGGCACTTTCCGTGGTACCAGCTTCGGCTTATACTGAATTCGGTTCCTTTTTATACACATAGATGGGCTTGTACAGCCAGCGGGCATAGGGACGCAGCACGCTGACACCCCTACAGCGTGCGATCAAAGCGCATACCAGTGATCACCCGAATTTGGTATTACATAACCAGTACGAGCTGACTATGGTACAATGTTCATGATGTACGAGCCGATAGAATACGCGATGATATGGATGATTGATAGCGAGAGAGGAAACAATTTCTCATGACGCATTGGCCTGAACTATCGTATGCACGTTGGGCACCCACGGGGAAAAATCTTCACATGTGGCTGCAAATTGTCGGTAAATCGCGTCTCGCCTGGACGCCGTGGCTCAACCACTCGTGGCATGCGGCGTTTTATATCACTGGACGCGGCCTGACCACGTCGCTCATTCCTGCCGACCCACACAGCTATGAAGTCGTTTTCGATTTCATCGACCAGCAACTCATGATTGTTGTCACCGATGGTCAGCAGGCGTCTATTCCCCTCAAAGCCATGTCGGTGGCACAGTTTTATGAGCGCTTTTTCGATACCCTGTCCATGTTGGGGCTTGCCACCGCTATCCACGACACCCCCAACGAAGTCGCCGACCCGGTGCCCTTCCACCAGCAGACTGAACCCGGAGCCTATGATCCAGTAGCAGCACGGCAATTCTGGCAAGCCCTGGTTGCCATGGAGCGCATGTTCACCGCTTTCCGCAGCGGGTATATTGGCAAAGTCAGTCCGGTACATTTGTTCTGGGGTAGCTTTGATCTGGCGGTCACGCGGTTTTCGGGTCGGACCGCGCCGCTACATCCGGGTGGCATTCCAGCCCTCCCCGATACCGTCACCCAGGAAGCGTATTCACACGAGGTGAGTTCGGCTGGTTTCTGGCCCGGCGGAAGTGGTGCTGAGTATGCCTTCTTCTATTCGTATGCGTACCCCACCCCAGATGGTTTTGCCAATGCCCATGTAGAGCCTGCAGAAGCATTTTATCACGAGACGATGGGCGAATTTATTCTGCCGTATGAGGCAGTACGCAGCGCTGCTGACCCCGACGCCACATTACTGCGCTTCCTGAACACAACGTATGAGGCTGCCGCAAGCCTGGGGCAGTGGCCGCGGGAAGAACTGGAATGTGTGCCTGGTCAGCCACGTATTCCGCGCCCGATTGCATCGTGACGGGTGACGTTATGCCGATAGACGCGAACCTATGAAACGAATTGTGCCAGTGATTTGGTGTGGTTGAATCGCTGCTCGATTTCGTTCCGCATAGTCCTAAAATACACATCCACTGAGGTGTTGCGATTTGTTCGGCATACGGTTGTTGCACGATACGTGTGCAGAATGCATAAGCGTTTCGCCTCGGTCTCTATCTTGGATGCAGGCTGCCGCAGAGATGACAGGATTCCATGGAACTGATACAGGTCATTCAAACTTCACCAAGCGCAAACTGACAGCAATGGCGATCACCATTGCTGGTATGGTCAGAATTGACATGATAATTCTTGCTCTTCGGTAAATACTATTTTGACAAAAAAGACGGTCAGGAGCACCAGCAGAACTTCTAGCAACACTTTTTTCATTTCACCCAGGTTGGTAACATGCATCCACGCCGGCATACCGAGCGCAGTTCGTGTCTCATGGCTCTGTTTGTCTTGTAAAAATAAGAAATAGATGCTGTATGCCATATACAGTAATACCAGAGCTAATAAAAAGTTATCGAGAGCCTCAATAACTTTGATAATTGCTTCGCCCGCTTCATTACCAGCTATTTTTGGTGCATGCAGCCCCAAAAACAAAATAAATGCCTCGATGATGTGCCAGCTTCCGATAAGAAACATCAGGAAACTACCGACCAATCCGCCAAGAACTGCCAGTATAGTCATATATCGAACACGGAAGAACATTTTCTGCATAAGCGTGTGTGATCCTTGCTATTACGGTCGTGTATCGCTCAAGCATGCCAAAACAGAACCAACCTGTTACCCTGATGGAAAATAATCGCTGCTCGGATGTTTCCCAGAAATCCGCTCATAGTATAGGTGATTATAGACCATGTGTCCAGAGAGACAGATCTCATTATCGCATTCCGTGTTTCCGTTCGTATCGACAGCAGATCCATATTGTGCTATGATATTCCAGTTACCCGAAATCTATGGATGGTATGATACGCTGCTGGTTGTTCTGCAGGTGTAAACAGGAGCTCGTCTGGCTAGCAGATGAGTTCGACGGGTGAAAGGAACTGGTATGATGGACGTTCATCAAGCATCGCCTCCTGACGTACAAGACCCTGCCCCTGATTTGCTCCCCCAATGGCAAGAACCGGGACGCTATCTCGGTATCGGATTTTTGATCGTTGGCCTTTTTGTTGGAATTGTGTTACTAACACCGGTGTTTCCAACGCTTCTGGTTGGACTGATCAGTGCTATTCTCATGGACATCGTAGCATATGCCATCGCACAGCGTGTGGGTGGCCGGTATGCGCTGATCACCGTCCTGCTGTATCTTCTGATAGTGGTATTGGTAGTTGTGTTTGTGCTACAGGGTATCGGCTGGGCAAACCATCAGATTGCGGCACTTCAGCAGGCAATTGTCGCCGATACTATTCCCGACCCACAACAATTGCCACCCGTACCCGATCCGGCATTGGAAACCTCCTTTGGCGGTCTCTCCATAAGCGGTGAACATCTGGAGCGGGCATTCCGCGGGATTGCACTACTGGTGCTGCATCTGGTTGCGGCAATCCTGAATAACCTGGTGCATCTGGTCAGTGTGTTAGGCATGGGTATGATGCTCGGGCTCTTTGTGCAACTCGATTTCCATAAGGCGAATGGTGTGCTCGCTCGTTTTGTCACGCCACGTTTTGCCCGTGAGGCCGGACTGCTTATGGAGAAGTTAGATGTGATATGGGGACGCTTCCTGCTGGCTAATCTCGCCTATGGCGCGGTCTTGGGGGTTGCCAGTTATATTCAGTTCCTGTTGATGGGCGTGCCATTTCCTTTGATCATGGCACTCTTGACGGGCATCATCTCGCTTATTCCATCATTCGGCGGACTTATTTCGAACATCGTGGTATTCGTGCCCAGCCTGGTACTGGGGTCAACATCGTCCGTGTTTGCCGATATTCCAAACTGGGCATTTGCCTCGCTGGTGTTTCTACTCAATGTTCCTATTACCCAGGCGTCCTATTATTTCTTTTTGCTGCCCGCCATGAGTCGGGCGGTTCAGATTCCCATGGGCCTGGTTTCGGTCGGTGTGTTACTCGCATTTGCCTTCAACAGTGTTATGCTCGCCTTTCTCATCGTCCCAATTCTTGGGACTCTCCGTATCTTTGGCGCCTATATCCTGGCCAAGGCGCTCCGCCGTAATCCCTTCCCGGATAATACAGTGCTAGCGGAACGACGTCACCCAGGTTTCTTCGGTCAACTCTATTGGAGTCGTTGGAAATCAGTATTTGTGGAATAAGATACCCATTGCCTTTGGCGGAGGGCGGGCAAAACGCCTCACCCCCGGCCCCTCTCCCCTTGTGGGAGAGGGCGACCGCACGCAGGTCGGACGCGGGAATGTCAGGGGAGATCGGGCATGGTATCGTCTACACTCCCCCCTTTGTAGACCCATGGAATCGTATGAGGACTTACAGGAATAGGTTTTTTGACAGAGCGCTTTCTGATGCGGTATGATACCAAATTCGGGTGCCATGGGCACAGCACGCTGACGCCCCTACGGTAGGGGCGCAGCGCGGGGACCCTTACCAAGCGAGGCTGCAATCGTCCCTATGTGCATGGAGATGAACGCCATTTGGTTTGGCATCGTTGAAGCCAAAAAACCTACCCGTGAAAGGGGAGCAGGTCGGGCACGACCGCACGCAGGTCGGACGCTGGTCGCGAACGTGCGGAGTGGGAGACGACTGCACCGGGGAAGGCGTTGCAGCGGTATGGGGACATCTTTTGCGCTGGAAAGAGAACGCGGCTACAAGCCGCGCCTACGGCCTTGAGCGGTCGGGACGACCGCACGAACCTCTGTCTCATATCGATGCTTGCCATTTGGTATCACTCAGTACTAACCTCGGCAGTCCGCACGACGGCGACCCAGCGAGTGGTTTCGGCGTTGTTTGTGACGAGAATCTGGAGATTGGTGCCGTTGACGTCCAGACTCACAGCGAGATTTGTATCCTCGTCAACGAGCTCGGTGCATGTATCGAAGATCAGGGTAACGGTGCCACTGTCATTGTCCACAACCCCTTGACATTCATAGCCGGCCGAGTCCCCATCATCCTGGCGTGCGCTGATCAGGACCTCGAAAGTGATTGTGGTATCGGTGGGTACCTCGATTTCTTGATCGTCACCGTTGAGATAGAGCGGTTCATCTGTTGCTGCGGCGGTAAATTCATTGCGCAGCACAAACATACTGGTCTGGGCATCACCAGTGGTGGCAAAATTGCCACTGGCATAGGCCCACTGGCCATACTGGCTGGCCAGGGCATCACGACCGCCGGGCACGGTGGCGCGGTCGGCACTGGTGGTGTTGCCCTGGCCACCGCCAATGGTAGACTCAAGCCCACTGGCAGTGTTATTCCAACCACCCGCAATGGTTGCGGACTCACCGCTAGCTTCGTTGGTGTCACCGCCGCCCACCGTGGCAAATTCACCGCTGGCACTATTGTCCTGGCCGCCGCCCACGGTGCTCGATTCATTGCTCGCCAAGTTGTTATCACCACCCGAGACGGTAGAATCGGCACCGCTGGCGACGTTATCATCACCACCGCCAACGGTTGACTCGTCGCCGCTGGCAGTGTTGAAGCTGCCACCGCCGACGGCGGCACTGAAACCATCAGCAGTGTTGTCCCAGCCACCGGCAATGGTTGCATTCTCGCCGCTAGCGGTGTTGGTGTCACCGCCGCCCACCGTGGCCCAGCCGGCGCTAGCAGTGTTGGTGTCCCCGCCGCCCACCGTGGCATAACGCTGACCGCTGGTATCGTCATCGTCACTGCCGGCGGTGTTGTTGTAGCCACCGCCAATGCTGCCATAGTTGTCGAAGACCTGGTTGATGCCGCTGGTCGCCCCGCCACCAGCAATGGTACCACCGGCAATCGCGGTGCCAATGGTGTTGCCGTTCCAGCCGCCTACCACATTGGGCGAGGTCGCGTTGGGCTCCAGACGTAAGGCACGGTTGCTGTTGAGGTGCAGTTCCAATGCTTCATCATCGGTGGTGCCCAGAAAGTTGGTACCGGCGGTGGTGCCGGCATTGCCGGTGAGAGACCAGGCAGTATCGCTGATGGCAGCACATTCCCAGGCGCTGCTGGTGGTGTTCCACTGGATGATCTGCCCATCGGTGCAGCTATTCTGGCTCAGATCTTCCAAAAGAATGGTACCATCAGTGATTTTTGCCGTGGTGACGGCACCCGCTTGTAAAGCAGCAGTATCGACAGCTTCATCAGCCAGTTCGTCATCGGTCACCGCATCGCTGACGATTTTGGCGGTCGTGACCGCGTCGACTTGCAGGGCGGCAGTATCCACCGAGGCATCGGCCAGTGCGTCGTCGGTCACGGCATCGGTAGCGATTTTGGCGGTCGTTACCGCATCGCTGGCAAGCATCGCCGTGGTAACGCCGAGCGTGGCAATGCTAAATACGGCGTTGTTCAGGTCCAAGCCATCGCCAGCGCTATAGGTCGTATTGCTATCCTGAACGCTCGCACAGGTCCAGGTGTTGGCGGTGGTATCCCATTGGATGACCTGGCCATCGGTACAGCCATTCTGGTTCAA
Organism: Chloroflexaceae bacterium; assembly: GCA_012034075.1. Lineage (GTDB taxonomy): Bacteria > Chloroflexota > Chloroflexia > Chloroflexales > Chloroflexaceae > JAAURD01. The sequence continues at coordinate 2,981 of JAAURD010000175.1, read as the reverse complement.
GTCGGCCAGCAGAATGGTCCCATCGGCAATTTCGGCGTTGGTCACCGCATCGTCCTGGATGGCAGCAGTATCGACGGCATCATTGGCGAGGTTGGTGCTGGTCACCCCATTGGTAGCAATGCTAAACGTGGTATCGGTCAGGATCAGGCCGTCACCGGCGGTGTAAGGAGTGTCGTTGTCGACGCCATCGGCAAAGCCTTCGGGCATATCGAGAATACCGGACCAAGGTGTCTGGGCGCTGTACAGGGCATGGGGCGTGGCTGTAAGCAAGGTACGACCGAGCAGGGTGGCAGTCGTATCGCTGCTGCACTGCACGCTGAGTTCAAGGTAGTGCGAGTCGCCGCTGAAGGGGTCAAGGCCAAAATCCAGTTCTAGCGCGACATAGCCCGCCACGACGGCGACATCGGTCAGGATGAGCAGTTCAGTGACCTGGTTGCCCTCGGTAGCGGCATCCCAGAGACTGGCGGTAAAGGTGCAGGTGTCGTTCAGCGGGTTTTCGCCATCGAGCAACTGACCCTGGTAGGTAAAGGGAAAACTGTTGTCCTCCTGAGCTTGAGCAAATGGGGCAAGCATGAGCAGGGCAATAAGGGCGAATAACAGGCCACTGAAACGGGCCAGCCGACGGGTGAGGGTGTTGATACTACACATAGGTATCCCTTTCTGATCATGTCACGACTAATGATAGTTTGTACTGATACAACCGGGTAATGATACGTAGTATAGCATACGGATTCGGTATATGGGAAAAGGTGAGAACAAACGCATGACCAGTGGCGCATGGGGCGGTTGCTCAGGCTTAAACGGAAAAGCTCTCTGCGGGGCAGTTTGTGTATCGAGGCGCTTTTTATGATAGGCAGTGCATGGTCATCTGTTGGAAAACGGGTATCAGCGTTGGAGCGCAGGCATCTTTCCGTCATATAAACGGAACACCACGCTTTATAGGGATGATGTAGCAACAACATTCAGATGCAGGGGGGAGACTGACGCTGATAGCGTTCGGAATCTCCCCCCTGTACCCTCGGCAAGAGGTGCAGACTATGACTTCAGGCGACAGTTGATCTCAACCAGGTTGCCATCGGGATCGCGGAAGTGAGCGGTGCGAATATTCCACTCGCGGCGGTTGACGGGTTCGCCGGCGATGTCGGCGCCCTTTTCTTTGATCTCGCGAAAGACGACATCGACGTCATCCACGGCAAAGATCAAGGTCACGCTGTCCTGCCGTTCGGCATGGGTGGGCAGTTCTTCATCGGTGCCAATGGCTTCGGCCATATCTTCGCGGCCAAACAGGGCCAGGGTGACTTTGCCTGTTTCCAATTCGGCATACACGGTATCATCATCAACCAGCTTAATCTCGAAGCCGAGGACATGATGATAAAATTCGAGACAGGCATGAAAATCACGAACGAGTAGACGAACATACGAGAATGTCAGGTTCATACTTTTGGGTTCTCCTTGTCTTCGGTGTTCTGATTCCATGGTATAACAATGCATAGGTTTGTCTTGGCTCCTTTACACTCTTCCAGAATAACCAATATTGTACCATGGCTCTTGCTATTCTGAAGTGACCCAGGTAGCAAACAAAGAATCGAGGTCTTGACCACTGGCGGTTTCCCATGCCTGTTGCAGGTCAGCACCGGTGGCAACAGCATGCTGCCGCTGCTGGTAGTAGGTTTGCAGCCCTTGAAAGAAGGCGGCATCACCGAGCTGTTGGCGGAGGGTTTGCAGAAAGACAGCGCCCTTACCATAGACGGTGCGATAGTAGACCGAGAAATTGGGGTAGGCGTCAATTGGCAAACCAATGGGCAGGTCACCATCGGCCAGTGCGCCGTTGTAGCGTGAAAGCACTTCGCGTTGCCAATCGGCCCAGGCGATCTCTGGCCCCAGCACATCTTCGGCATAGATGATAGCGCTATACTGGGCCAGCGACTCATCAAGCCAGGCCTCACGAATGATATCATTGCCAACCACCGCGAACCACCACTGGTGCGCCACTTCATGGGCAATAGCAGAGCGTGTGCCCATATCGACTAGGTCATCGGTGTAGACTAGGATGAGGCCCGGAAACTCATCGCCGCCGTCGAAGATATAGGGCAACAGTTGCAGGTCGAGTTCGTCGTAGGGATATGGGCCGAAGCGTTGTTCAAAGACGGTCAACGCATCGGCGGCAATCTGAACCACCAGGGCAATATCGAGCCCATTTTGGGTCGCCTGACAAGCGCGTACCTGGATGGCACCGACAGTGGTTTCGGTACAGGCAAGTTGACCAGTTACCAGTGCAAATTGCCGCACTGGTCCGGCAACCATGGTGTAGGTGGTGGTGCCATCACCGTTAACAAGGGTCGATTGGATACGACCGCTGCTGATGAGATCCAGCCCATCTGGCAGCGTCATTGCTACATCGTAGAAGGCGCTCTCCGAGAAGACACGGTCGGGAAAGGTCGTGACATCCAGGCGCCAATCACCATCCTGATACACTGCGAGCAACGGGTAGTAGGAAACCAGCGGCCAGCTGCCGTCACTCCACGGTGTGACGGTTGCTTCAAAGGCCAGTTCAAGTTGTAGTGGTTCATCGGGTTGCCAGAGCGCTGCCAGTGGCAGAAGGATAGCGCTACCCTGGGCGGCATCGACCGGGGTGACGGGCAAGTCATTGACGGTCGCACGGGTCACGACCATGCGGGGATTGGCCGGTGCGCCAGGCTCATCGGGAATGTTGGGATAGAGCCGCAGAGCAATATCGGGCAGGGTGCTTTCTGTGTGGTTGATCAGATCGATGCTGACGGTGCCGGTGAGTATCTGCCGCGCCGGGTCCAGCCAGAAGCGCAAGGTATAGCGTGGCCGGTCATGCTCGGCCAGCGATAAGACAGTTGGGGTTGCGGTCAGGCTTGGCGGCAGCGCAGGAGCTGGCGTGCTGGTCGGAGCGAGCACGGTGGTAACGGTGAGCGTGGGATTGGGCCAGGGGACAGCAGTCGGCCAGGGCGAAG
>JAAURD010000174.1 GCA_012034075.1 Chloroflexaceae bacterium | reverse complement strand
CGGAGACTGTCCCCACCGGTCATCCCGGCGTTACAACGATGTGGTTGGGCAGCGCCGGCCTGCTGCTTGAGCGTACCCCTGCACGATATGGGCTGGCTGCCCACCGCCGCGCACCCCTGGAACGTCACCGCCAGCACCGCCGGCCTGTTGCAGCAGCTGGGCATTCACCCGCTCCCTGCCTTTGAGTGGCATCTCACACTGATGCGGCTGCCCGTGGCGCTGACCACGTCGTTGCTCATACTGCTGGGGTTTCTGCTGCTGCGCCAGCTCGTCGGCACGCTGATAGCGGCCCTGGCGGCGCTGCTCTGGGCTACCGATCCCTTTCTGATCGCCTTTAGTCGGCTGCTCCATGTCGATGCGCTGCTCACCATGTTTCTGTTGATTGCGCTGCTCGCCTTGCTGGTGGCCTGCTTTAGCCGCAATGGCCCCCGCGCATCCCCCGCGACGCTGGCTGGTGGTGCTAGCTGGCGTTGCTACGGCACTGGCCCTGCTCACCAAAACCTCGGCCGCTATCCTGCTGCCCGCCGGAGGGCTGGTGTTGCTGGCCTGGGCCTGGCACCAGCGTGAGCGTTTCTGGTCGCAGGGCTGGCGTCAACTCGCCATACTGGTGCTGCTGTGGGGCGGCACTACCCTGGTGACCGTCTGGGTCGTCTGGCCGGCCCTCTGGGTGGCCCCGGCCCACGCTATCGGTACCGTTATCAATGAAGTGATTGACAATGGCGGCCAACCCCAGAAGGGCACGTTCATCCTGGGTGAGGGACGCATCTATGAGGCGCCGGGGCCGCTCTATTATCCCATCACGCTGACTGGTCCGGCTCACCCCTGGTGCTGATGCGGCCTGATGGGGCTGGCTGCTGCTGCGGCGGCCCGGTCTCCCCTGGTATTTCCGCGCGAACCCCTCATCCCCGGCCCTTCTCCCACAAGGGGAGAAGGGAGGCCGCGCGAAACCCCTCATCCCCGGCCCTTCCCCCACAAGGGGAGAAGGGAGTCGCTGCTGTCCAATCTCGCGTGCATGGACTCAGAGCAGCGGCTGCAAGCCGCGCCTACGACGTTCGCACACCGCTGTTGCTGCTGCTTGGGGCCATCGTGCTGCTGCTGCTGGCACTGACCATTTTGCCCAAAAAGTTCGACCGCTATGCGCTGCCGGCGGTGCCGCTGCTCCAGATTCTGGCGGCATGCGGGCTGGTCTGGCTTGGGTCGTGGGCTGCTGCGGCGGCACCAGCGCACGGCTGCGGTCATTCTGGCAAGCGGCATGGTTGGGACGCTGCTCAGCTATCATCCCTACTATCTGGCCTACTACAGCCCTGCCATTGGTGGCAGCGCCCACGCCGCTGAACTGGTGCCGATTGGCTGGGGCGAGGGCCTGGATGTTGTGGCCGACTGGCTCAACCAGCAGCCCGACCTCGCTGATGGCGCGGTGGCGACCTGGTCGCCGCCCACTATGCGGCCCTATCTCCAAACCGATGTTGCCTGGCAGGGTGATGTGCAGAAGGGCACGGTCAACTACCTTGCGGTCTATATCAACCAGGTGCAAAGCGGCAAGGATAACCACTACTTTCATCATATCCATCCATCCTGCACGCCGCGCCAGACGATCACCCTGCGCGGCATTACCTACGCCTGGATTTACCGGCTGCCGCTCTACGCTATCCTGACCAGCGAGGCCAACCTGAACCAGCAGGTGATCCTGAGCCAGCCGGTGCTGCTGCCACCGGACCCGTGCCACTGCACGCCGCTGACGCTGACGCTGACGCTGCAACCACAGGTTAGCACGCCGCCAGCGCATACGTTGCTCTTTCTGCATGTTGTGGGCAGCGATGGTACGATGGTCGCTCAGTTGGACCTGGCGCTCGATCAACTGCTGCCGGCGGATGTCTGGCAGCGTGGCGAGGCATTTGCCCACACATTGCAGCTGCCGCTGGATGCGAGCACGCCGCCCGGTCGCTACCATATCGTGCTGGGGCTGTATGATCTCACCACTGGCGAGCGTCTGCCGGTCGGGCAGCAGCAGCCTGCATTCCCCCTCACCCCCGGCTCCTCTCCCACAGGGGGAGAGGGGAGTCACGTCGGTCCGTATGGACCGGGGAGCGTGTTGCTGGCAACGTTTGAACGGCTGCCGGAGCATACCATCGCCTGTTCCAAGTAGGTACGTTGGAGCGGTGGAGCGCGGTAGGCGCGCAACCCCTCACCCCCGGCCCTGGGTCCACAAGGGGAGAGGGGAGACGATGCCACTGCCCGCTCATCCCCGGCCCTGGGTCCCACGAGGGACCCAGGGAGACGGCGCATGGAGCCGTTGTGTGATGTACTGTTGGTAGCACGGCGACTGACGAAACCGTTGCTCCCAGGCGGCGGGATCATGCTCCAAGCAGGTGTAGATATCGGAAAATGTTTGCACCCCAAAGAACTGCATTGCCTCGCTCAGAGGCCCATAAAAGCAGAGCCGCCCGCCGCGTCCCATAAACGCAACCGTATCGCATGTCTCCTGAATATATGTGGTAGCATGCGTCACCAGCACCACCGTGCGCCCCTGATCTGCCAGGCTGCGTAACAACGACATCATGCGCTTATCCAGGCCCGGGTCTAACCCGGTCGTCGGCTCATCCAGAAAAAAGAGGTTTGGTTGGGCCAGCAATTCCATCGCTATCGACACGCGCTTCCGCTGTCCCCCAGAGAGTCGACCGACCCGCTGTTGTCGCTGCGGTTGCATATCCACATCGGTCAATACCTGATCCACCCGTGCCGCAATTTCCGCAGCCGAAAGGTCCGCTGGCAGGCGCAAGCGTGCGGCATATTCCAGGTTCCGTTCAACCGTCAGGTCCAGATGGATGGTATCATCCTGTGGCACATAGCCCAGACTGCGGCGATACGCGGCAAAATGGGCATAATAGTCATCGCCATTGATCTGCACCGTGCCCCCGGTTGCGGGTCGCACGCCACTGAGCGCATTGAGTAGCGTCGATTTGCCGGTGCCGCTGCCGCCCACCACTGCGACCAGTTCTCGCGGATAGATCGACAAGGATACATCATTCAAGAGCACATGGGTATCAAACTGCACGGACAGATTGCATGCATCCAGACGCACCTGATTGGATGTGACGGTCGGCGCCAGGGCATCCTCGCGGTAGATGAACTGATAACAGGCAATCTGTATTACATCGCCGGGTTGGATCGGCGCACGTACAACCCGTTGTCCCCCGACATACGTCCCATTGGTACTGCCCAGGTCCAGCACAAACACGTCTTGACCCTGGCGCTTGAGCACCGCATGGTGCGCCGAAACCATGGGATGATTCACGCACACCGCGTTATCCTGAGCCCGTCCGATGGTCAGTTCGTGCTGGTCGGCGGCGAAGTGCAGCGTGCCGGTCTGGACCGGCGGTGGCTGATGCACATCAGCATAGCTCAGGTGGACAAAATTGCCGAGATCATCAATGATCCGCAACACATCGCCATCAGCCAGCCGGTGTTGCTTTACGCGTTGTCCATGGTAAATGAGGCCATTGCGCGACTCGCGGTCAAGCAGCACATAGCCATCGCGTTGCCGTTGCAACACCGCATGACGACGCGACACGGTGGACACCGGGATCACGATATCATTTTCGCTTGCCCGACCCAGATGGATCTCTGATTGTTCCAGGGGGTATTCGCGCACGACCTGCTGGTAACTCACGGTTAAGACCGGCGCTGCTGCTTGCAAACTGACCGTATCATCTCCGTCGGCTGGATCAGACGCGAATGGGGTCAAGGTCACTTGAATGACCACTGGCCCGACCGTAAACTCGGCGCCATTGGTCAGAGGAACATCATCGCTGACGGGACGCCCATGCATTCGTACCGGTGCCGCCGCATGCAGGTTTTGCAGCATCCACTGCGCACCACGCCGGTAGAGCCGTGCATGCTGCGATGCCACATAGGGGTTATCCAGATGCACGTCACATGCGCTGGCCTGACCAATGCATATATCGGGCTGTGTTAATTCGACTGTTTGTATCAGTTGATCACGGAACAACACCCGTAATCTTCCATAAGAAGGCATGGTATGTATCTTCGCTGGCGCTAAAAATCGAATCCGATGGTTGAACTGGCTTCCATAATTTTCCAGCGCTCATCTGCAGTATCATAGACCAGCACAAACGACCAGCGCTCAAAAGGATGGGCCGTCAAGCGTTCAATCGCATCATCCTGATCGGGCAGGGTCGTGAGCAGTTCATACTGCTGGATCCGGTCAACATGGATCGTTGCTTGCCGACCATCGGCCGACCAGCGTGGGTTACCGATGTTGTTTTCATCGAATGGTTGCCAGCGTGCCTGCGTCAACCGTCCGGCCTGCTGGCTATGAAAGAGGCTCTCACGCGTGGTGTGCAGGACATCACCCGTATAGTAGCGCTCCAGGTCTGCCATCATGGTTACTGGAAAGGCATGGTCACGTATCTGATTGACCTGCTCCAGATACCAGTTCAACGCCTCTTGCAGCTGTTCCTTCACCAGCTGATCCGAACAGTAATCGGGTGATCGGCTCAGGTCAAGCACATACTGCGGCGATTCCGTGGCGAGCGGGCCACTGCTGGCTTGTACTGCGCATGCTGCTGCTTGCCGCACCGGCGCTGCCACCGGCGGTGTTGCGGTACAGGCAGCAAACAGCAGCCAGAGCAGTATAAGCGCACTCCGATAGAAATTCTGTGGTCGAACTTTCATTATATGCCTACGTATCGAGGTTCAACCCCTCAACCACTTGCAGCACTTCATCGCGATCATATCCCGTGCCGGCCACTGTGTAGGTTATCCCGTTCTCATCCCAGGAAACATGTACTCTATTCGGTCGTTGTTCAACAATCGTCCCCGGCACACCGCGGATTGTCTCTTCAGTCACCTGACTTGCTCGTTGCCCAGCTCGCTGACGGCGTGACGGCGTATCCGTCTGAAATGCCTCGATGGTGATACCATTGACCCTGCGAGGCGTAAAATCATCAAAACCAGGAAAATCCCCATTGCCACGTTCAGTCAGTGTATAGTTGCTTACGATGTGATTGCCCAGTGGTGTTTTCTGCACGACAATGCGATTGGGTTCTGTCGGCAGATCTGCCGGAAGATACGTGGGGAGCGGTGCAGGAAAGCCGGCTTCACGACTGGCCTCATCCAGGCTCTCTACGGGTATCGCTTCAAACGTCCCCAGATCGACCACGCGTGCATCAGGCGGTGGCTCAAACGTAAAGATCGATTCGTCCAATCCACTGTTGATTGCCAGGTTCGTCATGCTCCATTCCATACCACCAGCATGACTGCGATAGATCAATTGCACTGGCAGCTTGGTCTCCTGATCAAACCAGATACTCGCTTGCACGTTGCGACCCAACGCGGCCGTCCCCTCAACCCCAGGTCGGGGGATAAAATCGACCCGAATGGTGTTAAACTCGCCCACTTGCTCTTCGCCCACCACGTTGCCAACGGCAATGGCAGATGATGCCAGTTGGGCGGCACGGGTTTGGGTTGACAGAAAGAGTGTCATCAACTCGACATAACCGCTCTGTTCGCCGGTGAATACCATATTGGTTTCAGGCTGATACCAGTAAAACGCTGGTCCAAGCACCACAATGCTTCCTGCTGGTATGGATGGGATGCTCGAAGCTGATACTTCACCACGAAAACGGCTGTCATTCGCATTATCTGCCAGCGGTGACCCCAGCATGGCAACATCCATGCTGATTTCACCATTCTGTGGTCCCAGCAACGTCAGGTCTATCGTGGCCTGATAATCATCCAGATCGCTCATTGCCGTGGTCGCTGCCAGCAACACGGACTCGGCGTTGCCTTCGCCCGGATCGCGCTCAGGTCCAGACGCTGGTACAACCGGTGTCTGGTCACTTGTTTCCGCAGCCGGCGCAACCGTTGCCGTTGCTGCGGTTTCATCGCTCAGCGGTGCGGCCTGGTTGCCACAGGCGACCAGCAGCAGCAGTAAGCCTACAACCATACATCTGATTGCATTTACCCGCCAGAACATCATCATGACATCTCCCTATGTTTATCCAGAGCAGGTAACACCTGAAAAGACCGCTCCGGTATCCTCATCGACTAACCAATCTTCTGGATCCATCTGGAGATCAAACGTACTGTCATCACGGAAAATAAACCGAAATGCCGATGGACGCTCCCAATCAAAGCTCAACTGCTGATACACTATCACTGGTACACCATCAGCCGATATGGTCATACCGCCATTCTCACGAGTTGCGCTACTTACCTCTATCGAGCCATCTAATTGATAATAGCCAAACCATATCTCATCGACGTCAGCTATGCGGCAATCGACCGAAAAGGCGAGGGCTGGCACATTGAGTGGCACGGTCGGTTGTGCCTGAACAACATCAGGGAGTATTGCCAGACCCATCAGACTCAACAGCACCGGTACTATGAGCAATACCATCAGTCGCCTAGTCAACTGCCGGCTGTCTGTTGCAATCATCGTTCCTATTCTCTCTTTCTGTGACGAGCATTATCCACGTTCATTATACCATTGTTGGAGCGCAGGTGTTGGAGCACAGATGTTGGAGTGCAGGCATCTTGTCTGCATGCGGACGGGACATCAGTGCTGCACGAAAAGCGCGTCTGGGATTCACCACAAAGCACACGAAGGATACAAAGGCTTTACGTGGGAGCGCGGACGGGATGATACCAAATGCAGGTGATCACTGGTATGCGCTTTGATTAGGACGCGGAGCGCGTGCAACTCCTCATCCCTGACCCTGGGTCCACAAGGGGCCCAGGGAGACCTCGCAACACCCCTCGCCCAACTTGGGAGAGGGGACGGGGGTGAGAGTCGACGATGCCAATGCGTGCGTGCGGCCGTCCCGACCGCCGTGCGGCTGTGTAGGGGTGTAGCGTGCTACGCCCACAGCACCGACGATTCGCACTCCGCACGTTCGCGCCGCGCGTCCGACTCGGTGCGGGTGCCGACCGCTCAAGGCCGTAGGCACGGCTTGTAGCCGCGCAAACGAGCCCGAACAGTGTGATGTAATTCCACCAAAGTACTCTGTAACCTGCATTTATATCACTTTGCGCTTCAGCGCTTAGGACAGCATTGCGTCTATCCTATGCCCTCGCACAAGTGACGAGGGATTAGACGATGCCATTGTCCTATGCCCTCGCACAAGTGACGAGGATTAGACGATGCCAACCAGCATGTCGAAACGGAGGACCCTGGCAGAGCGAGTTTGGGATTCGCCTATGATAGGTCGTGCGGCTGCAGGCTGCACCTACGTCCATATCAAATCCGGGTGATCACTGGTATGCACGTTGATAGAACGCTGTAGGGGCGTCACGTGGGGCCCAACGACGGGTCGCAGCGCAGCCCCCCTTACGCCGCTAGGCTGCAAGCCGCACCTACGTCTCCTATCGATGCTAAGCCATGAGGTATGACTTCTCTTGTATACGGAAGCTCGTACGCTCATTGAGGCGCAGCACGCTGTACCCCTACCGAGCAGGTGGGAAAGTGGACGGAGGTGCGGACCAGCCTACGCCCGAATCACCGTGACCGCCCGCCCCTGCGGCGTCGTCCCGGCCTCGCTGTAGGTGCGATCTTCTATCGGCGGCTGGTTGCTGCGCTGGTCGAAGATGACGAGCCAGCCCGTCTCCAGCCCTAGCCCGCTGAGGTAGCGATCCAGCTGGCTCAGGCCTTCGGTGAGCGGGTCGGGGCGACTATCGCGCCAGGTCTTCAGTTCCATCGCGACAGTGGTGGCGCCGTAGCGCAGGCACAGGTCCATGCGGCCGTGCCGATGGCGTATTCGCGCTCTACCGTGCCGCCTGCATTCGCCACACGGTGCAGAAAGGCCATGAGCACGAGGTGCGGCGCAATCTCCGGGTAGGGCGTGGCCTGCAGCATCGGCTGCCCGTGCTGCCGCCAGAAAGCCAGAAAGGCCGCCAGCAGGCGCTCCGTGTCAAGATGCCCGGTGGGCGTGAGCCAGGTCGGTTTCACATACATGGTCGGCAGCGTATCCATCGCATTGCCGGTTAGAACATGCAACACCACTTCGCGGTAGATCGGATTGGCAATCACCAGGCCACCAGCCGGGGCCCGCCGGAGCAGGCCCAGGTCCACGACAAACTGACGATCATCATCCGGCACGTTAGCGAGCATCGTGCCCGCCAGCATCGGTTCCATGATTGCCCGCACCCGAGGCTCGCACAAACGGTCGAGCAAACTATCGATATGGTTATCCTGCCGTCGGATTAACTCTTGCCGCGCCTGATCGATTACTTCGGCCGTAATCGGGTCGGTTGGCTCGGGATAGCGCTTGAGCGACTCCCGTGCCAGCGAATTGACTAGCCAGGGCTGCCCCTGGGTCAGCTCAAACGCCAGGGCTTTGGCCTCTGGGGTAAAGACTTGGCCCGTCTCGGTGGTGTGTTGCGCATACAGCGTGGCGACCTCTTCGGCGGAAGTTGGCGAGCGTCAGCGACTCGGCTTTGATATTGAAAGGGCTGGAGGTGTGCAGGCGCTTGCTGCCGCCGGATGCCACTTTGTAGTCTCGTACATTGCGCATGCCAATGAGTGCCAGCGACCAGGGGAAGGCATTTGGACGATGACGATAGCCAGCTCGAATCTGGCGCAGCACGCCGATCAGCACCTGGTCCTGTAAGGAATCGATCTCATCGATAAAGACCACGAGGCGGCCTTGCGCCGACCGTGACCAATCGGCCAGGGCCGTTCGGATTTGGGCTCCCGCTGGTGCCTCAGACCAGGCGGGTGGCTGCATCGTCTGGGGCAAGTCCTCACGGGCACTTTCGGTCCATTCTCTCAGGATGGCTGCCTCGGCCTGACCCACATCATCACGAAGGCCGTCGCCGGGCTCAACGGAGAGCAGCACCGCGGTATACTGCCCACTGTTGGTCAATGCTTCCGCCAGCGTCACAAAGGCGGTGGTTTTGCCGGTCTGGCGCGGGGCGTGCAGCACAAAGTAGAGCTTCTGATCAATCAGTTGCTGCACCATCGGTAAACGTTCAATGCTGGGCAACATATAGTGATCGGCCGGATTACATGGGCCACCGGTGTTGAACGTGCGGGTCATACAATCTCCTGTTCGGGTATCGGGTTGGCGGGTATCGGGTATCCCGTTTCACGTCTCAGTGGTATTGTAGCATAGATTGGGCGGCATTCCAGGCGCAGGCCCTCACCCCGGCCCCTTTCCTGACCTGGAAGAGGTTCTTATGTGGAATTTCCCCGACTCCCCACTCCCCTTGTGGGAGAGGGTGAGTGTTCGTGAGTGTTCGTGAGTACTCCCCTCTCCCCTTGTGGGAGAGGGGCCGGGGGTGAGGGGTTTAG
>JAAURD010000173.1 GCA_012034075.1 Chloroflexaceae bacterium | reverse complement strand
GCGTGCTACTGGTGGCCCGTGGTATGCGCGATGATGGCCATACCATGGCTGTGGGCAGCAGGGCTGCATCTTGGGACCGCTCGATGACGGTGGGGCTGGGGCTGATTGCGTTGCTGGCGCTGGGGTTGCGCTTCTACCAGATTACGGAGCTGCCCTATGGCCTGTGGCGGGATGAGGCTCGCCATGGTCTGTATGCCCTGCGTATGCTCAACGATCCAGGGTATCGGCCGGTGTATATTGCCAGCAGCAGCCTCAATATTCCCGCTCTGGGCATCTATCCCTTTGCGCTGGCGTTGCACCTCTGGGGCATCCATCCCTGGTCGCTGCGCACGGTCACGGCGCTGGCGGGGGCGCTCACGGTGCTGCCGGTTGCTGCGCTGACCTGGCAGCTCTGCCAGCAGCGATTGGTGACGCTGCTGGCGGCAGCACTGCTCGCCGTTTCAAGCTGGCATGTGAGCATTAGCCGGTTTTCGTACCCCACGATCTTCGACCCGCTCTTGAGTCTCACCGCGCTCTGGCTGCTGCTGGTTGGGTTTGAGGCGGCGCTGAGCAAGCGTCAACCGCTGCGGCTGGTGCTTGCCAGCGGTCTCTCTGGCGCATGCCTGGGCCTGGCTGCGCAGATGTACTATACCGGGCGGGTGGCTCTGGTGATTGCAGGGGTGCTGCTTGTGCTGCGCTGCTGGCATCATCTGCGGGAGTGGCGCATGTGGCTGCCGCTGCTGGTGCTGTTTGTAGGGGGGGGGCTGCTCACCACGGCGCCATTGCTGGGCTATGCCTGGCAGCACCCGGATCGGATGGTTGGCCGGGTGAGCGAGGTCTTTTTGCTCAGTGAGGCGGCGCTGGAAGGCCGTGCGCCGCTGGCTGCGTTGGATGACTCGCTGGGTCGGCATCTGCTGATGTTCCATGTGGCGGGTGATGCCAATGGTCGCCATCATGCGCCCGGTCACCCGATGCTGGATGCGCTGACCGGTCTGGGCTTGCTGATTGGCTGTGGGGTGCTGCTGGCGCATTGGCGGCGCTGGCAGGGCGCGGCGTTGCTGCTGGCGGTGATGATCAGCCTGCTGCCCAGTCTGCTGGCGGTTGAAGGGCCGCATGCGATGCGTAGTATCGGGGCGGTTGCGTTTGCCTGTATCATCGCGGCACTTGGTTGGACGACGTTGTTGCGTCTGTGCCAAACGCATTGGCTGCCATGGTGCAGACGATGCCACGCACTGGCGGCGCTGGTGCTGTCGGCGATGTTGGTGCTCAATGGCTGGCTGTACTTTGTCGCTATGCCGGTTGACCCGGCAGTGTGGGTCTCGTCGTATCCCGTCCATACCCGTATCGGTGAGTATATTGGCCAATTCGCCGAGCAGCATGGGCCAGCATCGGTCCGGCAACTGGCGCTCCCAGAACATCTCAAGCGCAATTCGGTGATGGATTTGCTCACCTCGGGCTTGCCCATACAGACGGTGGACCTTGCGCATACCCAGCACTACGAACCAGGGACGCTCCTGATTCTCTCGGGCTATACCGCACGCCAGGAGGTGCTCACCGTCGAACGTATGACCCGGAAATCGCTGCACGTGGTTACTTATGGCCCAGCGTTGCCGGGTCGTCAGGATCCAGCGTTTATTGTCTATGAGTTGCGATAAATGGTAGCCGGCAAGCGCTATAATGAAGAAGACATGCTATCAATACAAGCACAGTGGAGGTGCCAAGGGTGGATACCCACGATGAGACGAACGAAACCTTGCAACACGAAATCACCGCGCTGCGGCAGCGCAACCAGATGCTCGAACAGCAATTGCAGCAACTGCAAGCGAGAATGCACGCGCAGCAGGTGACGCCTGTACCGGAACTGCTGCCCGAATCACAGCAGTTTTTACAACTCATTATCGATAGCTTGCCCGGCTTTATCTTCTGGAAAGATCGCGATCGTGTCTATTTAGGCTGTAACAGCCGCTTTGCGCAGGCTGCTGGGGTGGGCACGCCCGATAACATTGTGGGTAAAACCGATTATGATCTCGCCTGGAAGCGTGAAGAGGCCGATTTTTTCCGCGACGTCGATCAACGCGTGATGGATGCGGATCAAGCGCAATACCATATCATCGAACCCCAATTGCAGGCCGGTGGCAAACAGACCTGGGCCGATACCAATAAAATCCCCTTGCACAATAGCGCCGGTGAGGTCATTGGTATTCTGGGCACCTATGAAGATATTACGCATCGGAAACAGGTCGAAGAGGATTTGCGCACCAGCCTGCAACAGCTCCAGGTGCTGCTGAAAGCGACACCGATTGCGGTCTTTATCCATCAGGGTGACAATTTCTGCTTTGTGAATAAAGCGGCTGAAGCGCTGGTGGGCTATCCGCGGGATGCATTACTGCACATGCACTTCGCAAGCTTGATCCATCCGGATGATATCGATTTGGTTGCTGAACGGGCAAAAGCTCGTTTTGCTGGTCAATCGGTGCCGCCACGCTATGAGGTTCGTGCCATTCAGAAAGACGGTCATACGATCTGGATTGATTTGAATGTCAATATCATTGAATATCAGGGTAGCCCGGCGCTGATGATTACGGCCATGGATATTACCGAGCGCAAACAGATGGAAGCAGACCTGCGGACCAGCGAGGCCCAGTTCCGCAGTTTGCTGGAAAACAACGCCACTGCTGTTGTTATTCGTCAGGGCGAACGGTTTTGCTTTGCCAATGCCGCCACTGAACGGCTCTCGGGCTATAGCCACGAAGAGTTGCTCACGATGGATGTATGGGATATCGTTCACCCAGATTTTGTTGATCTGGTGCGGCATTATTCCAGTCTGCGCTTACAGGGAGATGCGGTCCCGCGTATGTATGAAATTCAGATCCGCACCAAAAGTGGCCAACCGCACTGGGTCTATATGAACGCTGAGCGTATTCTCTTTGATGGGCAACCAGCCCTGATTGCGATGATGACCGATATTGAAGATCGCAAACAACGCGAAGTGGAACATAACCGCTTCCAGGAGGTGATCATTGCCGCTCAGCATGAAACCCTGCGACAACTCGCCGCACCGCTCATCCCAATCAACGAAGATGTAATGATTATGCCGCTCATTGGTCATATTAATGCAGAGCGGGCACAGCATATGACCAGCACCATGCTCGAAGCCTTGATGCACCATCGTGCCCGCATTGCGGTGCTTGATCTGACGGGCATACCCGCGATTGATACCAGCATTGCAAGCGCCCTGGTGGAACTGGCCCAGGCGGTGCGTTTGCTTGGCGCACGGGTGATTATGACCGGTATTCGGCCTGATATTGCCCAGAAACTGGTCGAACTGGATGCTTCGCTGACTGGTCTTACGACGTATAGCACACTGCAAGCTGGCATTGCTGCGGTTACTGCCGCGCGCTGGTAGCAGTGTGTACGTCGTGGTACAATAGCAACAAGAATCATTGCATACCAGCAGCACTCTGCTGGCACAGGTTTACACCATGCTGTATGATAATCAATTGCAAGCGGCGATTACAACCGCACTCCAGCAGGTTGATCTGCCGGGCTGGTCGTTGCAACAGTCGGGCAAAGTCCGCGATAGCTATACGTCTCAGGGTCAGCGTATCCTGATTACGACCGACCGCGTATCGGCGTTTGACCGTGTGCTGGGGGTCATTCCGTACAAGGGACAGGTGCTCAATCAGCTGAGTGCCTGGTGGTTTGAGCAGACCCGCGATATTATTGCCAACCATGTCATCGCTGTGCCCGATCCCAATGTGACGGTGGCGTGTGAAGCCACGCCCTTGCCCGTGGAGGTGGTTGTGCGCGGCTATATCACCGGGGTGACCAGCACCTCGCTGTGGCAGCTCTACGCCCAGGGTGAGCGCCAACCTTACGGTATCCCGTTGCCGGATGGCCTGCGCAAGAATGACCCGCTGCCCATGCCAATCATTACGCCGACGACCAAGGCGACCGCTGGCGGCCACGATGAGCGACTGACGGCGGCTGAAATCCTCTCGCGTGGGCTGGTGGCGCCAGACCTGTGGGAGCAGGTGCGCACGGCGGCCCTTGCGCTCTTTGGGCGGGGGCAGCAGCTGGCGCAGCGGGCTGGCCTGATCCTGGTGGATACCAAGTATGAGTTTGGTCTGTACCAGGGCCAGTTGCTGCTTATTGATGAGGTCCATACGCCCGACTCGAGCCGTTTCTGGACGCAGGCATCCTATGCCGCTGGCGGCGAGCCAGAGCATCTGGACAAGGAGTACCTACGCACCTGGTTTGTGCAGCAGGGCTATCGTGGTGATGGGTCCCCGCCCACGATGCCGGCCACCTTTATCGCAGAGGTGGCGGCACGTTATATTATGGCCTATGAGCAGCTCACCGGGCAGCCCTTTGTGCCGGGCGAGCAGCCGGTGCTTGAACGAATCAGGCGCAATCTGGCCCTGTTCCCGACCCTGTAATCCCCCTCACCCCTGGCCCTTCGGAACCCCTCACCCCCGGCCGTTCTCCCACAAGGGGAGAGAGTAGACGATGCCAAGGCGTATGAGATTGACCACAAAACATACGAAGGACACAAAAAGTGCATAGATATTTTCGCCTGAGCATCACAACGGGGAGCCGGTTGGCGCGGCGCGGCGCGGCGCGGCGCCTGGGGCGGCAGGCCCCTGCCCATTGCCCAATGTATGCTATAATGCAACCCATCTGGAGTGGTACGTGTACCGGAGTGCAGAATGGGACATCTGGTGGGCAAATCGATAGTGAAGGGTCTCGGCGGCAGTATTGCCATGCTCGTGGCCTGGGTAGCGATCTTTGCTGGCATCTTTGAGACTCAACTGAATGACTGGTTCATGGACCTCTGGCAGAACAACCAGCCCCTCTGCATTGCGCTGATGGTGGGCACGGTGGCCGTTCCCACGGTGCTGGCATTTCTTTTTGAGATTCTCACACAACAGGCGGACGGTCGCTAGCCGACGATACGACACCGGAGTTGCGCCAAAAACTCGCTTTTAATGCAGTTAAACTGGGCAAGGAAGACCCCCTGCTGAGCAACTTTGTGCTAGAGGCACGCAAGGACGATATTGATACCCTGTGCAGGCTGCTGCTTGAAGCGCCCCCCTGGTGGCAGCGCTTAAACCCGTTCAAAAACCGTCATAAACGTGGTTCCATGGTCGTAGTGACCGGCATTGGTGGTATTGGCAAAACCTCACTGGTTCAGTATGCCGCTTATCTTGATCGTATCCGCAATGCCTATCGCGAACGGCTCTACATCGATCTCAAGGGGATGTATCTGGATGAGCAGAGCCGTCGTGACTGGTCGGCACAGGCGGTCTTGCGCCAGGCAATGATTGAGCTGGGCATGTATAAGGATAAGGATATCCCTGAAGACGCTGATATCGATATGTTGAGTCGGCATTATCAGAACTTTCTCCAGGACAAAGAGTATCTGATCCTGTTTGATAACCCACCGGATACAACATCGCTGAGGCATTTTGCCCCGCCCGCGAACAGTAGCATTGTGATTATCGCTCGCCCTGGCGGGGCCTTACACAGCATAACCGATGCGCCGCAGTTGAAACTCAAGCCGTTGAGTGAACAGGATGCCTGCGCGGTGCTCAAACAGTTCTGGAAAAAGCACGTTGACCAGGATATTGCGAAAAAAATCGCCCGCCTGTGTAGTTATGTGCCGCTGGCGCTGGTGGTTGCTGGTGG
Organism: Chloroflexaceae bacterium; assembly: GCA_012034075.1. Classification (GTDB taxonomy): domain Bacteria; phylum Chloroflexota; class Chloroflexia; order Chloroflexales; family Chloroflexaceae; genus JAAURD01. The sequence continues at coordinate 3,683 of JAAURD010000173.1, read as the reverse complement.
CACCATTTGCCAGCAACAGCAAGAAACGGACAAACCCGAACGCGTTGCACATAAATTTGCCGAAAGGCTCGAACAAGAACAGGGCAAGCGCCCTGGTGTTATCTCGAATTTTTTTCGGCCCTTTGGATTTTATGATCCGGCTGATGCGAATCGCAAGGATATTCAGACCGTGCTGAAGCTGAGTTATGCCTTGCTGAGTGAGCCAGCGCAGCAGTTGTTTCGGGCACTGGCTACCTTTAACGGGCTGCCGTTTGAACAAGACGTTGCGCTGACCGTGGCCTTTGGCCCTGCCAACAACCGTGAACGTGTTGCTTCGGATCAGATTATAGATAGGGAACATTTCGAAAGCCTCTGCGAACGCGGCCTGATCCAGTCTGGAGCAAGCGATGATGGCGCCCAGACCTATACCATGTATGATCTGCTCTTTGCCTATGCCCGGTTTGAATTAGAACGTGACCAGCACCGCCACGAGGTAATACCCTGTCTGCAACGCTATCTTGGGTATTATGCCGATGTTGTGGCGACCCAGGAAGAGCAGTGGTTTCAGAGCGGGCAGCAGAATGATGCCCCGGTGCAAGCATTTGCCCAGCAGGCCAGCCATCTGGAGGCCTGTTTTGCCACGCTGAGCGAGCCGTTGACGGATCCGACCGGGGCACGCGTTCTGCCAGATAACGATAGCCGGCTGCTCAAGCTGGTTGTGCCAGCATTGCCGCTGTTAACGCGTGGTCGGCAGCTACCGCAGTGCGTTGTTACTGATAAAGAGGCAATCAAGCGGCTGTTTGATCCGCAAACCGAAGAGACCTGGCGTGCGAAGGGCCAGCAGCTGCTGGCATCGGTCTATCAACAGCAGGATCAGCCGGTGCGCGAGAGCTTTGCCGCTCTGGACATCTGTCCCGACTGGTTTGATGCTGCTCTGGCACAGGCAAGCACCGCGGTGGATCAGACCGGTCTGGATGCGCTGGTCGAGCTGGGCCTGCTCTCCTGCCACCGCCAACGCCGCCAGTATGACCTGCCTCGCGCACTGAGGCATGATCTGCCCACAACGGAGTTTGCGCAGCTGCCAGCCGAGCAACAGCAACGCATCCGCGAGGCCTATGCCACATACGTTGCCGAACATGTCGTGCAGAAGGATGGCATCACCCCACAGCATAGCAAGCATGCAAGCCATGGGCAACAGCTGGCTGCCACAGCCAGGCCGCCGCTGGACCGACCGCTGGTGATCTATGCTGTGCAGGCGTTTGCCTATTTTGAAGCGCAACAGGATTACAAAACCCTGCAGGCCTGGACGCAGGCCGGGCTGGATGCTGCACAGCGCCTGGAAGATAAGGAGCAACAGGCGGTGCTCAGTGTCAATCTGGGGCTGGTCTTGCTACGGCAGGGCCAGTGGCAAGAGGCCGAAAGCCTGTTTGCGGCGGTGTACCAGGGCGACCTGCAGCCGCATGCCCTGCCTGCAACCCGTGCCCGTGCTGCCACTGCCTTGGGGCTGGTGTATGAAGGGCGGCTGAACCTGGACAAAGCCGAGAAGTGCTTGGGTGCAGTCTACAACGGTGAACTGGAAGCTGCGGCCGATGCGGCGACCCGCGCGGCGGCCTGTGCCATTCTGGGTGATGTGTATCTGGAGCGCGGGCAATGGTATGAGCACAACCTTTCACACACTGATGAGCAGGGAAGACAATGGTTCACCCATAGTCCAGCATCGCACTGGCTGGATGATGCCAAAGAGCGCTTTGAGCAAGTCTATGCGGGGGCATTGTCACAGGCGGCCGATGGGGCCACCCGTGCGCGTGCTGCGGTGGGGCTGGCGCTTGTGACGATGCAGCAACCGTCGTCTGACGAACCAGGCTCAATTGATTATCTGTTGCCTTTTATGCAGCAGCCAGACAGGCCATTCCGTGTTGTGCCAGAGAAATTGCTGCGAGAAGTAGATAAAGGTGCTTTGCATGCCGATGCTCTGCCCGATACGTGTGCTCGTGCTCATGTTGGTCTAGGGACACGTTTTTTCAAGAGGGATAACCTTTCGGATAGTAACACGTTCTTTTCCGCTGTCTTTCTCGGCAATTTGTCTGACGATGCAACACCGGCAACCCGTGCGCGGGCCGGTATAATGCTCAGCCGTGTGATGCAAGCGCAAAACAATCGCGATGCTGCGATCACCTATGCTCGTGCGATCTATCAGGGGCAACTCACGGTGGATGAGCCGGTGCGGCAGCGTCATCGTGGCAAACAGGTATCACATAGGCGAGCACCGGATCGGCGCTCTGATGAGCGTGCAGCCAATTCTAGCGATGAACCGGTACCGGCGATCCTGCGTGCCAGGGCCGGGCTACTGCTGGGTAAACTTCGTTATGGCGATCTGGAGGACCTCTGGCTACCAAATGCGCGTATTCCGCAGCATGATACACACTTACCGCTGGCACTCATCGGCCTGCATCGGTATCGATCCTCCAAATACTGGGATAAACAGCTGAACAACTACTGGTGCCCGGTCAAAGCAGGCCCTTTCTGGTATGGTGATGATCACCGAGGGGCAGATGCATTGCAGCAGGTAGAACTGCCCAATGATTTTGCTATTGCGCGTTACCCCACCACCAACGCCGAGTTTGCGCGTTTTGTCGCAGCCGGTGGCTATCAGAATAAAGATTGGTGGACGGACAATGGTTGGCAGTGGATGCAAACCAGGCTCCAAGCAACTGGTGAGCATCAGACCGAGCTTGTGTTAGCTGACCGCGAAGAACTATGGGAGACAACCCGGCCAGCGGCACATCTGCCTCTACAACAATGGTTACGAACCCAGCAAGCAGCCGATCTATACATTGGCCTGATACAACGTGCTCCCCAGTTTGCCAACCCGCTCCAGCCCGCTGTCTTTGTCAGTTGGTATGAAGCGGTGGCCTACTGTCGCTGGCTCACCGACCAGGGCCATAACGATGGCTGGTTGCCCGGCAACCAGGAGATTCGCCTGCCCACCGCGCTGGAGTGGGAACGGGCCGCGCGTGGTACGGAGCAGTGGCGCTACCCCTGGGGCAACGAGCCGCCCGCCGATGCCGAGCGGGTCAATGGCCGAGAGACTGGTCTGCACATACCAACGCCAATTGGCTGCTTTCCCCAGGGCAAGGCAGACTGTGGAGCGCATGAGATGCTCGGCAATGTCTGGGAGTGGACAGCGACAAGACACGGGCACGATGATGATCGAAATCCAGTGGATGACATTGAACCGAGTGATGCCATGCGGGTCAAAGGGTTTTCATACTATGAAGATATTCCATTTATGCGCTCTGGTGGGCGCAACGGGGACTACGGCGGCAGGAACGACGACTGGGGTTTCCGTCCTGGGTGCTTTTTTGTGGTCATCTCATAATTGTCTTCTGGCTTCTGGCTTCTGAGTTCTGGTTTCTGAATCCTGAATCCTGAATCCTGAATGCTTTGGAGTGATACATCAATTCTGCAACAATGCTTTCCAATCAACCCCATCGCGCCGTAGGCGCGATCGATTTTTTTTAGAATCGGCAAAGGGCGATCAAAGTCCCGCATCAGAAAGCGATCTGTCAAAAAACCTACCTCTGTGGGGGTCACCCCTCTTCCCTTGTAGACCCAGGTCCGGTTATGAGGTACGACTCCCCTCTCCCCTTGTGGGAGAGGGGCCGGGGGTGAGGGGGTGCGGATGCGGCACGACCGGCGTTTCC
>JAAURD010000172.1 GCA_012034075.1 Chloroflexaceae bacterium | reverse complement strand
CCCCGGCCCCTCTCCCACAAGGGGAGAAGGGGTGTCCTCTTCCATACGCGATAGACTGATTCCGTATCAGACGTGGGTGTGACTGTAGGGGTGTCAGCGTGCTGCGCCCAATGACTGATCACCTGAATTTGGTATAATACCAAATTCAGGTGATCACTGGTATGCGCTTTGATAGCACTTGGAGTGCCCGCTTTGTAAGGGGCTCGTGGGGCCACCCTACAAAGCAGACTGGGCGTCGTACCTCCGTCTGATACGTGCGTGCTTGGCGTGCGTCCGACTCGGTGCGGGTGCCGACCGCTGTGCGGCGACAAGCCCACCTACGTGTCTTGAGATGAACGCCATTTGGTATCACGCCCAGAACCAGGGAACTGATGGTTAGGCCGGCTTTGCGTGCATCGTCTGAACCATCAGGGCAACGATTCAGTCGCCTCTGTATGAGTCAACGGGCTATGCTCTGCAATCACGGCAAAAGCGACCGCATCCTTACCGGTCCGCTTTACCTCATACATCAGCTGGTCGGCCTCATGTACCAGATCATCAATGTGATCTGGCAGCAATGTATACGTCACAACCCCAATGCTAAAGGTCATCGGCCAATCATGCTGATGCATAGCGCCCAACAACTCCTCACGTACTCGTGTCGCCATCGTTCTAGCTGCGGTAGCATCCAGTGCGGGTAACAACACCGCAAATTCATCGCCACCCAGACGTGCAGCAATGTCAGTAACACGTATGGTATGTTGGAGCGTGATAGCGACTGTGCGTAGCACATCATCACCAGTTTGATGCCCAAACGTATCGTTTATCTGTTTAAACCCATCACAATCCAGATAGAGCAGGGTCAGCGGTTGCTGTTTGCGGCGACAACGTGCAAGTTCGCGGTTTGCCCCGGTAAAAAACGCACGCGAGTTGGCAATGCCGGTCAGACTATCGTTGTTTGCCAATGCTTCAGCAATCTCCAACGCTGTTTTGAGTCGGGTCAACAACAAAACCATCACCACATACACCAGGGATGTTACCAACAGTGTCCATATTTCAATAAACAGGTAGGTTGATGGTTTGCCAGAGAGCAAATCGACAATGATGTTCACTCCGGCACTGATCAGTGACATCCATATACCCGCCCGGCGTCCCGCCGTCCACGAAATGAGGAAAATGGGCAGCAGATAAAACGCACTGAAATCTAATTGATGCCCCGTGATCCCATCCACCAACCCAATAAAACAGAGCAACACAAAACCCAACGCAACCCCCTGACGGGGTGAGTAGTTTAAGAAATGCATCGTTCCGTCCTTATCATCATGCCCTCTTGCATGAGCAAGCCATGGCCTTTTTCGATACATGCGAAAAAGACCGTAGCGGCGCAGCACGCTGTGCCAAACACCAGTTCCCAGGATGCTACCGGAGTGGTACAGCCCCTCTCCCCCGGCCCCTCTCCCACAAGGGGAGAGGGGTGTCCTCGTGCTGACCCAGGCGAACAAAACGCACCATTACCGCCGCACCAGCGGCAGATACACATACTCAGAAGCCAGCGCCAGGGTATACTCGTAGGCGCCAACATCGCAAATCGCCGTGCCGTCGCCATTGCCATCGACCGGGCGGGCAATACCACGCTGATCGGTAGCGGGGCAACTGGTCGTACTGCCAGCGTCAATCGCCGGGCTGTTCGCGGGCAGCGCCAACGTCTGGGCTGGTCCACCGTTGTTCGCCAGCAGCGCCAGCAGCGGGTCGCTCAGCGTGATTGCGGCAACACAAAGCTGGTTCTTCGGGTCGCTCGCATCCTCGGCGGGAAATTGCATATTGCCGCCGCCATCGGTGTGTTGCTGCGAACAGGTCTGATGCAGCCCCCACTGGTTGCCGCTGGTATTGTAGGCCAGTAGCGTATTCTGCAGGTAATGTCCTCACCACCATAGATAGCCCCGGCCTGGTTCCCCGCATCATTGTACGCCAGCGTACAATTGGTACAGGTGAAGTTACCACCGCCAGCAATCGCCCCACCCAGACCGTCCTCTGGCGCAGCCGTATCATCGCTCGCTGCACGGTTGTGCGCAAAAGTCACGTTGGTTAACGTGGCCGGGTGGCTGCCATCGGTCCAGAAGCCGCCGCCCTGCCTCCGCGCCACATTGTAGGCAAAGGTCGTATCGGACAGCGTGAGCAGGCCGTTGCCGTGGCGCAGGCCACCGCCCAGCGCATTCTCGCGGTCATTCAGCAGCACGGTATTGCTTTGGAAGGTCGTGCGCTCAATGATCACCTGATCGGGCGGATAAATCCAGGTGAAAGCGGCACCGCCCTCCCCCGTGCTGGTGTTACCGCGAAAGACGCTATCACGGATAGCAATCGTGCCCGATGTTGTGCCATCGCGCTTGCTGGCGCCATCGGTGTAGATTGCACCACCGGCGCCATGGCCGCTGCTGGTGCTGCCAGACGATGAGTCATTGTTCAGGAAGGTTGATCCCTCGACCGTCAGAGCGCTGAGCACCACGTTGATGGCGCCGCCATTGCTCCCGCGATTGTTCTGAAAGAGGCTGTCGCGTACCACCACCGTGTTTTCGCTATCGGTGGCAATCGCACCGCCGCCGCGCTCCTGGTTGCCGCAGTGCTATCATTATCGACAAACACGCTATTTTCGACGATCAGCGTAGCACGCCAGCCCGTGCGGATAGCACTGCCCGATCCATCCGGCTCAGGTTCCTTGCCGTTGGCGAACGTCATATTGCGCACTGTCAGCGTGACATTGTTAGCGGTGCGCATAATCCGCGTGTTGTCCTGCCCGCTCAACGTGATCAGCCCGCCGCGGGTGCTCCCACCGCCATCGATGGTGGTATCGTTGGTGATCGTGATCTCGTCCGTCACGGCGATGGTATGCGGGTCTGCGCCGCAGTTGAAGGTGATGCTGCCGCTGCGCTGTACCGCAGCCCGCAACGCCGCTGGCGTACAGCTAGCGGGCGTGCCATCGCCCACAACATTATCGGCACTGGGCGGTGTTTCGTCGGCCTGGCGCTCGTAAGCGCCACTATCGCAGGCGGCAGTACCGTCGCCGTCACCATCGGCCGGGCGCGGTTGACCGCGCTGGTCGTTGGGCAGACATGCGCTGCCACCCGCATCAATCGCGGGACTGCCGATGCCGGGGGCCATGGTCTGCGTCGGGCCGCCATTATCGGCCAGCGCTGCCAGCAGTGGCTCAGCAGTCAGCACAGCAGCGCCACAGCTCGTGCCGGGGAACTGAATATTGCCGCCGCCATCAATAAACGTTCCTTCGTGGGCGCAGTTCCCGCCGGGCGCCTGCGGATCGTTGGCGAGAATGGTCTGGCTCATGGTCAAGCTACTGTCGGCACTGCTGAAGACCCCCGCCACATAATCGCTGGCCTGGTTTTCGGCCAGGGTGCAATTGGCGATAGTAGTTGCGGTACCGCCGTTGAAGATTGCCCCACTGTGGGGGGCACGATTATCGACCAGCGTACAGTTGCGCAGGATAAGCTCTGGCGTCCCTTCGCCGCCGCTGGTAGAAATAGCGCCGCCGAGGTCGCTCGCTGTGTTGCCGCTCAGGGTGCTGCTCTCAACCGTAAGCGGCCCGCCAAGGTTGGCATTCCATTGGTAATACCACAGACCACCGCCGCTCCCGTTCTCGGCGACATTGTCGCTGATTGTGCTGCTGATCACCGTGGTGCTACCGCTGTTGATGAAGATACCGCCGCCATCGCTCGTTGCGATATTATCGCTGATGGTGCTCTGGCGCACCGCCAGCACGCCGCCGTTGACGTTGCTGATGCCGCCGCCACTGCCGGCGGTGTTGTTGCGCACCAGCACATTCGTCAGGGTCGTGCTGCCGCTGTTGCGCACGGCGCCGCCTTCATCACCGGTAGCGTTGCCTTCGATGAGCGCGAGATTGGCGAGGGCCAGACTGCCACCCTGCTGCACCAGAAAGAGCCGCACACTGTCGCCACCGCTGAGGGTAATCAGACCCGCTCCATCCAGGCGCACATCCTGACCATCAGCGATAACCAGCGCACTGCTGAGCGTGATGGTGTGTACGACCGTACCACAGTTGAAGGTAATGTCGCCATTCGTTGTCAGTGCTGTGCGTAGGGCAGCCTCAGTGCAACTGGCGGGGCTGCCATCGCCTACTACGGTGGCAGCCGCAACCGGTGAGACCAGCACGCTAGCCAGGGCAATACTGCTAACGAGCACGACCAGGCTCGAAACCCACCAGCGATGGATAAGTAGACCCAAATGAGCGATACATCGTTGCATAGATGTTTTATCCTTTCGAGATGTTGGTATGGAGTCTTATACAGAGCTTGCTGCGTAGTAGGCAGCTCATTCGAGCAACCATATTTTCTTTCGTCTACAAAAGAATCCTTCACACAAATACATCATGGCCGTTCACCTTGTCGCAAGCGTGCTTCTATGGCTTCAAGCAGTGGTAGGACATCCGCTATAGTATCGACCACATAGTGCGCCCCGGCCTGGTACAGGCGCTGGTAGCCCGCTTGAAGCGAGGTAGCACGCTCTTGCGGTGTCAGCGCCTCCATTTCGGCCAGCGTTAGCCCAACTTCATTGCCGCTAGCTACCACACCAATAGTCCACATACCGCCGTTCAAACCCTCTTCAATATCGGCTACCGTGTCACCGATTTTGACTAATGCTTCCATTGGGTAACACTGCAAATAATGCGCGTTTTGCAGGGCCATCCAGGGGGCCGGGCGACCCGCGAGCACATCATCGACGCAGATAATGGCATCGGGTTCATAGCCCTGTGCCCGCGTTGCGGATACCAACTGGACCATCACCTGCCGGCTATAACCCGTTGTCGTGCCAATATGGATGCTACGCCCATGGCAATACTGCACGAGTTCGAGCACACCAGGCACCAGTTCGGCATAGTCTACGACTACCCCGACCAGGGTTGACTCCAATTCATAGAACATGGCCTCAAGATCAGCATCACTCGACTGAGCACCATAAATCGCCTGCCATTGTTGTATCACCGATGGTGTTTGAGCCAGTGCGCTTAGATGATCATACTTCCCCATATTCAGACTCGAACGCGCCTCACCGTGTTCCAGTTCAATCCCGCGCCGTTGTAACGTCTCAACTAGTGCCGCCACCGGTGCACAACAGCCATAATCTACGGTTGTCCCCGCCCAATCGAGAATGACTGCCTGCAACCGGCCAGTATACCTTCGTTGAAACTGAAAAGACATCACATTTCCCCTCTCGTTTCGCGCAATTCTCTGCATGATACCACTCCTGGTAGAATATCGCAGGCAAGACGCATACTGATACCTTGAAATCAGGAAACATCCTGGTATAATGAAAGCATCATCTTTTTTTGCACAAAAACCATATCAGACACAACATGTCATTGTGAAAGAAAACACAAAAAAGAAAAAGAGTATCTGATTTGTAGCCTCATCTTGCACATGTAACTCATTGAGAAATACAAACATATGAATGATGAAAACACATTTCTCCATCTATGCCAAAGTTCCCTGGAAGCAGTACGCAACCAGTCGCTCAACATAGTAGATGATATCAGCGGACTTTCAGCAGAAGATCGCAGGCGAATCCGGGAAGATATTCTGGCTGGTCGCGATCACACGCTGCGTCTGGTGCAGGAACTGCATAGCTGCCAGCAAGAACTCCAATCAGCGGGTCGGGAACAACCACCAACACCGCAGCTGCTAGAGCAAGAGCATGGCGGTCATCGTCTGTATGATGCTCCGCAACCCGATCACCTGACGCATCAGGTGCAGGTGCAGGCTATCTTTGAGAATATTGCGGTGGGGATCGGCCTGGTTGATACGAGTGGGCAGTATATCCACGTCAACCGCCGGATGACCGAACTGCTGGGGTACACGCGAGAAGAATTGCGCACCATGACCGTGTGGGATATTACTCATCCCGATGATATTGGGTTCGGGCAGGCACAGGCTGCTGCGCTGGTACGTGGAGATATACCCACATATTCTTTGGAAAAACGGTATGTACGGAAAGATGGCAGCACCTTCTGGGGTGAAACGGTTATTGCGCCCATTCGCCATGGCACATATCACGTTACCCATGCAATTGGTGCCATCACCGATATTACTGAGCGGAAAACAGCGGAAGAATCACTCCAATTCCAGGCACAGTTGCTCGATTCGGTAGGCCAGGCGGTGATTGCCACGACCCTTGACGGCACCATCACGTATTGGAACCGCACCGCCGAACAGATGTATGGATGGAGCAGCCATGAAGCTATCGGGCAGAATGTGCTGGATTTGACTATGGGCGCAGCCGTGTATACCGAGGCTGGGGAAATTATCGCAAAAATAGGCCAGGGTGAAGCCTGGTCTGGCGAGTTTCTCGCACGTCACCGTAGCGGAAGGACCTTTCACGCCTGGGTCAGCGATGTACCGCTCAGGGATGATCAGGGTACGATTATTGGCATTATCGGTATTTCAAGGGATATCACCCAGAGGAAAGTCGCTGAAGAAGCACTGCATCGTTACCGTCGGATTGTATCAGCCACTTCCGATGGGATAGCGCTGGTTGACCAGAACTACCGCTACCAGGTCGTGAATGATCACTATCTCCGCCGGAGCATGAAGACTCGCGAAGAACTGATTGACCACACGGTGGCAGAAGTAATGGGTCAACAAGCATTTGAAACGCTAATCAAACCCCATCTGGATCGCTGCCTGGCTGGTGAGACGATTCGATATCAAGCCTGGTTTACCTTTGCTGGTGAAGGTCAGCGCTTCATCGATGTCACCTATAGCCCCTACCGCAACGATGATGGGATGATCGCCGGTGTCCTGGTCACGACAAGCGATATCACCGAAATCAAACAGGCCGAAGAAGCTCTCCAGCAAAGCGAAGCGCGTTTACGGACTGTGGCCGATCATCTTCCCAAGAGTGCGATCTTCCTGGTCGATCATGATCTGCGCTTCCTGCTGGCACGCGGGCAAGGCCTTCGTGCTATGGGCCGGCATCCTGACCAGATTGAGGGAAAAATATTGCACGAATGTCTATCACCAACCGCCTATGCTTCGTTGGCGCCGGTATACGAAGGAGCACTGGCTGGTACAACCCCGACTCAACTGGAACAGACCTGGGGCAATCGCACGTATCACCTGTATCCCGTATCACTGACCAATGAACAGGAAGAGATCGTTGCTGCGCTCCTACTCGTGCAAGATATGACTGAACAGAAACAGCTAGAGCAAGCACTGGAGCAAGCACGAGCGGCGGCCGAGGCGGCGAACCTGGCCAAATCTGCTTTTCTTGCCCATATGAGCCATGACATTCGTACTCCCATGAATGCGGTGATTGGCATGACCAGACTGCTGTTTGACACGCACCTGGATGCTGAGCAACGTGACTATGTCCAAAGCCTGCGTATCAGTGGCGAGGCACTGCTGACCCTGATCGATGATATTCTGGACTTCTCGAAAATCGAGGCGGGTAAGCTCGATATCAAGCATGCGCCCTTCAATTTGCGTGACTGTATCGAAGATGCCATCGATATGCTGGCAAGCCCCGCCGCGGAGAAAGGATTGATCCTGGCCTACCTGATGCCCGCTGAAATGCCCGAACATGTCATTGGTGATGTTGCCCGTGTGCGCCAGATTATCATCAACCTGGTAAGCAATGCGGTCAAGTTTACCGAGCGGGGAGAAGTTGTTCTCTCGATTGGTGGGCATTCTGTCGAAAGCACTGATATGGATCAGAACGATCAGCCATCGACAGATTATGAAATCCATATCCGCGTACGTGACACCGGTATCGGTATCACGTCCGAACAACTTGGGTCGACTCTTTCAGCCCTTTAGCCAGGCAGACAACTCTACCTCACGCGCGATGGTGGCAGTGGTCTGGGGTTGGTCATCTGTCAACGCCTAGCAGAGCTGATGGGCGGCACGATTTGGATCGAAAGCCAATTTGGCAACGGCTCAACGTTTCATGTCACGTTTCAAGTAGCGCTCGCATCTGCGGCACCGCGTCCGTATCAATTTGCCAACCAGCCTCATCTCCAGGGCAAACGGGTCTTACTGGTCGCCAGCAACCCCACCGAACAGCACTTACTCAGCGTGATGGTGTCCCACTGGGGCATGATCTGCCATCTTGTTGCAACACCCACGGAAGCACAGGCGCTGCTGGCGAACCAGCATGATTTCGATGTCATCGTGTTTGATGTAGACCCTGGACAACGGTGTGAAGAGATTCCCACCAGTATCGTCCCAGACCCCGCCTCACCGCTTTTGGTGCCCCTTATGCTCTGGGTGTGCGCCAGGCAGCGAAACCTGATCAACAGCCAGTATCTCAACCAGGACCAGTCCGCCGAAATGCCTATCGCTGCACTGTTGATCAAACCAATTCGCCCATCATTGCTCCATACGGCACTTACCAAGCTCTTCCAACCCGATTTAAACCCATCCTTACCGTCATGGCCCGATCCACTGCTGCTCCCCCCAACACCAACGCGTTCTCTGCGCATCCTGCTGGCCGAAGACAATACCATGAACCAGAAAGTGGCCCTCCGGCTGCTTGAACGCCTGGGCTATCGCGCTGATGTAGCAGTGAATGGCACTGAAGTTCTGACGGCATTGCATCAACGGCACTACGATATTATTTTTATGGATGTACAGATGCCAGAAATGGATGGCATCGAAGCCACTCGCCATATCCGCAATGAGTGGCCCGACGCGCAACAACCCTATATCGTGGCGCTCACTGCCCACACCATGGAGGGTGACCGGGCATGGTGTTTGGAAGTGGGCATGAATGATTATCTGAGCAAACCTGTTCGTATCGAGGAACTCAAGCACATTCTCCAGCGCATGCACGCTTTGCCGGGCAATGCCTAGTGCCTCAACTGCATCGTAGGTGCGGCGTGCCGCCACACAGCGGTCGGCACGACCGCACACCGCACGCACCCGCTTCCCCGGCCCGGTAAGGGCGCATCGTGCTGCGCTCCTACGGGACTGCCACTTCAGAGAGAAACCGGCCGTCTGGGCCTGCACAGCCGCTTGCATTTCGCCCGTTCTCTGCTATACTGGCGTATCAGCCTGCAACCAAGCATGCCCGGAAGGACAACCATGAACCGCAAACTTATTGAAGTCGCCTTACCGCTCGACAAAATCAACGCCGCCAGCGCCCGCGAAAAATCTATTCGCCACGGCCACCCCAGCACGCTGCACCTCTGGTGGGCCCGCCGGCCGCTTGCTGCTGCCCGTGCGGTGATTTTTGCCCAGCTCGTCGATGACCCCGCCACCCAGCCCGAACGCTTCCCCACCGAAGCCGCCCAGCAGGCCGAACGTGAGCGCCTCTTCGCCCTCATCGAACAGCTCGTGCAGTGGGAAAACAC
>JAAURD010000171.1 GCA_012034075.1 Chloroflexaceae bacterium | reverse complement strand
CCCTGCGCGGTCGGGTGTTGCCCATTGGAGGCGTCAAGGAGAAGCTGCTGGCAGCCCAACGGGCTGGCGTCACGATGGTATTGCTGCCCCAGGACAATGCAACAGACCTGCGTGAGGTGCCAGAGGAAGCCCGTGAGCAATTAGAGCTTATCCTGGTCAGTCACATGGACGAAGTGCTGCCGTATGTGCTGGCAAGCGATGACACGACCGATACACCCATAATGCACCCATCTCAGGACGGTGAGCATACTGAGCAGAGCAGATAAAACGATGACAGGACCAGCTGTGCTGATGCGATAACCAGAGTAAACGCCGTGGTCTCAGCTATAATTGGCACTACTGCGGCTACGGCGTTCCTGTTTGATGCGCATCGCATAGGCAATCGCCTCGGCACGGTTTGCGACATGCAGTCGATGAATGATTTCGGCCATATGAAATTTGATCGTTCGTTCGGTCAAGTTCAACGAAGCACCGACCTGTTTATAGGTCATCCCCTGCGATACCAGCGACAAGATTTCCATCTGTCGCGCGGTTAATTCATTGATCGGTTCATCGCCATCGTCTTGCTCCTCGGGATGCTCGTACCGGTCGTCCTGCGGTCGTTTCTCCTGGTCATTGCTGCTGACCTCCTGGGCTCCCTGCTGTTGCACAAATGCCTCCAGCATGCGCGAAGCCAGTCGTGGGGTCAGCGGCTTTTCACCGCGTGCAAGCATAGAGAGCGACTCGAAGAGCTCACCAGCATCCAGGCTCTTGAGCAGATAGCCCGATGCACCGCTTTTAATCGCTTCAAACAGGTGCTCATCTTCCTCAGACATGGTCAGCATCACAATTTGAATATCAGGAAATTCCGATTTAATCAGACGTGTTGCCTCGAGACCATTACAATTGGGCATTTGAATATCCATTAAAATGACGTCGGGTTGCAATTCACGTACACGACTCTGTGCCTCAAAGCCATCAGAGGCGGTGCCAATCACATCAAGGCCACAACTCTGTAACAGGTTCTTCATTCCTTCCAGGAACAGGGCATGATCATCAACCAGCATAACTCGCTTAAACAGTTGGTTTTCTTGCCGATCAAGGGGCATCGAAATGATAACACGTGTTCCCCGACCTCGTGATGCCTGGATGCGTAAAGACCCACCGACCTCTTCGGCCCGCTCACGCATGCTATGAACCCCATAATTGTGTCCATGATCAGGTGAAATGATATCTACATCAAAGCCAATGCCATCATCTTCTATCGTGATCTGCGCACGATCATCCTGGATGATAAAGCTCACCCGGACCGATGTTGCCTGGGCATGCTTACGTACATTGTTCAGGGCTTCCTGAATAATACGCAGCAACTGCACTTCGACCACCGGTGAAAACGTGTTATCGGTCACATCGGGGGCAACGATCAATTCGGTCTGTAGTCGGTAGAAGGTGTAGACTCGTTCGAGATACTGACGTAACGTGGCAAAGAACCCCTGTTCTGCTGAGGCCACAAACGACTTCATACCTTTACTGGCCTTTACACCCAGAATAAACTGCCGCACATCCGCCTGAGCATCCTGCGTCACCGCAATGAGATCGGTCAAGTGGGTTTCGGCCATGGCTGTGGCGCCCTGGTTGATCAACTCCTTGATGGTCTGGGACTGCGTATTGACATAGCCCAGCACCTGACCCGTGCTATCATGCAGCTCACGGGCCAGGCGTTCACGCTCGCGAAATGCGGCCAACGTTTGTTCTTGCTGGATCAGCTGCGATTGTGCTCGCTGACGCTCGGTGATATCACGTGCAATGCCAAAGAAGACTTCGCGCTTGTTCCATGTGCCGCGCGTGGCTTTGGTTTCGGCCGGTATCTGGCGACCATCGCGTGTACGGAGTGGTAACATCCAGGGCGAAGCAGGAGCATCAGCATCTCCCATCAGCACGCTAATAATGTGATCACGTTGATCGGGTGAATGGATATCGACCACCCGCAAGGTGCGCATTTCATCGATGGTATAGCCTAAACGGCGAGCCATAATCGGATTGACATGGAGAATGCGCCCGTCAGTATCGAAGATAAAGAGAAAGTCATCAAGCGTATCAAAGAGGGTTTGCAGGTTATTCTGGCTTTCGCGCATGGCAACTTCGGCCTCAACACGGGCAATGACACCGCCAATCTGTGCAGCAATAGATTCAATCCCAGTCCGTGCACTGATCGGTATTTCATCGTAGGTGTGCGAAGCCAGACTGAGCGCAGCCACGACATTACTGCCCTCGACGACCGGTACAATGATGGCTGAACGCAATCCCTCGCTCCAGCGGTCAATATCAAACGGCCCAAGCAACACATCCGAATAACGTTGATAAATTGTTTGATTCTCGAGGATCATCTGCACCAGCGATGATTGGGCCGGGTGATAGGCAATATGTTCGACAAATTGGGGTGAAAACCCGGTATGAACTGCCAGATGCATATCGCCGGTACTCTTATCGAAGAGGTATACCCCGCCACAGTCAATCTCCTCGATCGTAATGACCGCAGTCAGCACTTGATTCAGAGCCGATACCAGATCATTTTCGGAACTGAGTGCCACTGCGAGATCATGTTGGATCCGCAGAGCCTGCTCAATTTCAACCCGTTCGGTAATATCGCGTGAAATCCCTTCAATGGCGATGGCCTTGCCTTGTTCATCAACAACTTGCCAGTGACTCTGTTCCAACCAGACATCGCGTCCATTTTTATGCACGTATCGCATGATAATCTGTTCATGATAGGACTCGGCCGAATTCATAAAGACGTCAAACACCGGACGGCTCTTAGGGTGGAGATTTTTCAAGTCGATATCGGGATCGGCATAATATTCTGCCTGAGTATAGCCGGTAATGCGCCTGACGGATGGGCTGACATATTCAAACCCGCGTGTGGGGACCAGTCGGTAACGGAAGATCATATCACGGGCATTTTCGGCCAGGGTGCGAAAACGCGCTTCGCTCTTGCGCAACGCCTCTTCTGATCGTTTGCGTTCGGTAATATCGAGCATGACGCCAATAATACCGGCCGCAGTACCACTTGCATCCTTAAACACCGCTCTGAAAAACATAAAATCGCGAACATGCTCATCGGTACATTGAACGCGTGTTTCAGAGACACGCATCCCTGCCTGTTCGATCAACTGTTGATCCTGTTCGGCATACACATGAGCAAGATCGTTGTGAAAAAAGGCCGACAGTTCATAGATTGATCGGTGCATTAGCTGGTCTTTGGGCAGGCCCAGCACCTGACTCGCAAACAGCCGATTGCAGCCCAATAACTGGCCCTCTGGGTTGTGGTAGAAGACCGGGCTTGGGATCGTATCCAGCAACGTTTCGAGAAACTGGAGGTGGTTTTGCATGGCCTCCTGTGCTTCTTTGCGCTCGGTAATATCTTGCCCAATCGCAAGGAAATTGGTCATATGATTCTCTCGGTCGGTTATTGGCGTGATGGTTGCTCCAGCCCAGAAGAGTTCACCGTTTTTGCGTCGATTGCGAAATTCACCGCT
This sequence comes from Chloroflexaceae bacterium, assembly GCA_012034075.1. Classification (GTDB taxonomy): domain Bacteria; phylum Chloroflexota; class Chloroflexia; order Chloroflexales; family Chloroflexaceae; genus JAAURD01. Next base: position 5,981 of record JAAURD010000171.1, on the reverse strand, counting down.
CCACTGGTCGCCTTCGGTCAACTGTTGCCAGAGATCACGATAGAAGCTATCGGGTGTCTCGTTTGACTTGAGGATACGGAGATTCTGCTCAAACACTTCCTCAAACGTATACCCAGTGATCTCGGTAAAGCGTGGATTGACATATTCAATCTTGCCGTCGGTATCAGTCATAATAATCAGACTGGCGCTTTGTTCGACAACCAGGTAAAACTTTTGCAACTCACCTTCCACGTGTGATCGGTGAATCGCTGCACCAATAAGAGCGGCAGCCGTTCGCAATGCATCGATTTCGGTCGGTAACCAGAGACGGGGCACATTGCATACATCAAAGCGAAGCGCACCGTACCACTGCGTACCCACGAAGACTGGCACCAGGATCACCGAAGCAATCTGCTGTTGGGAGAGTATGTGGGATTCTGTATCGGGAAAGTCATTGCTATTGCCAGCGATGACCTGGCCTTTGCTCAACTGAGCAAACCATTGTTGATGGCTCGTATCCAGAGCGGATACATCTATTTCATGTGGTTCTTGAGCATTATTCGAAGAGCCAAACTGCTGATATTGATAACGCTGTATAGCAGTTACATGACCATTTTCACTAGTATGTACCTCAAAAAACGAACCGCAATGAACTTGCAGCAGGTTGGTGAGGGTTTGCAGGAATGATGGAATATTGTGGCTCAAATCGGGTGTTTGCAGGAACTGTTCTGCCATTGAGCCAACGACATTTAAAATGGCATCATGTCGGCTCAAAATCTCTTCCGAACGTTTGCGTTCGGTGATATCAACCGCAATTCCCCCCACACCATAGAGCGTGCCCTGCGTATCATACAGCGGAAACCGTGTTGTAAGGAACGTGTGTGGACCGTCATGCAGCGAGATTATCTCCTCAAAGCTCACCGGTTCACCCGTATCGATCACCTGTTGATCATGACGACGATACTCATCGGGCGAAGTGTTGACGTAGAGACCGGTCTGACTGTCAATACACAATTCAGCATCAGTTTTGCCAACAATCGCCTCTGGAGTGCGTTCGAGCAATGCCGCATGGTGCCGATTAGCAACCAGATAGCGTCCCTGTTTGTCTTTGACAAACATCATGGCGGGTGCATTGTCCAAAATTTGCTGGAGCAGCAGCTGTGTCTGGAGAAGCTCCTGGATATGTGGTTGATCCGTCTGCGGATCAACCACTCTATGGTTCGCTTGCTCCAACGATGCTATCTGTTGTCGTAACCGGGTATTTTCCTGTTGCAATGCCTCATTTTGGAGGTGCAATGCATCGTATACTTCTTGATCAATCGTCATTGCAATGCCCCGTTCCCTTGTCTCGTCTTCAGCATGCATTGGCATTCGTCTGGCAACAACAGCAGATAAGAGACAGCATCCAGACGTAAGCCAGATCTGCAAAACGGTTGTTGCAATTATCAATGCTGCGAAAGACAGACATCAACAATGGTGTACGCTCCCTGTTCTATTGAACCGGCGAATCAGCTTCTGTCAGATGATTGTAACCTTATTCTAGTACTTCTCGCATGATAAAGCAATACCGTTCTTCAATACTTACCCATCTATAGACATGCTATAGAATGGTGATTGATTCCTGATTCATCGACGACTGCACGGGCATGTTGATTGACCCTTATATCGGGACTTTCTTTCACGTAAATACTCTGTAGGAGCGAAGCGTGCTTCGTCCCTACAGAGTGGATGACCGCATCTCCGGATTTTCTTCCACAAAGGGAGGAGAGAGTCACTGCTGCCCCGCATCTCCGGCCTTTCTTCCACAAGGGTACCAGGGAGACCGCGCTTGGAGACTCGCTTCTCCCTCCTTGGACCCAGGCCCGGGCGTGAGGGCCGGCCCGCACCTCTGCCGTGATGGCAGGTATGGTTAATAGGTCGGCATAGAGGGATCAATCTCTCTGGCCCAACCCAGGATGCCGCCAGTGAGATTTTGCGCTTTCGCAAAACCGGCCGCACGCAACAGACGTACCGCCTGCTGGCTGCGAGCACCAGTCTGGCAATATACCACCATTTCTTGGGATGGGTCTAATTCATTGAGCCGATGCTCCAACTGGCCCACTGGGATAAGGATGCTTTTGCCCGGAATGGTGGCGATTTCCGTCTCAAACGGTTCGCGCACATCGAGCAACAACGGCGGTGTATCGCTGCGCAGTCGCTCAGCTAATTCTCCCACGGTCACGCTCTCTGGCAGCGTTGTTACGGGTTGCGGCCCATCTACCATTGCGGCGCTGGTGGGCACGGCGGCACTTGTCGGCGATTGGCGTTCAGTCTGGGCCGTTCCGCTTTGGCTACAGGCAACGAGCAGCAGGCTCAATAAGATAAGGACAAAACTCCAACGCATAGGACTGCTCCTTTCATCATATACCATGGGTTCAGAACAAGACGTTACACAAGAGCCGGTCGGGTTCATTGTCTTTACAATTTGCCTTTGCTCTTCAATTCAAGATAGGTGTTGATCACGCTGAGAGTCAACTTATCGGCTGGGACATCTACGGTCAAGACACCGCTGCGATTCAGGGTGTCGAGCACAATCTGGCGTTCATCCAGCAGCATCTCGGCAACCGCCCGCTGATACATGCTGTCGGTGGTATCGATTGGCTGGCCGGCCAGCCGGGTGATATTGGGATCACTAATGGTGACACAGAGTGGGAGATGACGGCGGGCCAGACGGCTTAGACTGGCAATCAGTGGGCGGGCGGCATCAAGTGTGACCAGGTCGGTAAAGACGACGATAAGCGAGCGGCGTTTCTGTTTGAGACCAAGATAGCCCAGTGCCTGACTATAGTCTGCCTCTACCCCTTGAAAATGCACATTATAGAGCGTCTCAAGCATCAGATAAAACTGGCTCTTGCCAGTGCGCGGTCGCAGATAGGTGCCGACCTGATCGGCAAACGTGAGCAAGCCGATATGATCGCCCTTGAGCATGGCGACATACGAGAGCAGCAACGCCGTATTCATCACGTAGTCGAGCTTTGCCAGGTCGCCGATGGGTGGACGCATTAACCGCCCGGTATCGATCACGCTGATCACATACTGGCTCCGTTCGGTTTGATATTCGGCTGCAATGGGTTTGCCCCGTCGTGCGGTGGCTTTCCAGTTAATCCGCCGAAATTCATCATCGGTTGTATAATCGCGTAATCGTTCAAATTCGGTGCCCATGCCAAAGATGCGCGATTGACGCAGGCCCAACTCAAACAGCAATCCCTGGCGTGCCAGTAGATCATAGCGTCGGACATCGAGGACGTTGGGGTAGACTTTGACGCTGGCCTGGGCCGGGTAACGCGCCTGACGCAGAAAGAACTTGAGTTGACTCCAGTAGCGGATATTGATATCACCGAAATGATAGTCACCGCGCTGCAGCGGACGCACATGGTAACGTGCTTCAACAATATCATACGGATTGAGTTCACCCTCAATAAAACGTTGGTCATAGTGAAATTGGTAGGGGAACTCATCACGGAGCACAAAGCGCACCCGCCGTGGGCTTCGGTTGGAGAGCAGAATGGTGATCAGGTTTTCGGCGCCTATCGAGAGACGGCTATCGTTCAAACGTTCGGCTTCAATCTGTGATGGCGCGGGCGTGATCACCAGATCGACGATGAGGAATGCCATCAGCACAAAGAGATACACCAACGTCAGCCAGATAAGCGATGACGAGAGCGTTGCCGCAGCCATCGGTAGGGCCGCCAGGAGGAGTAATGCCAATAGGCGAAATGTCGGTATCATAGCACTTTGCATTATACCCTGATTCTCATCGTTTTGCTTTCTCGCCAGCCAGCAAAAATCATGTTATGATCATTACAGAGAGATAGAAAGAACAACATAGCACAGGCAAACAGGAGTAAACAACCGATGATGACCGCACATTCCCTTGAAGTAGGACAATCTGCCCCGGATTTTGAACTGCCGGGTGATCATGGTGATATGGTGAAATTATCGGATTTTCGCGGTAAGCAGGTGATCCTCTATTTCTATCCCAAAGACGATACGAGCGGTTGTACGACCCAGGCATGTGGCTTTCGCGATACCTATACCGACATTGAAGCCCACAATGCGGTGGTGATTGGCATCAGCCCGGATGGCGTTGAATCGCATCAGGCGTTTAAGACAAAACACCGCCTGCCGTTTCATTTGCTGGTCGATGCCGATCATGCGGTTGCGGAAACGTATGGCGTCTGGGGCGAAAAAAAGATGTATGGCAAATCCTATATGGGCATCATTCGCAGCCATTTTATCATTGGCGAGGATGGCACGCTGCTGGATGTCCAGGTCAAAGTCAGTCCTGCTGATAGCATTAAACGGGCGTTGAAGGCGCTGCAGAAAGGATAAACCCATGGCGCGTATGATCTTGCTCGGTGTGGGGACTGCTGTCCCCGATATCGACCGCGATTACACCCATATGGTCTGGGATGGACCGGGCGCCCGCTGCTGATTGACGCTGGTGGCAGTACGTATCAACATCTGCTGCGGGCAGGCATCAACCCGATGGGCAGTGCGACCCATGCCCCACTCCAGGGTATCCTGTTGACCCACAACCATACCGACCATATCAACGGGTTACCTGGCTTGTTCTTTAGCCTGTCGATTGCAGGGCGGCAGGAGACGCTGCCGGTGTATGGGCTGGCGCCAACCTTGCATCTGGTACAGGGTATCCTCGATGCCTTCCAGATGGATGGTCGCATTCCGCCGATTGCATGGACGCCGATTGAGACAGGTGATACGTTGCCGCTGGCCGATGGCTGGCACCTGCGCACGGCCGCTACTGAACATAGCCGACCCTGTCTGGCATTGCGTTTTGAAACCCGCATCAATGGTGTCGCGCTGACCTATTCCGGCGATACGTCACCATGCCCGGCGGTGCTTGAGTTGGCCCAGGGGTCGGATATTCTTATCCATGAAGCTACCACGCCTGAGCCATTTTTTGGTCATACCACGCCGGCACAGGCTGGTGAAGTGGCCTTGCAAGCAGGGGTCCGCCGTTTAGTCCTGGTTCATTCAACCCCGCGATTGACCCCGGATGCAGAAGCCCTGGCAGCAGTACGCCAGGCAGGTTTCCAGGGTCTGGCCGAAGTTGGGCGCGAATATCAGATTCTTGAGCTCTGAACATGTGTGTCATCTGTTTTTGATACCTAGAAAGCGATATTGGTATGAGCGAGACAATCGTTACCTTTCCACCATTAGAGGCTCGCAATTTAGAAGGACGGGGTTTTCGGCTGCCGCAGGATTTTGGAGGCGAGCAAAACCTGGCGATGGTTGCGTTTCAACGTTGGCATCAGGGCTTGATCGACTCATGGATGCCCTATCTCACCAGTTTACAACAGACGTATGACCGCTTCCAGGTCTACGAATTACCGACGCTCTCCTTCATGTATACACTCATGCGGCCAATTATCGATGGGGGCATGTCGGCTGCTATTCCCAATAAAGCCACTCGCGAGCATACCCTGACGATGTACACCGACGTGAACCGGGTGGTACGGTCGCTGGGTCTGAGCGATACCAGCACCATTGGTCTTTTCCTGGTCGAGCGTGGTGGCCGTATTATCTGGCATGGGCAGGGTGGCTACGATGAGCACCAGGCTGCTGCATTGAAGCAAGCACTCGATCGCAGCCAGATGCTGTAAATCTGCCGATGAGCAAAAAGCGTGTGCTGGTTGAATCAGCGCACGCCTTTCTCTTGGCCAGGAACGGCTTAGACGATGCCAACGAAATTCGTTTCAGTGCTCAACCCCGAGCCGTAATGTCTGCAACCGCCACCCTGAGAAAGCCCCTCGCCTATCCTTTCCTAATCGTAACACGCCATTCGCGGTGATCACTGGTATGCGCTTTGATCGCACGTGGAGCGCCTGCTTTGTAGGGTCGCAGCGCGGGGACCCTTACGCCGCTAGGCTGCAAGCCACATCTACCTCTCCTATCGCTCCTCTCAAGGGTAGGTTTTTTGGTTTAGACATGGCTCATAC
>JAAURD010000170.1 GCA_012034075.1 Chloroflexaceae bacterium | reverse complement strand
ATTTGGAGGATGCCGGTGCGCTCAATCGCATCGGTGGCGATAATGCCAGGGCCGCCGGCATTGGTCACAATGGCGATCTGGTTGCCGGTCATCGCGGGCTGATAGGCAAACGCCTGCGCTGTATCGAAGAGTTCTTGCATGGACCGTGCGCGGACAATGCCGCTCTGCTCAAACGCCGACTCGTAGGCTTGCTCGCTGCCAGTGAGCGAGCCCGTATGGGATGATACGGCCCGCGAACCGGCGGCGGTAGCGCCACTTTTGATTGCTACCACCGGCGTGTTGCGGGTGACCTGACGGGCGGCGGCAATAAACCCCGGTCCGTCGTTGATGCCCTCCAGATAGGCCAGAATAACCTTGCTATGGGGATCATCGTTCCAGGCTTGCAGCAGTTTTACTTCGTCCACATCAGCTTTATTGCCCAGGCTCACAAAGCGCGAAAAGCCGATGCCGTTGGCTTTGCTCCAATCCAGAATAGCGGTGCAGAGTGCGCCTGACTGCGACATAAAGGCGATTTCGCCGGCATTGGGCATATGTGCCGCAAATGAGGCGTTGAGGCAACTGACCGTATCGATGACTCCGAGACAGTTTGGCCCAACCATATCCATCTGATAGCGATGCACCAGATCGAGCAACTGGCGCTCTAGCACTTTGCCTTCGCCGCCCACCTCTTTAAAGCCAGCGGTAATGATAATCAGGCCCTTTATGCCCTTTTGGCCGCACTCTTCGACGGCTGCTAGCACATATTCGCTACCCACAACCACCACCGCCAGGTCAATCGGGTCGGGCACGTTGAGCACACTGGGGTAGGCCCGGTGATTGAGCACTTGCTCGGCGGTGGGGTGGATCGGGTAGATTCGCCCCTGGTATCCATTTTCAACAATATTGCGGAGTACTTGATGCCCCAGCCGTGCAGTGTTGGGCGATGCGCCGATGACTGCAACGGATTGTGGGACGAATATGGCCTCCAGCATGGTATCTCCTCTCTGTGGCACCTCTGGTCGCCAGCCGCTTGTACAAGAACCGCATCTATCATACTTCAGAATCGCTCAGACTGCAAACACGGGAGCACATCGAGCGGTCTCATCAGCGGTCATCTGCTGCCTGCGCCAGTCCTTGGTGTCCCTGGTGGTTTCTTTTCACCACAAAGGGCCGACAGTCCTTCGTGTCCCTGGTGGCTGCTTCCCACCACCAAGCGCACCAGGCCCACCAGGCCCACACCCAGCGCCTGCCGCTCAGAATGCCGCCAGCACCAGCCGCTGCGTGCGATACTCGCCGTAGCGCCGCAGCTCTTTCTCTTTGAGCACGCGGAATGTCTCGCCGGGGAAGTCCGCGCCATGAATATCGGCCGGGTCGAGGATGTAGCGCAGCTCCTCGCGGGTCAGCCCATACAGCCGCGCGATATGCGCATCCAGCTCGGCGCGCACCACCGCCCGCCGCTCCTCATCCCAGGCGAAGGGCAGCAGCCCCACCGCAGCCTGGGCCGCGTCTGCGGTGATGGGCGTGGGCCGCAGGGCCTGGCTCGCGGCGTTGCGTTGCGCAATCGCTGCTAGCACATCGCTGCGCTGCTGCGCTTGCAGCTCGCTGAGCACGTCCTGCGCGAAGGGCGCCATATCCCACGCGGTGTAGACGAGCTCCAGCACACGCGGTACGATGGAGGCGATGTCGGTGTCGGTGAAGGTGTCGGGGGGGAGCACTGGCAGTTGCTTCATTGTGAAGTATTTCAAATGCACACCACCTACCTTTTGCCGTGCCACAAAATCAAAGGTCAGGCTATTGAGTGTTGCCAGCAGACAGCAGACAAGATGTGCCTGATCTACCAGTGGTAGCATCAGCAAGAACGTATCACCAGCACCAGCTTTCGGAAAAAGCGATGCTAGCACTGTGCGCTCATCCGTGGAGCGGCAGACATCACGCCAGCCCAGCAACCACGCCCGCTCCCACTTGCCCGCTAGCCGCGCATCAACGTGGGCGCGCTCGACCCAGTAGCGCGGGGTGATGCTGCAATCGGGATCCGCTAGCTCTTCGGGGGTGAGATCGCGGCTATCCTTGCCCTGGTAGGTCGCCCAGCGGTGGTTAAACTGATGCAGCAACTTGCCTTCATACAGCGGCAGCAAGCCGTCACCAGGTTTGGTGTGGAACAGATGGCTGTCTGTGTTCATCATAAACATCAGCATGCCCTTGAAACCCCAGGGGTTCTGTTCCGTTTGTTCATTGACCAGCACCGGCACCCGGCGGTAAATCTTCTTCGTCAGTTCGGCATCCGCTTTCGTGCGAAAGGTAGGACTGGTACGCGTATTGGGATTAATCAGCCCAATCTCTTCTGGCGTCAGCGTAAAGCCGCGCTGCTCCTCCTGCAGATGATTGATATTGCTGGCAAAAAAGACAAAGCGCGTTGGCGTACTGGTGGCACCCAATGTGAGCAGACTAAAGCGATAACGGCTATCAACTTCCGCAAAGAGCTTTTCGCGGTTCTCAAAATCATACAGACTCACCAGTTGCTGCTGCTGATTGAGGTCGGCGAAAAAATACTGGTTGAACGAGTCAGTTGCAATACCAGTCGGTACAATCACTCCGGCACGTCCTTGCGCATTGATTAACCCCCTTGCCATCTCCGAAAACAAAGCCATCAGGTTGATACGCCCATAGCTGGTGAGCGGAAATCTGCCGCTGCTATGCACAAATCTCTGGATGCTGTCCGTTCGTTGTTTGGCGCTCTGGTATTCGGTATACCTCTCGGGTTTCTCGATGGCGAGTTTTTCAATTAGGCGATTGCGAGCGGCCATGTTCGCTGCATCGACAATATGCTGCTCTTTGCCAATAAAAAACTCCCGTGCATCTAACTGAAGCATCTCCCATGGTGGGTTACCCAGCACCACATCAAACCCATCACCGTGCATACCAGCACCCTGGGTAAAGACCTGGGGAAACTCCAGTTCCCAGTGGAAGAAGCGCAACTCTGGTTCATACGCCAGCCCCTGCGCCAGCAACACCGCCAGGTGATCCGCCGGCAGCGGCGTTTGCTGGTGGTCCAGCAGCAGCCTGGTGGTGATATGTGGCTGGCCGCTCGTCAATGGCTGAAAGAAAGCCGCCGTCCACAGGTCATACAGCACAAACTGCGCCTGCGCTTGCTGCCGTAGCTGCTTATATTGGCTGGTTTTGGCACGAATAGTTCCCACATGATGGTCCGGTATCTGCTCCATCGCCCGCAAACCCGCAGCCAGGTCGGCAGTTGGCAGCGCCCCGGCAGCCGCAAACATGTCATCCTGAGCCATACCATGTTCCGCATGCAGCTCACGCTCCTGCTTATTGCGCTTGCGCAGCGTGGTGGCAATCTTCTTGTCATCGCCAGTGACAGGCTTAAACGCATCATCGGGGATGCCATCGGCGACCAGGTCGGCGGTGGCGCCAATCAGGCTATTGCCCAACCGAATATGGCTATCCAAAAACGAGAGCGGCATCCCCGCATTGTGTCCCTCAATCCACAACGCCAGCTTGCACAGGTCCACCGCCAGCGGGTTCAGATCGACGCCGTAAATGCAGCGGGCGATCACCTCGCGCACGGCCCAGCGAAACTGCATGGGTGAGGGCTGATCCTCACCGGAGCGCACACGTGCCAGCTCGCGCCCGATGCGTCGCGCTGCCTCCAGCAGGAAGTGGCCGGAGCCGCAGGCCGGGTCGCACACGGTGATGGAGAGCAATGCCTCCTCGCGTGCGTGTGGCGGTGCCTGTAAGCGGGCATCAATCAGCGGGTCCAGCGCCGAGATGATCAGCTCTTTGACGAGCTCGGGGCGGGTATAGTAGCTGCCGGTGGTCTTGCGCTCGGTGCCGCTCACCAGATCAAAGTCGATATGCCCATGGCCTGTCGGGATAAAGACCGGGCGATAATCGAGCAGGCTCTCGTACACGCTGCCCAGCTCTTCCACATCCAGGGCGGCATAATTGACCCGCCGCAACAGCTTGCTCTCCGGGTCCTGATAGAGCGAGAGCGAGCGAATGGCTGCGAGAAAGTGCTTATTGCGCAGCTGTAGCGGCTCCAGGTCACGCAGCGCCTCTGGGCCAAACAGGTCACCATTGAGCGGCGCCAGACCCAGCCCCCGCGCTGATACCTCATCATCGCCCTCGAGCATGCTAAACGTGGTCTTCATACCGATCCAGAAGTCATCGTACGGACCCCGCCCGGTGGTGTGATAGTCGGCCATGCGCCGCAGCCGGCTCACGCTGTAGTGCGCCTCATAGATACTCTCGTGTTCGTCTTTTTGCGGGCGGTAGTGCAACATAGACAGGACATCGGCCTGCTCTGGCGACGCAGCAATGAGATGGCGGTCCTCAGCCACCATTAGAAAGAGCAGACGGTAGACCAGCCGCAACAGCTGGCGGTAATAGCTCAATGGGGACAGGCTAGCGCTGTGGATGCGATCACGCAGCTGCTGGTTGCGGAAATGCTGCAAGAACCCATTGCCCAGTTCGATCAGCGCACGTTCAACGCCATCGCGCAGGCCTTCGCGCACCCGTCCGCCCTGCACTATCGCCTGCTGATAGTACTGCTCTAGCCAGCAGTTCGGCGCATCGGCCGGCTCAATCGGAAAACGTGAGCGGTGCAGCAAGCGGTAAAGCAGCGCAAAGTCGCTAAACTGCTCGGTTTCCAGGATAACGCTCAGATGAAACTCAACATAGCTGGGGCGGCTCATCCGCGATGTATCACGCAACAGGCGGATGCGCTCGCCATTGGTCACCAGCGCCCAGAGATGCTCAGTACTGTTGAGATAGTCCTGCATGAGCGCATGCGGCGAGAGCCGCGGCCGGCCAGTCGGCAGGCGGGTATCCAAATCGGTCTGGGCACCTTCGATGTGCAGGGGCAGGGCCTCTTCATCCGTACCAGCGCGGTGCGAGATAGGGAATGTGCGCTCGTTTATCTCGATGGCATTGCGCATATAGGTAATATCCCGAAAGCCCAGGATCTCGAGCAGGGGCAGCACCCAGCTCTCGCGCGTCACGGACGTGATCGAATCACCCGATTTCTGCCGCTGCAGGCGTCGCTGAAAGGCATCCCAGAAGACGCGGACATCGCCCCAGGCAGCGGCAATCTCATCGTTCAGTCGCACATCACGGGCCAGGCCAAAATCGGCGGCTTGCTGGCCGGGCAGTTCCTCGGCAGCGACCGCATCCAGCACATCAGATGGCAGCAGGCCGCCTTCGGTGGTAATAGTGGTTTCAGGCATGGTTGGTCGTTTCCCCTTTCCTGGGGCAATTGTACCATACATCTAAGTACAGCATTGCAGAAATGATTGCCGAAATTGGCACAGAACCTGCTGTCCTGAGGACCCTGGCGGCGCAAGTTTGGTGTGCAATTGATAGCGCGTGCGGCTGCAAGCCGCACCTACGTCTGATCCGTGAAGGAATTGCGACAGAGATGAACGCAACACTGTGCTAAGCGGTGGAGCGGTGGAGCCATTAGCTATTAGCCATTCTCAATTGTTACCCATTGCCCAATGCTTGCAGCGACCTGCGCCGCCGATAGGCCGCTGGTATCGAGCCGATAGTCGGCCAGCTCGCGGTAATACGTCTGCCGCGCCTGACGCATCGCCTCAATCCGGGCAACCGGATCGTCGCCAACGAGCAGCGGGCGAGTCTCGTTGGTGGCTGCCTGCAAGCGTGCCAGCAGCACGGCAGTCGGCGCATCCAGCCAGATAACGCGGGTGTGCTCGCGCAACAGTTGCCGATTCGCATCACGCAGCACAATGCCGCCGCCGGTGGCAATCACCACCGCGAGTTGGCGGTCTGTGGTCAGCACGGTTTGCAGGGCCGCTGTTTCGTACTGGCGAAAGACGGCTTCCCCTTCGCTGGCGAAGAGCTCAGCTACTGCGCGGCCGGTCTGCGCTACCACCAGCGCATCAATATCATAGACCGGCCAGCCCTGCTGTTCACCCAGCAGCTGTGCTACCGTCGATTTTCCCGTTCCACTCAGGCCAATCAAGGCCACTGATTGTCGCATGGTGTCTGTTCCCCTCTCTGGCGTACGGCGCCACATGCAGCGGCACTACGGATGTTGATCATAGAACCGTCAAAAGCACAGATTGTTGTGTCTCTACGCATGGTAGAATAGGAAGGGTCGTTTTGACAAGAACCAGGGAGGAACAGATGACCATGCCCACACCAACCAGCGCCTTGCCCGATGCCGCCGAACTGTTGGCGCGGCTCAAGCCGTTGCATGAGCAGATACGCGATACGGTCGTGGCTGCCTGTGAGCAAAGCGCGTTGGAGCAGCTATCACAGGTGGCGAGCGAAGATCATGCCGGGGATACGATCTATGCGGTTGATCGGGTGAGCGAGGCGTTGTTGCTTGACTTTTTTGGCCGTGAGGTGGCGCCGCGCTGGCCGCTGGTGCTGATTGCCGAAGGTCTGCCCCATGGCGAGGTTGTGCTTCCCGCCGGGCAATCCGCCGATACGGCCGTGCTACGCATTATTGTTGACCCGATTGATGGCACGCGTGGGCTGATGTATCAAAAACGCAGCGCCTGGATCCTCACCGGTGTAGCGCCCAACCGTGGTCCCGCCACCAGCCTGCGTGATATTACGCTGGCGCTCCAGACCGAGATACCGCTGGTCAAGCAGCATCTCTGCGATATGGTGTGGACCAGCGCCGGCGCACCGGTGCAGGCCGTGCGCTGCAACCGCCTCACCGGCGATACCTGGCCCATCACACTGCGGCCCTCGCAGGCGACCAGCATTGCTCATGGCTTTGCCATGATTAGCCGCTTCTTCCCCGGCGCGCGGGATGAACTGGCTGCCATCGATGAAGCAGTCATCCGCGCCGTGCTCGGGCCGCCGCAGCCGGGCCGAGCGCATTGCTTTGAAGATCAGTATATCAGTACGGCCGGCCAGTTGTATGAACTGATGAGCGGCCATGATCGCTTTGTCGCCGACCTGCGCCCACTGCTCGACCGCTGGCTAGCCACACGCGGTGAGGCGCTGGGCATCTGCTGCCATCCCTACGACCTGGCAACGCTGTTGATTGCCGAACAGGCCGGCGTGCTGCTCACCAGCGATAGCGGCGGCCCGCTCAATGCGCCGCTCGATACGGAGACCAGCGTCGGCTGGATTGGCTATGCCAATGCCGCCATTCGCCAGCAGATTGAACCCGCGCTGCTACGTGAATTGGCAGCACGCGGCCTGATCGAACCGCACCAGACGGAGATTGCCCCATGAGCAACCAGCACACTGCTCGACAGTATGCCCTGAAGCGTATAGTCCGCGAAACCCCGCTCATCCGGATGAGCCTGCTGCGCGTTGAGAAGCTGGTAAAGACGACGCTGGCACAGCTGCTCTGGCAGGCATGGCGGCTCCAGCTCAATCCCTTTGGCTTTTTGCGCGGCATTGATCAGACCAGCGGACGGTTCTATATTCGCCATTTTCTGGCGCAGTATGCGCCGCATTGTCAGGGCCATTTTCTCGAATTTGGCGACCCCTATTTCCGCGATCTCTTCTCGCCCGCGCAGATCACGGCGTATGATATTCTGGATGTTATCGACCGTGGCGAAGCAACGATTGTCGCCGATATTCAGCACTGCCCCGAGGTTGCCAGCAATACCTACGATGTGATTGTCTGTACACAAGTGCTGGAGCATATTGCCAATCCATTCAAGGCTATCGCCGAACTTCAGCGTATCCTCAAGCCCGGTGGCACACTGCTCCTCACGGTACCGGCGGCCTATCCCTACCACGCCATTCCCCAGGATTACTGGCGCTATACGCGTGACTCGTTGCATCTGCTGCTCGATCCAGGCTTTGAGCAGGTGACTGTTCATAGTTACGGCAACCAGCTGGTGGTTGTGGCGGCCTACTGGTATTGGATGGCCGATCATCTGCCGCGCCAGGCCCTGATGACCAGCAACCCCGACTGTCCAACGATTCTCTGTGCCTATGCCATCAAAAGCGCATCCAAAACGTAGGTGCGTACCCCCTCGGTTGCGAAAAGCAGGCATGCATCCGCATGCGCCCACCAGCAACATGGATGCGTTATCGGGCTATGGCAGCGGCGGTGCGGGGGCAACCGTCAGCGTCGTCAGCGGTAGCGTTGCCGCGCCACTGGCAAGTGGCCGCCATGCGCCGCTGCTACGATGGCGCAACCCCACCTGCAGCGTATACGCGCCCGGTGGGAGATCATCCGGCAGCGTCATCTGAAATGGCGTCTCATTGATGCCAGTGGCAGTCCAGCTGCCTGGTGCTGGCGCGTCACACACCGCCTGGACCTGTCCGACCGCAACGCCGCTGGCATTCAGCAGCTGCACCACCAGATCATCCTGCTGTAACGGATCGACCGGTTCGCGCAGCTGCCATGAGAGCAGCAGGGTCGCCATCTGTCCAGGTTGCAGGACTGCACGGTCCAGGTCATAGCCGCGCAAGCGCACCCCGCCCGACCAGTGGGCATCGAGGGGATATTGCGGCGCAATCGCATCGAGCGGTCGCTGGAGCGGGAAATGGGGAACATCAGTGTTATCGAACAAATGTTCAGTATCATCCAGTGACCAGGCCTGCAACGGCCCGACCACCGCCCCACGACGGTACAAATCAAGCATGCGTCGTCCATCAACCAGCACATACCCCAGGAGATAATAGTCCGTTGGGACAAGATAGGATTGGCCGCGTGCCAGCAGCAGATAGTCCGGCTGCTCATCACAGCGCAGGGCGCCACGAGTATACCAGCCAGTCATGCGCTCCTTTTGATTGCTGCTATAGCTCCCCTGCAGTTGCGCCTGCTGATACAGCTCGCCGATCACTTTCCAGCCATCACGGTGGGGAAAACCAAAATAGCCGCCATCGGGCAGGCTATCGCCGGTGCTGGTGCGGTAGAGGTCCGGCCGCGCGGCAGGAAAGCTGCGTTGATATTCGGGCCACTGCTGCACATAGAGCAGATAGAGATAGGGCAGACTCACCGCGAGCAGGGCTATGCCAGCGGCACTGAGCACTGGCGTGAGCAGCACACCCAGCCGACGCGCGGCCAGCCAGCCGACCAGTTGCCCCAGCGCCACCGCGATCAGCAAAGCGGCGGCGGCGTTCATGGCGTAGTAGTGCGTGTTGGGCACTTCCAGCACAAAAGACATGACGATAAAGGGCACGCCGGCCCAGAGCAACAGCGGACGCAAGGCCAGCGGCAGCGACGGCGACAACACCAGCCCCGCCAGCGGCAGGCTCCACGCGACAAGCGCGGCAGCGCCCTCCAGCGCCGCGATGCCGAGTGACGTGTACTGCACAATTATAAGTAAGCGATCCAGTCCTGAAGCCTGCATCAGCGATCCTTTGTCGGGTTACGTGACCAACAACATAGTGAGTCACAGACACACGGCACGACCGGCGCCGGATCAATTTAGTGGTGATCCTGTGTCTATGTTGGCAGCGCTGCACGCTATCGTGACAGGCGGTAGAAATGTGGGCGTGGGTGAGAAGTGTGGTGGTGGATGAAAGTAATCTCCGCTTGGAACAGAAGACTATGACAACGAATTTTCAGGTTTTCTTGTTATTTGGTTAAATAATTGTCACATTTTG
>JAAURD010000169.1 GCA_012034075.1 Chloroflexaceae bacterium | reverse complement strand
CGCGATAAAGCTCGCTCTACTGCTGGCAGCAAGCGTGGCGAGGGCAGTCGCTGCCGCTTCACTGGCGTCTTCGCCGCCGATCTCCACAGGCGGTCGCAAGGCACCACGAAGTCGTTCGAGCTTGCGCATCGTATCGGCCGCAACCTCGCTGTTATACGTCAACGGTCGGCGGTAGTGGCTGTTGAGCACAACCAGCCGGAACATCTCGGCCGGGTACTCTGCTAGCAAGTTGTCAATGGTAATCAGGTTGCCAAGTGATTTGGACATCTTCTGAATCTGACCGCTCTGCGGATCGAGAAACTGGAGCATGCCGTTATGCACCCAGTAACGAGCAAAGGGTTTGCAGGTGAGGCTTTCGCTCTGGGCAATCTCGTTTTCGTGATGCGGAAAGACTAGATCGCTGCCACCGCCGTGAATATCGATTTGCTCGCCCAGGTGTTTCAGGTTCATCGCACTGCATTCAATGTGCCAGCCAGGGCGACCATCGCCCCAGGGACTGGGCCAGGCCGGCTCTCCAGCTTTGGTGCCCTTCCACAGCGCAAAATCGGCGGGCGACTCTTTGCGTGGGTCTATCTCAAACCGCGTACCGCTGAGCATATCCTCACGGCTGCGACCAGAGAGCTTGCCGTATTCGGCAAACGACTCAACACGGAAATACACATCTCCCTCGACCGCATACGCATGGCCCGTATCGATCAGGCGCTGAATGAAATCGATGATCTCTGGCATGGTGTCGGTAGCGCGGGGATAGCTCGTAGCGGGTAAGACATTGAGGGCTTGGATCTGGCGTAAAAACTCATGGATATAATGTTCGGCCATCGCAATGGGTTCGTGGCCGATTTCATGTGCCCGGTTGATAATTTTATCATCAACATCGGTGAAATTGACGACATGCTGCACCCGGTAGCCGCGCCATTCGAGGTAGCGGCGCAGAATGTCAAAGATAATCGCCGACATGGCATGGCCGATATGGGCATCATCATAAACGGTCACACCACACACATACATCCGGACAACGCCGGGTTCAAGTGTTTCAAAGGGTTCAATCTGTCGGGTTAATGAATTATAAATCTTGAGTGTCATGTTCTTCCTCACATGCTGGTATTTAGATACCACTCCCCCAGAGAAATTCTTCATCTGTCTGGACCTGTTCCGATCCGTTGGTATCAAGAATAGACCAGAGCGATGCAGGCATCATATGGTGATGCTCGTGATGGTGATGGTTGGTCAGGGCTTCCAATTCAATCTGGCGAGCTTCCAGTTCAAGCACTTTGTTGTGCAGGTTGCGCAGCATCGCGCCTTCGGGGTCAGGCAGATATTCGATACGGCGGGTTTCACCGGTCGTCGGGTCACGGGTCGCTACCACACGTGCCGGCACCCCCACAGCCGTCGAGTGTGGGGGCACATCTTTCACGACCACGGCGCCCCCACCGACGCGTGAAGCCTCACCAATGGTGATAGCGCCCAGCACCGATGCCCCAACGCCAACAATCACATGGTCTTTCAGGGTTGGGTGGCGCTTGCCAACTTGCTTCCCGGTGCCACCCAGGGTGACACCCTGATACAGGGTCACCCAGTCACCAATTTCGGTGGTTTCGCCGATCACTACGCCCATGCCATGGTCAATGAAAAACCCACAGCCAATGCGAGCACCAGGATGAATTTCGATACCGGTGACAAAACGGGTGAGCTGTGAAATGAGCCGTGGCACGAATGGCACGTTGCGCTGCCACAGGCTATGCGAGAGACGATGGAGGAGGATCGCGTGCAGCCCCGGATAGAGCAGCACTTCGGCAATATTGCAGGCAGCCGGGTCGTTGGCAAAGATAGATCGAATGTCATCACGAATTGTTTTGAGTGCATAAACCAGAGACATAAAAAACCTCCCGTGTAATTCCAGGTAGAACAAAACAATGGCACGAAAGACGAACAGCCGAAAACGGGGTGTTATTGAATCAACAACACCCCTGACGACAGATACAGCCGTTGTGATAGTTGTGCTTCAGGTTGCGGAATACGCGGAGGGCGCTATCAGCAGCGGGGTGCTGGTATGCAGCGAACCACGTGGATCGAGCGGGTATGGTTGAGCGCATCGGATGAGCGCTGGTTGAGAGACCCTGAAACGGGCCAGTGTTGCTATACTTGCTGCCAGGCAAAGCTTCACCAGTCTGTGGGACGCATCGCATCATTGCGGAAGAATGGAGCGCAGCAACTTGTTGCACGTTGCGGTATCCTCCGCTTGCGGGTTCTGATCAGGTCTTTTTTATTGTAGCATAGGGATGGCACACGTGCAACCAGGGAAAGTCTGGCGGGGCAATGCCAGCATGGTATGGCCCCGCCAACAGCGCAGGATCACGGGTATCGCGTCGCGCACGCGTCAAGCGTGTTATAAGCCGGGTTGGCGATGGAGCTTTTCGCGGATCGTCATGACTTCGCTGCGTAAACGGGTATCTTCTTTGATTTCGGCCGCCACTTTTTCATAGCCATACATCACGGTGGTATGATCGCGGTGGCCCAGCAGATTGCCGATCTCGACAAAGCTGGACTCGGTCTCTTCGCGCAGCAGGTACATGGCGACCTGACGCGGCACGGCAATTTTGCGGCTGCGCCCCGGCCCCTGAAGCGCCCGTAGTTCAATTTCATAGTACTCACTGACGGCATGCAAAATCATATCGGCAGTGATACGCCGGCGCTGTTTGCTATCGAGCAACTCGGAGAGTGCGGTCAGCGCAACATCAAGGGTGATCGGTACGCTATTGAGTTGGGCAAACGCCTGTACCCGGTTGAGCGAACCTTCCAGTTCACGGATATTGCTTTGGATTTTGAGGGCGAGAAAATCAATCACATCGGCCGGCACCCTGAGATCGAGGTAATCGGCTTTGGATTGCAAAATCGCGGTGCGGGTTTCGAGATCGGGCGGTTGCACATCGACGATCAAACCCCACTCAAACGTGAACGAAGACGCTCCTCAAGTGTCAAAATGGCTCGTGGCGGGCGGTCTGAACTCAACACAATTTGCCGTGCTGCGGCATGCAACGTATTAAAGGTATGGAAGAGTTCTTCCTGGGTGGCATCTTTGCCGGCAATAAATTGAATGTCATCAATCAAGAGAATATCGATGCTGCGGTAGCGACCGCGAAATTCCTCATTGCGTTGATGACGGATGGCATAGATCAAGTCGTTGGTAAATTCTTCGGATGATACATAGAGCACACTGGTTTCGGGTGAACGGTCGAGGACGTAGTTGCCAATGGCATGCATCAGATGGGTTTTGCCCAGACCTACGCCGCCATACACAAAGAGCGGATTGTAGGCACGGGCAGGATGTTCGGATACGGCCATGCACGCAGCACGCGCAAGGCGGTTGCTTGCCCCTTCAATAAAGTTGGAAAAGGTATACTTTTCATTGAGCATACCAACGCGCATGGCCTGATTAAAATCGAGTTGTACCATGTCGTGGATGCGAGGAACAGGCTCGGTATGGGTCGGTTCAGATTTGTGAACCGGTGATTGCCCGTTGCCGTTGCCGTTGCCATTACCATTGTGCATGCTGCCATGCCCAGCGTTCGGGTCAGGCACACGGTCAGCTGGATCACGATGATGTGTGTTGGTGTCATTTCGATGCAATGGACTGCGATCAGCCGAGAGGATAAACCGCACATGCACCGGAAAACCAACCACATCACCAAGCGAGCGGCGTACAGGGGCCAGGTATCGGTTTTCCAGACCCTCTTTATGGTCTGGAGAAGGTGCCTCGATGGTTGCCAGACCGCCATCAAGCGACACCAGGTTGGTTCCCCGCAACCAGGTGTCAAAATCTTGACGCGATGTCTGCATCTGAATTGTACCGAGAGCTGCTTGCCAAATTTCGTTCAGGTTCACGCCTGGTCTCCATTCTCTATCGCCCTGTTAACATCATAGAACGCGTGAAGTTCGTACACTTCTCGCTCCATGTTTTCAGCACGCCGTAAGCTGGTGCGGTGTTGTTGCTATCCCGATGATGGTATAGATAGCGTGAGTCTCTGTCTGTACCATACCAAAAAACGACCACCTGGTATGGCCGACAATCTGTTCGGTTCGGTTGTTGGACAAACGTAGTCAGCGATATCACACACGGGTTGGTGAAATACTGATGCGAATGATCATACCTTATTTGGCACACAACTTCAAGCAACATAATGGATCAATTCTATCAGGTTTTCTTATAGTGGAAGGCTATCGTAGTGTTCTTTCCATAGAGCAATCGACCCGGGAGATGCGGGACATGTCGATAATTGCATGTGGAAAACTTTTGGCGGTTGGTTCCAGATATTTTACAGAACGTTATTAGAAAGGGCTAAAACAAACCTGATAACCAGTGTTCGGGCTGTGGAAAACTCGTGGATTGTGTGGAGAAAGTCGAGCGGCTTATAACAGGTTCTTGAGTTCTTCAGCCAGTTTGTGGGTTATGCCTGGCACCGCGATTATTTGTTCGATACTGGCCTGACGAATACCATCGAGTGAGCCAAAGGTTTTGAGCAGCGCACGCTTGCGTTTTGGGCCGATACCGGGAATATCGTCGAGCGGCGAGGCGAGGGTCTGCTTATCGCGCAGTTTGCGGTGGTAGGTGATGGCAAAGCGATGGGCTTCTTCGTCGATGCGCTGGACCAGATGGAGCACGGGACTATTGCGCTCAAGCACAATGGAATCGTTGAGGTCGGGCAATACCAGGTCGAAGCGGTTGCGGTCAAACGCCTTTGGCAACGCCGGCCAGCGCTATCTGGTCGATGCCCAGTTCGGCAAAGACCGTGAGCGCGGCATTGAGCTGAGCGCGTCCGCCATCCACCAGAATGAGGTCGGGCAGGCTGGCCCATTCGCCCGGTAGCTGCGCCTGCTCGGGCTGGCCGGTTGTCGCGCTGGCATCGGTCGCGCTGGCCGGTGGCGGCTGATCGTTCGTCGCTTTCAATGCACGTTTGAACCGGCGGCGTATCACTTCGGCGATGGCGGCGACATCGTTGGCGCCTTCCACCGTTTTGATTTTGAAGCGACGGTAGGCACTGGTGCGGGGTTGGCCCCGTTCAAAGACGACCATGCTGGCGACATTCTGGCGCCCTTGGGTGTTGGAGATATCGTAGCATTCGATGCGTTGGGGCAGACTGGGCAAGTTGAGGAGATCGCGCAGTTCGCTGAGGCCGGCGGTTGAGCGTTGTTCGCGGTTGAGCCATTGTACGCGCATGTCGTTGAGCTTTTGCTGGGCATTCTGGGCCGCAAGCTCGATCAGTTGGCGTTTCTGGCCGCGTCGGGGTACCTGGATTTCGACTTTCTGGCCGCGTTTTTGCGATAGCCATTGTTCAATGATCAGTGCTTCTTCGATATGGTCGGCAAGCAAGAGATTGGGCGGGACATCAGGAGCACGATCGTAAAATTGGGTTAGGAATGAGGTAAGTAGATCGGTATCGCTCTCATCTTCGGTGCCCTGGAGCACAAACGGTTCGGCACCGATGAGCTTGCCACCGCGGATAAACAGCACTTGCACCACGGTGCTGCCCTCTTCACGTGCAAACGCAATGACATCCTGATCGGTATCGACCGTGCGCAGGACCTGCTGTTTTGCCAGTACCTGCTCAATCGCGCGGATGCGGTCGCGCAGGTAGGCGGCGCGTTCAAAGTTGAGTTCTTCGGCGGCCTGCTGCATCTGGCTGCGCAGGTCACGGATAATCTGGTCGCTCTTGCCTTCAAGAAAGCGGCAGACTGACTCGATGGCCTGGCGATATTCATCGCGGTTGACCAGCCTTCAACACAGGGGCCGAGACAGCGCTTCATATCGTAGTAGAGGCATGGCTTGCCCAGCCGGCGGTGACGCTGAAAGCGGCTATCTTTGCAATCGTAGTAGGGGCGGAAGGCAAACAGCCGGTTGAGCAAATCGAGCGTGGTATAGACGGAGCCGGCACTGGCATAGGGTCCAAAGTAGCGGCTGCCGTCTTGGCTTACCGTGCGTGTTGCAAAGACACGCGGCCACTCTTCGTGCAAGGTCACTTTGATATACGGGTAACTCTTATCATCCTTGAGCAGAATATTATAGTGGGGGCGATGCTGCTTGATCAGGTTCATTTCGAGCAGGAGTGCTTCAAGCTCGTTCTGGGTCACAATGATCTCAAAATCGGCAATGAGGCTGACGAGACGGCGGGTTTTGGTGGTAAGGCTGGCTGGCGAGCCAAAGTAGGAGCGCATGCGGTCGCGCAGGTTTTTGCTTTTGCCGACGTAGAGCAATTGGCCCTGGGCATCTTTCCACTGGTAGATACCAGGTGCTTGCGGGACCTGCTTTAGGCGTTCGGCAAACGCCTCTGGATCGGCAATGGATGTGTAGGTGAAACTGGTCATGAGAACACTCTTGCTTGTATTATACCTGCTGCCGGTCTTGTCGTCAATCCATTGTATACTGACAGCGCGGTACCGGCGCACCTGGAACGGTGCAACGTGCCACAATCCGTAGCAGCGCAGCACCCTGCGCCGAACAACACAATACGATGATCTGGGATAACACAAGGGAAGCGAGGGAATATGGATAAAACAAGCGCAGCTGCATCATGGCCGGGGCATCAACCGTTGCCCGGTCAGCATATGGCATTGGAACACCCACCAGGGCCGCATCGACGGCTGAAGTTACGTGATTGGTTGCAGTTTCGTATTTCGGCGCGGTGGGTGCCGGTTGTGGTGGGCCTGGGCGTGCTCAACGCCATGGTCTACCGTTGGGGCAGCCGTGGCGTGCGTACCTGGTTTACCGGGTTCGAGGCGGCGGCGCTGGTGTATGCTCGGTTTGTTGAGCCGCGCCGACCGGTGCTGGAGCGGCGCACGCTCTGCTTTCGTGATCTCCCAGCGGGGCTGGATGGCTTGCGCATTGGGCAGCTGACCGATTTGCATCTGGGGTTTCCTTATGGCTATGAGAATACGCGCTGGGCGGTGGAGCGCATGGTGGCAGAGCAGCCGGATCTGCTGGTGTTTACTGGTGATATGGTAGCACGACGACGCTGTATTCCTGATCTGGCGGGGTTGCTGCGGCCATTGCAGGCACGGCTGGGCATGTATTCGGTGCCGGGCAACCATGACATCTGGGAGGGCGCCGGTGCGGTGCGTGATCAGTTGGCGCTGGTGGATATTACGACGCTGCTGAACCGCCGCCAGCATGTGCTTTGGGACGATGGCGAGCTGTGGATTGCGGGGATTGATGATATGTGTTATGGGCAGCCCGACCTGGAGGCGGCAGTGGTGGGCATCCCCGAAGCGGCGTTTACGCTACTCCTGGCCCATGCGCCGGATATTGCGCCACAGTCGGCTGAATATCGGGTTGATTTGCAGCTATCGGGACATACCCATGGCGGGCAGGTAGATATTCCGCTGATCGGGCCGTTGACGTTGCCCTACCATGGGCTTGCCTATGCCCGCGGCTGGTTTGCCATCGATCAGATGCAGCTGTATGTGTCACGCGGGCTGGGCGGCTTGCCGATGCGCCTGAATTGCCCCCCGGAGGCGACGATTTTGACGCTGCGGCGGGGGTAGCATGCGTTGGCACGCAGCGTGTTATGTCTTCTCATGATATCGTGATGGAGTCTATCGGTAATCCCAAGAAATCGCTGTAGGCATTCGCTGCTGCTCTTACTGGTTCGGTCCAGTCGCCGAGTGGGGTAAACGGGTCGATAGTGATGTCAATCGATTTGCGTTTGAGCTTACGTTTCCAGGTGGCGACGATCTGACCATCAATGACGATGGTTGGGAAGAAGATGCCATTATTGCCGGGAACGATCTTGTGGGCATGTTCAGCAGCGATGACGTCACTGCGGTCTTTGTAGCCCAGGATGTATTCATCAAACCCTGGCAGAAAAGATACACCTCCGCTCTCGCTGGTGTTTGGCATTTGATCTTCGGCTGATAACCAGTACGCGGTACCATTGATGGTAGTAGCGATAAACGTGGAGCCGTTCATCTGAAGGCCCAATCGGGCATCGGCGATGGTCAACCCGGACCATCGCGCAAAGTCGGCCAGGGTTGCCGGGCCGTGGCTGGTGAAGAAGCGTGCTGCCAGTTCGGCCAGCGCTTCCTCGCGGGGGAGGTTGCGTGGATGCGGGACCCATTCGTCAAGCAGCACAAAGGTCTGCTGTTTGCCTGACATTGGCCCCAAACAAATACTCCCAGACTGCGCAAGATACCAGAGGATATGGTAGCCACGCTGGCCGGCGGTGCTTATGCCGGCGTCTTCTAACAGATTCATGATCGCCTCACGGGTCAGGCGCTGACCACCACCAAGGGCATTGGACAGGAGTGTCTCACACTGTACCATGGTGGCATGGGTGAGATCAAGTTGGCTCAAACGCCGGCCATCGGCAGCGAGCATACGGGCAGCTGAGAGCTTTAGCATCCATTTTGCATCGGCCGGTGGGACAAAATGAATGGTCCCGCGCATGGGCCAGGTGCGCAGGATGTGCCCGGCTTCAATCGCCTGTTCAACCGTGGCCACGCTTGGAGATTGTAGCCGCAGGCCGATGGCCCAAAGAGCCTGGTGGTAATCTTGTGCCTGGAGTGCGCCCATCCAGGTGACGACTTGGGCGGGTGTCTGGCATTTCTGGCCGGTGATACGCTGGTTGCGCAAGCGGTGTGGGCCGATGTGTTGGCTTGTCAGTTGCTTGGCTGTGTTATCAGTTTCCATGCTGTTGGGTTGACCTTTTTCTTTTCGCTACGCTGTCAGTATACCAAAAAACAGGGTTTATGGTGATGAGACCCCCGGCTCCCGCGCCCGCGTACCCGCGCTCAGAGCACTTGCCCTGCCAATGCGTATGTGGTACACTACTGCCAGAGACGATAGCCAATGTGTGACATGATGAGGCCAAACCTATGATCCCGAATGGCACTATAATTGCTGGACGCTATGAGATTGTCCGCCACATCGCCGGTGGCGGCATGGGCAGCGTCTACGAGGCCCGTGATACCCGTCTGCGCCATACCGTGGCGCTCAAACAACTCGTCTTGACCGAACCCACCGCCCGCAAAGCCTTTGAACGCGAAGCAACCATCCTGGCACCGCTGCGCCACGCGGCGCTGCCCAATGTCTCCGACTATTTTGATGACCCGACCGGCCTCGGCCTCTTTCTGGTGATGGAATATATCCCCGGCGATGACCTGGGCCAGCTGCTCAACCAGCGCGGCCAGCCCTTTCCGGTCAATCACGTGCTGCAATGGGCCGACCAGCTGCTTGATGTCCTCGAATACCTACATCAGCAAGGTATTGTGCATCGTGATATCAAGCCCCAGAACCTGAAATTGACTGCCAGGGGCGATATTATTCTGCTCGATTTTGGTATTTCCAAGCAGACGACGACCAGTAGCGTGATGGCCTCCACGCCCGGCTTTGCACCGATTGAGCAGATGCAAGGCACCGGCACCGATGGCCGCAGCGACCTGTACGCCCTCTCCGCAACGCTCTACTGCCTGTTGAGCAACCGATGGTTGGAAAGCAGCATTACGCGGCTGCGTTCCGTTGCCCGCCGTCAACCCGACCCCTTGCCGCCATTGCACAGCCTGATCCCCCACGTTTCCCGTGCAGTCAGCGATGTGATCATGCAGGGCCTGGCGTTGG